>NZ_LIQT01000272.1 GCF_001418415.1 Streptomyces hirsutus
CACTCCTGCAGACCGCCGTCCTGGACGGCGGTCTGCAGGAGTGGCTGGCCCAGGGCGGACCGGTCGCCTCCGGCCCCGCGGCCGACCTGGACGCCGCCGACCCGGCCGCGCCCGCCGCCGGTTGGCCGGCCGAGCAGCGCGGCACCCTGGTGGACAAGTCCGAGGTGCTCGACGTCATGAACGGCTCGCGCCCCGACCGGGTCCTGGTGTGCGCGCTCGGCGAGGACGCCTTCCACGGCTGGGCGCCCACGCGGTACACCCGCCGCGGTCACATCCCCACGAGCCTCAACCTGCCGGCCAAGGACCGGCTGTTGGACTCCCGCGGCCGGTTCCTGCCCCGCCCGGAGCTGGAGGAGGCGGTCAGTTCTCTGCCCACCGACACCGGCACGCTCCTCTATTGCGGCGGCGGCATCTCGGCGACGCTGCTCGGGTTCGTCCTGGTCCTGCTGGGACGGGACGACGTGACCGTGTACGACGGATCCATCGAGGAATGGTCGGCCGACCCGTCCCTGCCCATGACTCGGACGCCGCCCGCGAACAGCTGAACCGCCGCCCGCCGTACCGTGTGCGGGTGCCGGGTCATTCCCCCCGGCACCCCCGGCACCCGCTCCCGCCCGGGCGGGACGGCGTGAAGCCTTCCCCGGAACGGTCCCGGCACCACGGGCGGACCGGCGGCTTCCGCGCGACGACGCACCGGACCCGCGAAGCCGCCAGCAGGGAGCGGTACGCGGCGAAACCCCTGCGGGACGGGTCTTTGTCGGGCGTTGGAAAGGCCGCGAGGCTGTCGCAGAAATCAGACATGTCGGCGTGCTCTCCGCGATCCTCCCGATGACATCGGCAAGTTCGGAGATGTCGCCCGCGTGAGCGGTACGGTCCACGACGGCATGGTCGGACTGCTGCACCGCTCGGGGGTCGGGCCGACCATGGCCAACCCGATGCGCCACGGCGAACCGGCGACCACGATGGAGGCCGGCATCCCCGACCCGCTGGCCGCCGCCGAGCGGTTCCTCGACCGGCACCGCGACGTGTGGGGCGAGCCGCTGCACAAGCCGATCGACGACTACAAGGCGCGCCTGGGCGACTGGGAGCAGTCCACCCTCGCCGGAGAGCGGACGAAGAAGTCGCTCGCCTCACTCGCGGACTCGCTGCTGACTACCGGCCGTCCGCTGCTGCGGGAGGATGGCGACAGTCCCCGCCTGCCGGACCGGGACGACGACGGCGACCCCGACTACCGCGACCCCTTCCCCGGCGATCGGGAGCGCAACAGCGCCTTCCCGAACGGCCTGCCGGACAGCTCGGGCAGCTCCGGGGGCTCGTCCGGCGGAGGCGGCGGAGGCGGCTGGAACTGCCCCCGCACCCGCTGGTGCTGACGCAGACACCCAGCCCCGCGCGACCGACCCGGAAGGGGGCACGGTGTCGACCCTTTGCAAGGTGGCCGATGTCTGTTCAAGCACATGGTGAGACCGAGCGGGTCGCAGCAGCCTGGCAGACCCTGACCGGCCGGCTCGCCGAGCACGCCCTGGTCTTCCCTGCTTCCCTCCTACCGCCCGCCGCGGAGGAGGACATCGCCACCGCCGACTCCCTGCTGATGCGGTACGTCAGGTACGGACTACCCGCAGAGCTGGTCGCGCTGTGGCGGCTGTGCAGCGGTGTACCTGGAGCCGGTCGGGGCGGGCAGTCGTCCGGGACGCGGGTGGCCCGCCGGGCGGTGACCACGGACACGCGGATCGACCCCGAGCACCTCGGCCGCGTCGCTCCGGGCGCCCGCCGTCATCCGGGCACCCCGGCCTCGTCCATGACCACGGCCATCTCACCCGGGGGAAGGGCCGGGTTGGCACCCGCGCTGGAAGCCAGCTCGGGCAGGGCGAGGGCCTCGAGGAGACGGGGAAGCGCCAGGCGCGGGTCGCGGGCCGCCGCCTGGCGCGTCCGGACATCCGGGTCGTGGCTGAGCCGCTCGATCAGATCGGGGCCGGCGGCGGGGTCGCGGACAGCCAACTGTCGGTAGATCCCGTCCGGATGGTCCGCGTAGCGGGCGGCCAGCCCCTCGCGGGGGAAACGGGGGTGGCCGGTCGCCATCCAGGCGGAGAACGTCCCGCCGAGCCGTGCGTACACGCTCATCAGAACCTCCTCCGGGGTGTCGGGGTGATACACGGCCAGGTGGGTGCGCACGACGACGTCCGCGTCCTCGGCCAGAAGCCGCAGGAGATCTGAGGGCAGATGTGGGCTGCGGGCCGCGGCACGGCGCAGCAGAGGATGGGCGGAGGCCGCGGCCCGCCGCAACACCTCCTGATCGGCGATGCCGGCCGCCACCCAGTCCACGTCACCCCGTGCGTGCGGGGCCACGGTGAAGTCGATCGCGGCGCGTCGGGCTTCGGTCAGCTCGGGCCGGAGGGAGACGGCGAGCCGCACCCCGTCGTCGGGGTCGACGGCGAGCCGGTCCACGAGGTCGGCCGGCAGGGACGGATTACCGGCGAGTTCGACCAGGTGAACGCCCTCGGCGAGGAATCGCTCGGCGTCCGCGCGGTCGAGAAGCCCCCGGCGCAGTGTCTCGGGCAGGGCGGCGGGGTCGCGGAGCAGCGCCGCCGTGAGCTGTGCGTCGTGCGGACACGCGCACAGCGCGGCCGACCGCCGTACCTCGGGGTCGGGGTCGTCGAGCAGTGTGGCGCGCCCGTCCGCCGCCAGTTCGTCCCAGACGCGCAGGGCGGCACGTCGTGCGGCCGGATCGGGATGCCGGACCAGGGAGGCGAGGAAGGACGGCGCCAGGTGGGGCGAGTACAACAGCGCGCTGCGGACGGGCGGTTCGGGGTCTTCGAGGAGACGCCCGCACACGGCGTCCGGCAGCGGACGGACCTTCGTCCGGGGATCGCGGGTCCACTCGGGTCCGTATGCGACGGCGGCCCGCACCTTGGGCGAGGGGTCGTCCGCGAGCCGGGCTCGCTGTTCGGGCTCCGCCTGGCCGCTCGTCGCGAACAGGACTCGCGCGTTCAGCACCGGGTGGGTGAGGACAGCCGCCACGGCCGGCTCGGGCAGCCCCGGCCGGTGGAGGGCTTGGAAGGGCGGGCCGTGGCCCCCGCCGTCGAAGGCGATCAGCCGCAGCAACAGCGGTGTGGGGAGGGCCGGGTTGGCGGCGACTCCGTCCAGCGCGGAGGAGTGGAAGGCGACCATGTCTCAGCTCCCCGGCCCGTCGCTTTGCACGCAGCCTCTCCTGCGGACGCCTACGCGGCCTCGACCTTTCGGGTCAACATGCCGTCATCCTGCCACGGGCCGGGATGCCACCGCACGTGATCACCGAGAGCCCTCGCCACGTCAGGTGCTCTTACTCCGGCGGAGAGGAAGTGGAACCGATGTACCTGTGCGGACACTTGTTGCTGTGGACTTCCTCTTGCATGAACGGGTCCGGTCCGGCGATCGGGCGGCGTTCGCCGAGATCTTCGACGAGCATGCGCGCGTCGTCCATGCCCATGCGATCCGGACGACGGGTGACTGGGCCCTCGCCGAGGACGTCATGTCACTCACCTTTCTGGAGGCCTGGCGGCTACGCGACAAGCTGCGCGAGGAAGTCAGGAGCGTCCGAGCGTGGCTTTGGGGCATCGCGCCCAACGTGATGCCCAACACCGCCCGGGCGGTCCGAGACCTCTGCGGCTCTCTACCGGGCCGCTGCTCTCATCCCCGGAGTCGACGTCATCCCCGACGCCGTGGACGCGGCAGGCCGACACGGGGTCGCCGTCGCCCGAACACACGACGGCGAACGCACTGAGTGGATTTTCGACAAGAGCACGGCCCGACTCCTGGGCGAGCGCACGGTCCTCC
Source organism: Streptomyces hirsutus (assembly GCF_001418415.1). Taxonomy (GTDB): domain Bacteria; phylum Actinomycetota; class Actinomycetes; order Streptomycetales; family Streptomycetaceae; genus Streptomyces; species Streptomyces hirsutus. The sequence goes on from NZ_LIQT01000272.1 coordinate 3,811, forward strand.
TGGAGGACAACGCCTGGGGGAAGGCCGGCACCGTCGTCACCTCCGTCGCCCTCATCGGCAACGGCATCGTCGCGCCTCGCGGAGTTGGCGAAGGCGTGGGGGACGAGCCCAGGGTCGGGGCATCCTGACCCCGATCTCGCCCGGTCACCCAGCGGTGTGACCGGTTCGGCCGGTGCCGGGGCTGGTCAGGGCCGGCCCGCCGGGCGCGCCGGTGCATCAGCATCCGAGGTTCCGCCGCACCCCGTTCGACCTGTCTCATTGGAGTCGGGAGGGGGTGCGGCGGCATCCGTGTGGTCAGTCGACTTCGAGGGGGAGGGCCGGGTCGGCGGCCCACTCGGTGAGGGAACCGTCGTAGATCGCGACGTCGGGGCGGCCGAGGACGGCCAGCTGGAAGGCCAGGCCGGTGGCGGCGATGCCGCTGCCGCAGTACGTGATGACCTTCTTGGACTCGTCCAGGGCGCCGGCGTCGTCGAAGAGCCGGCGGACTTCGTCCGGGCCGCGGAAGAGGCCGTCGGAGTCGGCGAGTTCGGGGAACGGAACGTTCGTGCTGGACGGTATGCGGCCCGGCCGGGCGTAGGTCTGGCGGGTACCCGCGAAGGTCGGCCGGTCGAGGGAGTTCACCAGCCGGGTGCCGGGGTCCTCGATCGCGGCGAGGACCGCGTCCTTGTCGGCGTAGAGCTCGGGACGGCGCCGGGCGGTGAACACGGCGGGCTCGTTGGACTCCACGCCGCTCTTGACTTCGTGGCCCGCCCGGGTCCAGGCGGGGAGACCGCCGTTCAGCACCGAGATGTCGTCGAAGCCCTCGTAGCGCAGGTTCCACCACAGGCGGGTGGCCCAGATGTTCGGGCCCTGGTCGTAGATGACCACGTGCGTGCCGCGGCCGACGCCGAGAGCCCCGAGCCGGGCGGCGAACGTCTCGCTGTCGAGCGCGGTGAACGTGGTGGCCGCGTCGGGGTCGGCGAGGTCGTTCAGCAGGTCGGCGAAGACGGCGCCGGGGATGTGGGCCTTCTCGTACGCCTGGCGGCCCGACTCGACGTCGTAGTAGCCGTCGCCTTCGGGCTGGGTGAGGAAGGTGGTCGCGTCCAGGATCCGGATCGCGGGGTCCCCGAGGCGCTCGTGCAACCAGGCCGGGTCCACCAGCAGGGGGTGAGACATGAGTGTTCCCTTTCCTCGCATTCATACGGCCCCCGGCAAAACGCCGAGGTCTCCCGCAAACGTACCTGTTTGAGAAACATGTCTCAGCATTCGGACATTTGGGTGGTTCGAGGGCCTCGCATCTGGCCGCAGACCGCAGAAGTCTCCTGGGCCTTCTCCGAGACGTTCCGCTGCGCCGACAGGTGCGGGCGTGAAACAGCCGAAAGGCCATTTGCACAGGTCAGTGCCCATCATCTGCCCAGCACAAAGGGTCGGAGGGCCCGGCACCGCCGGTCAGGCCGAGGCCTCGACGGCGGCCTTGATGCGCCGGCCGAAGGCGGGGGCGTCCTTGCGTGCCGCGCTGCCCGCGAGAGGAAGGAGTGCTTTGCCCAGGCCGTGCCCTTCGAGGACGTTGAAGAGGCGCACCCGGGTGCCGCCGTCGGCGGTGGGCTCGAGGTCGTAGCCACCGTCGTCGGCGGTGATGGAGTGGTGGGACACCTCGTGCCAGCGGATACGGGTGGGGGCGATCAGTTCACTGATCTCGAAGTCCCGCCGGGACTTCATGCCGCTGTCCTTGACGGTGCTGTGGAAGACGGTGCCCACGTCGGTGACGCCCTCGGGACTCTTCTCGATCTCCAGCACGCGGGGGCTGAACTCGGGGTCGTGGCGGCCGTCGGCGAGGTAGGCGAAGACGTCCTCGATGGGCCGGTCTATCTTTACGGTGACATCGAACCGGGTGCTCATGTTCTCTCCCTGCGAAGACACACCACTCGGACCGTGGCTGCGGTGCCGGCGCGGAAGCGAAGATCGGCGCCGGGCAGAAGGGCGCCGGCCTGAGGCGTCTCGGCCCCGACCGGATGGCGCACCGCTGGGGTGAAAGGGCTCGCAGTTGCCGATCGAGGCCCTGCGGCGCCGTCCGCCCGACGAGGGCCGGGCGCCGATTCACGGTCTCGTTCGGTACTTGCCGTGACCTCCCTGAGCGGCTGTGTCCGCCGGCGTGGTCTTCACTCGACCGGACCATTTCATGGTGCCGCACCAGCCGGTGGAACGCAGTGTCGTCGTGCAGTCATTCCCCTCGGCGAAAGAGTGGTTATGAAGCACATACGGCACGCCGCCCGGCGGGCACTCCCCCTGGCCGTCCTCCTCCCCGCCGCGGCCCTGACGGCCGCCGGCCCGTCCGTGGCCTCCGAGAGCGGCGGTGGGGCCGAACCCCATGAGGGCGCCAAGCCGACCATCGTGCTGGTGCACGGCGCCTGGGCGGACGCCTCGGGCTGGAACAAGGTCATTCGGAGCCTTCAGGCTCAGGGCTATCCGGTGGTCGCCACCGCGAACCCGCTGCGCAGCCTCTCCGGCGACTCCGACTACCTCGCCGCCCGACTGAAGTCGATCAAGGGCCCCCTCGTTCTCGTCGGTCACTCCTACGGCGGTTCGGTGATCACCAACGCGGCGGCCGGCAACCCGAACGTCAAGTCCCTCGTGTACGTCGCGGGGTTCGCCCCGGACAAGGGCGAGACGGCTCTGCAGCTGGTCGCCAAGCACCCCGGCAGTCATCTGACGGACGACCCCCAGGCCCCCGTCCCCACCGCACTGGACGCCGTGCCGCTCGGCGGCGGCCCCGACGATGTCGACCTGTACATCAAGCCGGACAAATTCAGCGACGTCTTCCTGAGCAACCGGCTCGACGCGGCTCGGGCGAACGCCCTGGCCGCCTCACAGCGGCCCGCGAACGTGGCCACGAACACCCAGCCGAGTAAGGGGGCCGCCTGGAAGACGATCCCCTCGTGGTACCTCGTGGCCACCGACGACCGCACGATCGGCACCGAGAACCTGCGCTTCATGGCGAAGCGGGCGGGCTCGACCACCGTCGAGGTCGACGCCCCGCACGCCGTCATGGAGACCAATCCGGGCGACATCACCGACCTGATCCTGCAGGCCGCGCACGGCTCGCACCCCCGCCTCGCCAAGACCGGCGCGAGTGTGCAGGCCGCGGTCCTCGGCGGCGCGGCGGTCCTCGCGGTGGCCGGGGGCACGGCCCTGGTCGTCCGGTCCCGCCGCGCCTGAGACGGCCGCTGAAGATCTTCTCGGAACTCGCGGGGCTCTCGGAACTCTCGGAGTTCTCGGAGTTCTCGGAGTTCTCGGAGTTCTCGGAAGACGAAGAGGTATCGACGTCCATGTTTCTTCGGCCGGTGCCCCACTCCCGTCCGCCGGGCGTCGCGGTGCCCGGCCATGCGCTGATGGCCTGCCCCGGTGGTCCAGGGCAGGCCATCAGCGCATGGTCGAGCGGGCTGTCGGCCCGTTTCTCACGCCTCGGCGGCGAGCAGTGGCACGTCCAGGCGGCCGGCGAGTTCGTCCAGGGTGGTGCCGAAGGTCTGGGTGACCCGGAGGCCCTGGGGGGTGATGTCGAAGACCGCGAGGTCGGTGTAGATGCGGTCGACGCAGCGCAGGCCGGTGAGCGGGTAGGTGCATTCGGGCACCAGCTTGGGGGCGCCGGTCTTGGTGAAGAGCGTCATCATGACGAAGACCTTCTTGGCGCCGATCGCCAGGTCCATGGCTCCGCCGACGGCGGGGATGGCGTCGGGTGCTCCGGTGTGCCAGTTGGCGAGGTCGCCGGTGGCGGAGACCTGGAAGGCGCCCATGACGCAGATGTCCAGATGGCCGCCGCGCATCATCGCGAACGAGTCGGCGTGGTGGAAGTAGGAGGCTCCCGCCGGTTCGGTCACCGGGATCTTGCCCGCGTTGGTCAGGTCGGGGTCGACCTCGCCCTCCTTCGCGGCGGGCCCCATGTTGAGCATGCCGTTCTCGGTGTGGAGGACCACGCCGGAGTCGGCGGGCAGGTGGTCGGCGACGAGGGTCGGCTGCCCGATGCCCAGGTTGACGAAGGCGCCCTGGGGGATGTCGCGCGCCACGAGGGCGGCCATGTCCTGCTTGTTCAGCGGACCTTGCTCGTTCATCACTCGGGTCGTGGTCATGCGCGGTCGGCCTCCTTCACCACACGGTCGACGTAGATGCCGGGGGTCACGACGGTTTCGGGATCGATGGCGCCGGTCTCGACGATCTCGCGGACCTGTGCGATCACCGTGGTCGCGGCGGTGGCCATGACCGGTCCGAAGTTGCGGGCGGTCTTGCGGTAGACGAGGTTGCCCATGCGGTCGGCGCGGTGGGCGCCGATCAGCGCGACGTCGCCCTTGATCGGGTACTCCAGCACGTAGGTGCGGCCGTCGATCTCGCGGGTCTCCTTGCCCTCCGTGAGGAGCGTGCCGACTCCGGTGGGGCAGAAGAAGGCGCCGATGCCGGCCCCGGCCGCTCGCATCCGCTCGGCGAGGTTGCCCTGGGGGACCACCTCGAGTTCGATCCGGCCCGTGCGGTAGAGGTCGTCGAACACCCAGGAGTCCGCCTGGCGCGGGAAGGAGCAGATCACCTTGCGGACCCGTCCCTTGGCCAGCAGCGCGGCGAGTCCGGTGTCGCCGTTGCCGGCGTTGTTGGACACGACGGTGAGGTCCTTGGCGCCCTGGCGTATGAGGGCGTCGATCAGGTCGACCGGCATGCCGGCCATTCCGAACCCTCCGACGAGCACGGTCGAGCCGTCCTCGATCCCGGCCACCGCCTCGTCGGCGTGGTCGCACAGCAGGGTGGTCATCGGTTGCCTCCCGAGACGTTCTCCAGGACCACGGCGAGCGCCTGGCCGACTCCGATGCAGATGGCGGCGACGCCCCACCGCTGCCCCGACTCCTTCAGCCGGTGGGCCAGGGTGCCCAGGAGCCTGCCTCCGGAGGCGCCCAGGGGGTGGCCGAGCGCGATCGCGCCGCCCTTGGCGTTGACGATCTCCGGGTCGACGTCCCAGGCGTCCACGCAGGCCAGCGACTGGACGGCGAAGGCTTCGTTGAGCTCGACGGCCGAGACGTCGGACCAGGTGATCCCCGCGCCCTTCAGTGCCCGGTTCGCCGCTTCCACGGGGGCGTATCCGAACATCTGCGGGTCCAGCGCGGACACGCCCCGGCCGGCGATGCGGGCGACGGGGTCGGTGCCGATGCGTGCGGCGGCCTCGCCCGAACCGAGGAGCACCGCGGAGGCGCCGTCGCTCAGCGGGGAGGCGTTGCCGGCGGTGATGACGCCGTCGGGGCGGAAGACGGGCTTGAGTCCGGCGAGCTTCTCGGCGGTCGAACCGGGGCGGATCCCCTCGTCCCGGGTGACGGTCGTGCCCTTGCGGTCCGTGACGACGGGCACCACCAGGTCGTCGTAGAAACCGGCGTTCCAGGCGTCGTCGGCGAGGTTGTGGGAGCGGGCGGCGAAGGCGTCCTGCCGCTCGCGGGCGATGGTGAAGCGCTCGCCCAGCTGCTCGTTCGCCTCGCCCAGGGAGACGGTCCACTCCTTAGGCATGCGCTGGTTGACCAGCCGCCACCCGAGGGTGGTGGACACGGCGGTCACGTCCGCGGCGGGGAACGCGCGCGAGGGCTTGGGCAGGACCCAGGGCGCCCTGGTCATCGACTCGACGCCGCCGGTGAGCACGATGTCCACGTCGCCGGTCTCGATGGCGCGGGAGGCGATGATCGCGGCGTCCAGGGAGGACCCGCACAGCCGGTTGACGGTCGTGGCGGGGACCGAGGTGGGCAGTCCCGCGAGGAGGACGGCCATCCTGCCGACGTTGCGGTTGTCCTCGCCCGCGCCGTTGGCGTTGCCCCAGACGACGTCGTCGATCTCCGCCGGATCGAGCCCGGGGGTCTTGGCCAGGGTCCCGGTGACAGCCACCGCGGCGAGGTCGTCGGGCCTGACCTCGGCGAGGGCGCCCGAGAACTTGCCGAAGGGCGTTCGTGCTGCTGCGTAAAGGTAACTGTCGCTCACGCCCCCACCGTACGAGCGCCCGCTTCATCATGTCCAAGACCTAGTAGGCATCGATTCATAAGCAGGCCTTATAAAATGGGGTCCATGGAACTCCGTCAGCTCCGGTACTTCCTCGCCCTGGCCGAGGAGTGCCACTTCGGGCGCGCGGCCGCCCGCCTGCACGTGGCGCAGCCGGCTCTCTCCCAGCAGATCAAGCAACTGGAGCGGGAGCTGGGCGTCTCGTTGTTCAACCGGTCCACCCGGCGCGTCGAGCCGACCGAGGCCGGCCGCCATCTCACCGACTACGCACGCGCCCTCGTCACGGAGGAGGAACGCGCGCGGACCCACATGCGGGAGCTGGCCACCGGCCATGCGGGCCGGGTCTCCGTCGGCTTCATCGGCACGGCCACCTACGACGTCCTGCCGCGGGTGGCCCGCACCGTACGGGCGAAGCTGCCCAAGGTCACCCTGGACCTGCGGGGTGAACTCCTCACCCCGCTGCTCGTCGAGGGCCTGCTCTCCGGCACGTTCGACCTCGCCGTCCTGCGGGGCGCGGCGCCGGAGGAGGACATCCGCATCACACCGTTGCGGTCCGAACCACTGGTGGCCGTACTGCCGTCCCACCACCGGCTGGCAGGGCTCCCGGACATCCCGCTGGAGGCCCTGGCCGACGAGCCGTTCGTCATCCACCCCTCGCAGTCCCGGTCCTCGATGTACGACCGGGTCCTCTCCGCCTGCCGCCGGGCCGGCTTCCAGCCCGCCCCGCTCCTCGAGGTCGGCGAGACGGCCACCCTGGTCGTCCTCGTCGCGGCCGGCCACGGCGTGGCCCTCGTGCCGCAGTCGGTGCAGAGCCTGAGCCTCGACGGCGTGACCTACGTACCGCTCACCAGCCCCGAGTCGGTCGAACTGGTACTGGCCCGGCGCACGCACCGCGTCTCGGCCGCGGTCGAACAGGTCGCCTCGGTGATCGAGGACTGCGTCCGCGGCTGAGGCGCACAGCCAACAGGAACCGGCGTCCCGGAACCGCTGCCCTGGAGGATCAGCCGGGGCCTCGCCTCACGGCGCGGCCGCCCCGAGCGGCCGGCCCGTGCCGCCCGGCGCCCTGCACCCAGCCGCCCGACGTCCTGCGCACACGAGCCCGCTCCCACTGCCCTCGGCGGCCACGGCACCGGCCACGACCGCACTGCCCCTGCTCGGCGGCACCGGACGGCCGCACCCGACCGGACCGAAGTGGCCCTGAGCGAGTACCGTTGACCCGTTCGTAAGGAATGCGCATAACGTACATGTTGAAGCTTGTTTGCTCCTGGTGTCCCGAACACCCCGGCTTTCGCAGGGCAGGTCCGGCGGGCGGGTGGTCCGGTGGACGGTGACCGCACCGGGACGGCCCGTACATCGCCGCGGAGGAGGCGAACGAAGCAGTGACAGCAGATTCCCGTCGCCCTCCCGGCACCTCGCCCCGCGGCTTCAGGGGTCTTGCCGCACGCCTGGGCTCCGTCCGGCACCGGGCCCGGAAGCGGGACCGGCAGGAGGACCGGCAGGAGGACCGGCAGGAGGAGCAGCAACGGGACCGGCAGGAGGGCCGACAGCGGAACCGGCGTGACGACGGTCCCTGGCCGGCGCGGCTCTCGGGGCGGCTGCGGCCCCTGCTCCGGGTGCGGAGCGTGGCCGGCCAGGTGTTCGTGCTGCAGATCCTGGTCGTGGCCCTGATCATCACCGCCGCAGTGGTCACTCTCGTGCTCCAGGCACAGCGCAACAGCATCCATGAGGCCGAGGCCCGGTCCCGGGCCGTCGCCACGACGTTCGCGTACTCCCCTCAAACGCTGACGGCGATGACCGGACCCAACCCGTCCGAGGTGCTGCAGCCGATCGCCGACAGGATCGTGCGGGTGACCGACGTGGATCTCATCGTCGTGTACTCGTCGGACGGGGTCCGCTACGCGCACCCCGACCCCTCCAAGATCGGCAAGGCCGTCGTCGGCCCGCTCAAGCCGCCGACCTCCCCCCGGACCCAGCAGATCGACACCTCCAAGGGCCGCGCGGTGGTCTCGTACGTCCCCGTCACCGGGTCCGACGGGACGATCGTCGGCACGGTGGGAGTCGGGATCACGGTCCACAGGGTGGCCGGCATGGCGGCCGAGCAGTTGCCGGTGCTCCTGGGGACCGCGGGCGGGGCACTGGCCGTGTGCGCGGGCGGCACCGCCCTGGTGAGCCGGCGGCTGCTGCGCCAGACCCACGGTCTCGGCCCGGTGGAGATGACACGGATGTACGACCACCACGACGCGGTGCTGCACGCGGTGCGGGAGGGAGTGCTGATCGTGGGGGACGACGGGCAGTTGGTGCTGGCCAACGACGAGGCGCGGCGACTGCTGGACCTGCCGCCGGACGCGGAGCGGCGGCAGGTCACCGACCTGGGTCTGAGCCCGGACATCGTCGAACTGATGACCTCGGAGCGGACGGCCACCGACGAGGTGCTCCTCTCGGCAGACCGGTTGGTGGCGGTCAGCAAGCGACGCACAGTGCCCGACGACAGGGGTGCCGGGAGCGTGGTGACACTCAGGGACACCACGGAATTGCGGGCTCTGTCCGGTCGCGCCGAGGCCTCACGGGAGCGCCTGAACCTTCTCTACGACGCAGGGGCGCGGATCGGCTCCTCCCTGAACGTGGAACGCACCGCACACGAACTGGCCAAAGTGGCGGTTCCGCGCTTCGCCGACCTGGTCACCGTCGACCTGGCCGCGGAGGTGCTGCGCGGCGAGGAGCCGACCAGCCGGAGCACCGTCATGCAGCGGGCCGGCGTGAGCACCGTCCACACCGGCCTGCCGCTGATGGCGGTGGGCGAAACCGTTCGCTTCCCCGACGCCACTCCACAGGCACGGTGCGTGAAGAGCGGCCGCGCGGTGCTGGAGGCGGATCTGAGCGCCGCCGAGGGATGGCGGACACTGGCCCCCGACCGCGCGGAGGAGCTCCTGGGCCACGGTTTCCATTCCCTGATCGCGGTACCGTTGCGGGCTCGCGGCACGGTGCTGGGCTCGGTGGACTTCTGGCGCTCGGAGCGAGCGGAACCGTACGACGAGGGCGATGTGCTGTTCGCCGAGGAGCTGTCCGCCTGGGCCGCCGTGGCGCTGGACAACGCCCGCCGCTACACCCGCGAGCACGCGTTGGCGGTCACCCTGCAACGCAGTCTGCTGCCCCGCGACCTGCCGGACCTGAGCGCGCTGGAGGCGGCCCACCGCTATCTGCCGGCCCAGGCCGGGGTGGGCGGGGACTGGTTCGACGTCATCGAACTGTCCGGCGCCCGGGTGGCACTGGTGGTCGGGGACGTGGTGGGGCACGGTCTGCACGCGGCGGCCACCATGGGGCGGCTGCGTACCGCGGTGCACAACTTCGCCACCCTCGACCTCCCGCCGGACGAGCTGCTGGCCCGGGTGGACGACTTGGTGGCCCGGCTCGACCGGGAACGGGCCGACCAGGGTGACGACGAGGGGCTCATCGGAGCCACTTGCCTGTACGTCGTCTACGATCCGGCCGTCGGCAGGTGCAGCGTGGCCCGGGCCGGGCACCCGCCACCCGCCCTCGTCCTTCCGGACGGCACCGTGTCCTTCCCCGACCTGCCCGCCAGTCCGCTGCTGGGCCTGGGCGGTCTGCCCTTCGAGACCATGGAAATCGATGTGCCCGAGGGAAGCCAGCTCGTCCTCTACACCGACGGGCTCATCGAGACCCCCGACCGGGACATCGACGTCGGTCTGGAAATCCTGCGCGACGCACTGTCCCACCCCGACCGGACTCCCGAGCAGACCTGCGACGCGGTGCTCGACGCCCTCCTGCCGAACGGCGGGAACGACGACGTCGCCCTGTTGGTCGCTCGCACCCGGGTGCTCGACCCCGAGCGGGTCGCCGACTGGGACGTGCCCCCCGAAGCCGCGGCCGTGTCCAGCGTCCGCGCCCACGTCACCCGCCAACTGGCGGCATGGGACCTGACGGACGCGAGCTTCACGACCGAGCTCATCCTCAGCGAACTGGTCACCAATGCCATCCGGCACGGCACCGTTCCCATCCACGTCCGCCTGTTGCGGGACCGCAACCTGATCTGCGAGGTCTCCGACGGCAGCAGCACCTCACCCCATCTGCGCCAGGCGGCGGAAACGGACGAGGGCGGACGCGGTCTGTTCCTCGTCGCCCGTTACGCCGAACGCTGGGGCACCCGGTACACGCCGACCGGCAAGGTCATCTGGACCGAGCAGACACTGGACGGAACGCCGGGCGATCCCGGCGACACCATGAGCGGCGACGACGTCCTCGACCTGTGGTCCGACACGACCCTCTGACCCGGCCCTTCCTCCTTCTGCGACACCTCGGTCATGCGACGTCAGGGGCAGGGGCAGGGGGCCCACGGCCTCCCGGAAGGGGCGACGCAGCCAGGTCGTGAAGGGGGCGCCGTGGAACCAGGAGTCCCGGACCGTGGCGCCGTCGAGGCTTCGGATCGGGAACGGGCCCCTCGTCGCACAGCCCAGGAGTCCCGCAGCGCGGTGGCCACGCACAGCCGGCGGAAGGCCGCTCCTCAGGCGCCGCCGGGTGCGCCGCCCGGTGCATGGACCCGGGGTCCGTCCGGGGTCAGCGGCCCCTGCGCACCCGGGCCGCCGCACGGGCCTCCGCCGCCTTGCGGGCTTCGGCGGCCTTGCGGGACTCCTTGACGGGACGCCCCGGACGGCTGCCGAGGCCGCGGAAGGGCGCGTTGCCGCCGTTGGCCTTCGTCCCGGTCGGCGGGCGCTTCGCACCGGTGAGGGCGGTCAGCGCCGCCTCGCCGGAGCGCACCGGGGTGACGGTCGGCCGGATACCGGCGTCGGACATCATCCGGTTCACCTCGCGCCGCTGGGCGGGAGTGACCAGGGTGACCACGGTCCCGGCCTGTCCGGCCCGCGCTGTGCGCCCGCCACGGTGCAGGTAGTCCTTGGGGTCGGCCGGCGGATCGACGTTGACGACGAGGTCGAGCGCGTCGATGTGAATGCCCCGCGCCGCGACGTTGGTGGCCACCAGCACGGTGATGTCACCGTCCGTGAACCGGGCGAGCGTGTGCGTGCGCTGCGGCTGAGACTTGCCGCTGTGCAGGGCGCCGGCCCGCACACCACTGGCCCGCAGATGACGGGTGAACTGGTCGACGGCCGCCTTGGTGTCCAGGAACATCAGCACCCGGCCGTCCCGAGCGGCGATCTCGGTCGCCGTGGCGTACTTGTCGGCGGGATGGACGGTCAGGACGTGGTGGTCCATCGTGCTCACCGAGCCCGCCCCGGGGTCGACCGACGCGTGGACCGGGTCGTTCAGGTGACTCCGCACCAGTTGCTCGACGTGACGGTCGAGCGTGGCCGAGAACAGGAGCCGCTGCCCGTCGGAGGGAACCTGTTCCAGAATGTCCGAGACCTGCGGCAGAAACCCCAGGTCGCACATCTGGTCCGCCTCGTCCAGCACCGTGATCCGCACGTGGTTCAGATGGCAGTCCCGGCGCGACACGAGGTCGGCCAGCCGCCCCGGCGTCGCGACGAGCACATCGGCACCGCTCCGCAGCTCCGCCACCTGCCGGTTGATCGACAGCCCGCCGACCACCGTCGCCAGTCGCACGTTCAGCTTCCGCGCGTACGGTGCCAGGGCGTCGCTCACCTGCTGGGCGAGCTCCCGGGTCGGCACCAGGACCAGCGCGAGCGGCCGCTTCGCCTCCGCCCGCCGGCCCGCCGTGCGGACGAGCAGAGCGAGCCCGAAGGCCAGCGTCTTGCCGGACCCCGTCCGCGCCCGTCCCAGGACGTCACGGCCGGCCAGCGCGTCGGGCAGCGTCGCCGCCTGGATGGGGAACGGTTCCGTCACCCCGAGCTCTCCCATGGTCTCCACCAGCTCCGGCGGCAGCCCGAACGCGTCGAAGGACGCGGCCGGGGTCACCTCCGGGGACGCTGTCACTCGCGGGGACGTGCCACCGCTGGAGAGTCCGGAGGCCGACGGCTTCGCGTTCATGAGGCACCTTCCTGATCTGGCGCCCGGAACGCACCGGGGTCCGTACCGTTCGGTACGGACCCCGGTGTAATGAAGCGCGGGCACAGCTTATCAGCGGCCCGGAATGCGCCTCCGGCACTGATTTCTCCACCTGCGCCGGCGCCCACATCCTTCGTTTCGCCGTCCCCTCCTCGCCTTGTGGATCGTGTCGGAGAAGCACGACCGGGCCCGGCTCGGCACCAGCCCGAGTTCCACCTTCACCCACAGGTTCAAAGGAGGTCCTCGATCGTGATCGGCAGTTTGCGCACCCGGCGTCCGGTGGCGTGATGCACGGCGTTGGCGATCGCCGCCGCCACGCCGACCTGGCCGATCTCACCGACCCCCTTCACACCCAACGGGTTGACGATGTCGTCCTCGACCTCGATGAGCTCGACGTCCACGTCCGGAGCGTCCGCGTTGACGGCGACGAGGTACTCGGCGAGGCTCGAGTTGGCCCAGCGGCCGGTGTCCGGCGCCATGTGGTTGGCTTCCAGCAGCGCCTGCCCCAGCCCCCACAGCATGCCCCCCATCAGCTGACTGCGGGCCGTCTTGGCGTTGAGCACCCGGCCCGGCGCGAAGGCACCGGTCATGCGCCGCACCCGGACCAGGCCCAGTTCCGCATCCACCGCGACCTCGGCGAACTGGGCGCCGAAGGTCATCATCCCGTAGGGGATGTCGTGGGCGGGCGGATTCCACTGGCCCAAGGCTTCGGCGTCCGGCTGGACGTTGCGCCGCAGCAGATCGGTGTACGCCTCGGACGCGGTCCCGGCGGTCATGACGCCGTCCCGGACCACGACGTCGACCGGGTCCGCGCCGTGCAGAGGTGAACCGGCGTCGGCCACGGCCTTGTTGACGAGCTGACCGCGCAGGGCGGTGGCGGCACTGTGCACGGCCGCGCTGATCATCCCGGCGCCCGCCGAGCCCACCGCGGCGGCGATGTTGGGCAGGTCGGTGTCCCCGTTCTCGAAGCGGCAGCGTTCCACGCTCATGCCGAGTCCGTCGGCGGCGACCTGGGTCATGACCGTGGCGACGCCGGTGCCGAAATCAGGGGTGGCGGCCTGGACGACCGCCGTCCCGTCGGCGTAGAGGCGCGCGCGGGCGCGCTGCGGGTTGGCGAGCGGGGCGACGGGATACGTCGCGGTGGCCATGCCGGTGCCGATCAGCCAGTCGCCCTCACGGCGCATGGCCGGCCGGGGATCACGCCCGGACCAGCCGAACCGCCGGGCTCCACGCTCGTAGCACTCCCGCAGCCCGCTGCTGGACCAGGGGAAGCCCGACATGGCGTCGACGTCGGTGTGATTGCGCAGCCGCAGTTCGACGGGATCCACACCGAGTTCGTGGGCGAGCTCGTCCATCGCGCACTCGAGCGCGTGCATACCGCTCGCTTCACCCGGCGCCCTCATGAACGTCGGGGTCATGGTGTTCGCCCGGAACAACCGGTAGACGCCCTCGTAGTGGGGGCACGCGTAGATCTGCGACGAGGTGCCGAGGGAAGGTTCGGCCCAGTCGTCGAAGGGGGAGGTCGGGGAGAGTTTGTGGTGTCGTATGGCGGTCAGCCGGCCTTCGCGCGTCGCGCCGAGCGTCACGTGCTGCTCCTGCTCCTCCCGATGGCCGACGGAGGTGAACATCTGCTCCCGGGTGAGGGCGAGCTTGACGGGCCGGCCGACTTCTCGGGCCGCCATGGCGGCGAGCGTCGGGTGGGCATGGATCATCGCCTTGCAGCCGAAGCTGCCACCGGCGTAGTGACCGATGACCCGGATCCTCTGCATCGGAACGCCGAGCAGCCGTGACACGGTCATCTGCGTGGCGTTGACTCCCTGGGTGGAGTCGTACAGCAGCAGGGTGTCACCGTCCCAGAGGGCCGTGGTGCTGGACGGCTCGATCGGGTTGTGGTGGTTCGCCGCGTAGGTGTACGTCCCCTCTACCCGCACGTCCGCGTCCCTCAGCCCGGCTTCCACGTCGCCGCGCTCGATGCGCCCCGGTATCCACCCTCCGAAGATCCTCTCCGGCACGTACGCCCGGTCCCGGCCCTGGTCGAGGGTGGTGACCGGGGCGGTCTCCTCGTACGAGACACGCAGCAGGTGCGCCGCGTGCTGGGCGCGTTCCCAGGTGTCGGCGACAACGAGCGCGATCTGCTGGCCGGCGTAGTGGACGATGTCGTCCTGCATCGGGAAGTACGTCTGTCCGGGCGCCGCCGTGCCGGCGAGCGAGGGCACGAGCGGCGGCTGCTCCGCGATCCTCGGCAGGTTCTCGTGGGTGAGGACCGCGAGTACGCCTTCCTCGGCCGTTGCGGCACTCGCGTCGATCCCGGAGACCCGTCCGGCGGCGATGCGGGAGCCGACCACGTAGGCGTACGCCATGTCCGGGAGGGGGATCTCGGCGGAATAGTGCGCGCTCCCGGTGACCTTGGGACGGCCGTCGACGCGGTCGAGGGGCTGTCCGATGGCGGACGGTGTCGTCGTGGGCATGGTGGTCATGACGGGCTCCCGGCCCCGGGTCCGGGCTCGGACCCGTCTCCCGTTCCGTCGCTGAGCAGGTCGAGGACGCGGACGATCGCGCGCTGCGCGAGTTCGACCTTGAAGGCGTTCATGGGGGTCGGCCGGGCATCGGCCATTTCGACACGGGCTGCCATGGCGAAGTCGTCCCGCTGGACGCGCGCGCCGATCAGGAAATCCTCGGCCCGCCTGGCCCGCCAGGGCTTGGTGGCCACCCCGCCCAGCGCCATCCGTACGTCGGCGATCACGCCGTCCACGACGGAGAGCGCGGCCGCGACCGAGACGAGCGCGAACTCGTACGAGGCACGGTCCCGGACCTTCAGGTAGTGGGAATGCCGGGCGACAGGCGTGGCCGGCACCTCGATCCCGGTGATCAGTTCACCGTGCTCCAGGGGGTGCTCGCGGTGCGGAGAGTCGCCGGGGAGGAGGAAGAAGTCGTCGATGGCGTAGGTGCGTTCACCGTGCGGGCCCGTCGTGCGCACCTGGGCGTCCAGCGCGACGAGCGCCACGGCCACGTCCGAGGGGTGCGTGGCGATGCAGTGCTCGCTGGTGCCGAGCACCGCGTGCCCTCGGCTGAAGCCCTCGACGGCCGAGCAACCGGTGCCGGGCTCACGCTTGTTGCAGGGGGACTCCGCGTCGCGGAAGTACGAACAGCGCACACGCTGCAGCAGGTTGCCTCCCATGGACGCCATGTTGCGCAGCTGCGCGGACGCTCCCAGCTCCAGCGCCTGGGCGATCAGCGGAAAACGCTCACGGACGACGGGGTCGGCGGCGACGTCGCTCATCCGGGCCAGCGCTCCGATACGCACCCCTCCTGCCGGGGTGCCCTCGACATCGGTCAGCGGGAGATCGTTGATGTCGACGAGGCGGCGGGGGTTCAGCACGTTCTGGCGCAGCAGATCGACCTCGGTGGTGCCGCCGGCGAGGAAGTCGCTGGTGGGGTCGGTGCTCACGGCGGTGACGGCGCTCGCCGTGTCGGTCGCGCGGAGGTAGGTGATGGGCCGCACTGGGTGCCTCCCTACATACGGTCGCGGGCGGCGCGTATCGCGGCCCGTATGTGGGGGTAGGCCGCGCAGCGGCAGATGTTGCCGCTCATCCACTCCTTGATCTCGTCGTCGTCCCCGGCATGCCCCTCCTGGACCAACGCAACGGCGGACATGATCTGACCGGGAGTGCAATAGCCGCACTGGAAGGCGTCCTCGGCGATGAAGGCCCGTTGCATCTCGTGCAGTTCGCCGTCCTCGGACAGCCCTTCCACGGTGGTGATCTCGTGGCCTTCGCAGGTCAGGGCGAGGGTGAGGCAGGCCAGCGCGCGCCGCCCGTCGACCCACACGGTGCACGCCCCACAGGTTCCCTGGTCGCACCCCTTCTTGGCGCCCGTCAGGTGCAGGTGTTCACGCAGCGCGTCGAGCAGGCTGACGCGCGGCTCGATGTCCAGGGTGCGCTTGGCGCCGTTGACCGACAGTCCGACCCGGACCGGGCCCGGGCCTTGTTCCAGCAGTGCTGCGTCTTGCTCGGTGAGGGCAGGGCCGCGTACGGGCATGACACACCTCCCAAAGAACCACCCCTTCATTCTCATAGACACCCAAAAGTGTCGCAAACGTAAGATTTACGATATGGACCAGCGTGTAACTGAAGCCCGAGAAGCGGTGACAGTGGTCTACACCTGGGAGGTGATTCCCGGCGGGGAGACAGAATTCGAGCAGTGGGCCCACGGGGTCGAGGCGGAGGCCGCCGCCTTCACGGGACACCGGGGTGTCACCTGGCTCCGGCCCGAGGACGACAGCCACCGCTACCACGCGGTCGTCCGCTTCGCGGACACCGAGAGCCTGGACCGCTGGATGACGTCACCCCAGCGAGCCGCTTGGCAGGCCCGAGTCAAACCCTACGGCCGCCCGGCCCACCCGAAGCTGACCACCACCGGCCTGGAGACGTGGTTCAACATCCCCAACGGCGCGGCCCGGCCGCCGGCGCGCTGGAAGATGTCACTGGTGACGATCCTCGCCGTCTACCCTTTCGCCCTGCTCTACGACGGCCTGTTCGCGGAGTTCTTCCACACCTGGCCGCTGGCGGCACGCACCCTCGTCTTCCCGATCGTCCTCGCCCCCCTCCTCACCTACGCGGTCATGCCGCTCATGAGCCGCCTGCTTCGACGGTGGCTGTACCCGGAACACCGGACATCCTGACCGGGACACACCCGCATGTCGTCCTGGGTCGGGCGCCCGGCTCACCGCTCCTCACGGCGGCGGTCACGAACGAGGTCCGGCCCGCCGTGACGACATCCAGACCGTGCTCGGCTTCATGGCGCCGGCCGCCGCGGCCCGGGGCGCCGACGCATCCCGCATCGACGACGTCCTCGCTCGCCACCCCTGAACCCCGCGCGCCCACCTCACGCCGACTTCCCCAGCGGGCCGTGGTCTCCCCTGGCGCCGCTCCCGCCCGCTCGGCTCGCTCCCGGCACAACGTGAAAATCCGCGGCGCCTGTCCGAAGGACTCGGTGACGGGCCACGGCTGCGGTCTGCTCAGGACAGGGCGGTCGGTCTGCGGGGCGGCGGGACGGCCCGCAGCAGCTCCCACAAGGGAAGTGAGCCGGACGCCCAGACTCCGAGGGTGTGGCGGTCGACCACGTGGAGGCGCTGCTGCTGGGCGAAGGCCACGGCCGGTGCGGTGACCCGACCGTTCGTCACGATCACCGCGACGTCGGCGCCGTGGACCTGTCGGGCGGTGCCGTTGAGGACCTGAAGGTCCGGTGTGCCCACGGCGGCCCCGGCAAGGCCGCTGCGCCTGTGTTTGCATTGGATCACCCAGCGCCGCCCGTAGGGGTCGATGGCCTTCACATCGGCGCCCAGATCGCCGCCGCCCCCGACGCGGACCGCGTCCCCACAGCCGTCACGGCGCATCAGGTCCCGCACCGCGTCCTCGAACCGGGAGTGGTGCAGGGCGTCCAGCTGGGACAGCCCGTACCGCAGACCCTGCGCGCGGACCGCTTCCCACCGTGCCTGCTGCTGCTTCTGGTAGAGCCGGCCGCCGCCGGCCAGCACCGCGAGCACGCCGATGACGACCATGACCCACCAGTGGGCCATCAGCCAGTTGACGACGGCCACCGCCAGGGCGACGGCCAGGCCCACGGCCACGAGGAGACCGACCAGCCGGTCGTCCGCCCGCTGCCGCCGCCTGCCGGGCCCGCGGGTGCGCCGTCGCGCCGGCGGGCGCCTGGTCGCCGCCGCCCGGCCCCTGCGCGCGCGGGGGCTCATCGGCCGGCCTGCGTAACGCCGCTCGCGAGCTGCCCCAAGATGTCCAGGATCCCCTGGCCTACCGGAGTGGGTGCAAGCAGGACCCCCAGCGCCAGGACGATCACGACGGTCACTTTCTCGTCGAAGCGACTGCGGGCCTCCGTACGCCGCCGCAGCCGCCAGACGACAATGACTGCGAGCAGCACCGCCACGTTGATGGTCAGCAACCGTCCAGACCCCCCTCGCCGTCCGGCCAACACCCCATGGGGAAGGCAACACGCCGCCCCAGCCTTCTTGTTTAGCCGCGCCTCGGTGATGTGGAAGGCGGTTGCCGACGAATGACACAAAGCGATCGGATCTGGCCGAATTGAACCGCCGACTTGTATGGGGGTAGCGGGACGCGGTCGGGTTGGCCGCTCGTGGCATGCTGCAGGACCAGTGTCTTTGAGCCACTGTGATGCGCTGTCTGATGTGTGCCGCACACATCGCCAGTGTTCTCGTGTCGCCTCTACGGTTCCGCTACCACACGGACCGGTGCCCTTGACCGGACCGCAAGCCCCAGGGAACAGGTGCACATGATGCGAACCCATCAACGCGTCTTCTGGTGGTCCCCCGCCTTGATCCTCTCCGTCCTGGCAGCCCTGCTGGCGTCGGCAGGTACCGCCCAGGCCGCCACTCCCCACACGGTTCCCCCGGTGTCGGGCAGTCTCACCGACCACAACATATCCGGCGTGTATGTGTCCGGAATCTCCTCCGGGGGCTACATGGCCGGTCAGCTGCACGTCGCCTACTCGAAGAAGGTCAAAGGCGCGGCGATCTTCGGGGCGGGACCGTACTACTGCGCGCAGAACAACGTCTACCAAGCCCTGTACGGCTGTGGGGACACCCTCTACCCCACCTATCTGAGCACTCTGACCTCGAGGGCCTCCACCTGGTCCTCCTACGGGTGGATCGACCCGGTCAGCAACCTGTCCGGCAGCCCCGTGTACCTCTACCAGGGCAAGAACGACACCACGGTGAAGCCCTCGGTCGGCGATGCCGGGAAGGCCTTCTACCAGCACTTCGGCGCGAACGTGACCTACGACAACACTTCTGCGGCGGGGCACTCCTGGGTCACCCCGTACGGGCCCAACAGCTGCACCGCGAACAGCGCGCCGTACATGAACAACTGCGGCACCGACCCCCAGAGAGCACTGCTGCAGAAGCTTTTCGGCTCGGTCTCCTCCCCCAACACCGGACCGCTGACGGGCAAGCTCGTCAAGTTCGGGCAGAGCACCCACGCCGTCAACGGACTGGCGAGCACCCTGAGCATGGGCAGCTCCGGGTTCGCCTACGTCCCCAAAGCCTGTGAGTCGGAATCGAGTTGCCGCTTGATGGTTTCCCTGCACGGCTGCAAGCAGGGGTACGACAAGATCGGTACGACCTTCGTCGACCGCGCCAACCTCAACCAGTACGCCGACAACAACAAGATGATCGTCCTGTATCCGCAGGCCACGTCGTCCGCCGTGAACCCCAACGGATGCTGGGACTGGTGGGGCTACCTCGGCGCCACCAACTACCCCATCCAGGGCGGCGCCCAGGTCGAGACCATCATGAACATGGTCACCGCACTCGGCGGCTGAGGCTCACGCGCCGGGACGGGCTGGCACCGCAGGATCGCCCCGGCGCGCTTTCCCCCTCGCAGTAAGCGACTCTTTCGGGCATCTTAGGATCCGAAGGACACCGTCACCGATCGCCCGGGACACCGCGGGAGTTCAGTCAAGCCCCGCTCGACTCCCCGAGGTGATCGGCGTCCGTCCGTCCCCGACCCAGGGCTTCGGCGTAGTCGCGTGACATCCGTTTCATGATCATGTGATTCCGAGGAGGGCGAGCGGTCGGCTGGCGTCGCGGGCGTTGCGCCGGAGGCCGGCGGCGATGCTGCTCTTCCCGGCGAGGCGAAGGGCGCCGATGGCGAGGTTGCGCCAGGTCGCCATGGCGCGGGGTGCGGAGCCGGTCGCTCCAGCAGGCCCGGGATCTCCTCGGGCACGGCCCTGGGATGCTCGCGAAGTTGGTCGAAGGCAGGCGGGATCGGCGATGATGCGTCGGCAGGCACGGTCTTCCACTCGGATCACAGGGCGTCGAGAACTCCATGATCTTGGAAGTCCGCGCCTGTCACGTCCCCAGAACCCCGTCGAACTAACAGATCGTCACGAGTCGGGTGTCAAGCGACCACGGTGAAGCCCTGGCTGCCTCCCATGGACGAACCCCCGCCCTTCCGCGCTGGAAGGACGGGGGCTTGTGGTGGGAGCACGTTCGCAGGCCAGGACGGTGCGGTGCAGGTCAACCGGAATCCGACCAAGGGGGTTGGGGCGGCGCTGCGGGTGATCGGTGATCCACGTCCATGCGGTCCACGTGCCGTGTTACGGGCCGGTGGTGCCAGACGTTTTCACGCCCGCCCTGGGCGTGTCATCCGCCCGCGGCATCCTCGGCCTCCCAGCGCAGCAAGTCGCCCGGCTGGCAATTGAGCACCTCGCAGAGCGCGGCGAGCGTCGCGAAGCGCACCGCCTTGGCGCGGCCGTTCTTGAGTACCGCCAGGTTGGCGGGCGTGATGCCTACGCGGTCTGCGAGCTCGCCCACGGACATCTTCCGCCTGGCCAGCATCACGTCGATGTCGACGACGATCGGCATCAGATCACCTCGTCCAACTCGGCCTGCATCTGTGCCGCTTCGACGTCGCGCGCGACGGCCTGGGCGAGCAGCATCCGCAGCACGAGCACGATGAGCGCAACCCCCAGGATGGCCACGCCGACCCCACCCATGATGACGGTGACGCCCGGATCGTCCCGCTGGCCCGGCGCATTGAGGGCCGTGACCGCGAACCACACGAGGGCAGCCGCCACGATCGCGCCGATCACGCCGTCCACGTACCGGAAGGCGGTAGGGGAGAACACGGTTCCGCGTCGCACCATCGTCACCAGCCGCCATACGCAGACCAGGGCGACCTGGACCGACACCATGCCCAGGATCGTGATCACGCGCAGCGGGGTCAGCGGGAGCGATCCGTCCTCCGGGTCGCTCCCGCTGACCAACGCCCACACCATCCCTGCCTGTACGAACACGGTGCCGACGAGCACCACCACGAGCACGGCGCGCAACACACCCACTGTCAGCTTTCCCACGACCCAACCTTCCATCGAGTTACGATCAGAATCTATCGAATTTCGATAGATGAAGCAAAGGCTGGGGACGGAGAGCGGGCGGCGGCTTCGCGCCGTGGCGGGACGCCGCCGCCCCTCCAGTGGCATGGCGTTCGCGCGAACCGTTTTGATCTTGTCGAAGCCGGCGTCGCTTGAGCACAAAACGGATGCCACCCGACTACGCCGAAGCCCTAGCCGTGGCAGGCACGGATGTACCCGGTCGAACCACACCGGCCGCCGTCTACAAGAGCCGCTCCTTTGTCCGCAGCGCGCCCATCCGCTCACGCTTCCCCGTTCACGCGATGGCCTTCCACCCCAGGCGTTCGCCGCTCGCGATAGGCACCGGAAGGTATGACGGTGGCTACTTCTTCGAGGGCGAGCCAATTCTTCCGCACCTCAAAACGGGCGTGGTCACTTCTCTCATCGAGCACGAACTCGGCCGGCAGGTTCTGGGCCTGGAATGGCTCGATGAACACTCTCTTCATGTCCTCATGGCACCGCCCGATGATTGGCAGGACGAAGCGGTGCACGAGGACGGACACGTCGCCGTGGCGCACCGGAGCGACTGGACTGCCGTTCTCGCGCAGTCGCTCAACGGTCGGGACCTGGCCGGCCCAAGGGCCCCCGCCCCGCGCCCCGACCCCCGCGAGGCAGCGCAGCGAGCGGTCGCCAAACTGCGATCTGTCTGGCAGGCCCAACGACCCGTCCCTTCGAAGGATCTCTGAGGAGGCATCTAC
>NZ_LIQT01000273.1 GCF_001418415.1 Streptomyces hirsutus
CCTTGACCGAGCCCGACCGGGTTCCGCTGCCGGAGGTGGTGAAGGAGTACTCGTCGACATCGAACAGCGAGCCGGTGCCGCCCTTGAAGACCAGGAACAGCGTCGTGGAAGCGGCGGGCTGATGGGACAGGTCAGTGGTCACGTCCTGGAAGACCTCCCAGCCGCCGGTCACCGGCACGGTCGCCGTGCCGAGCACGGTGCCGGTCGGGGACCCGGCGCGTACCTCGATGGTGCCGCCCGCGCCTGCGGAGGAGACCCGGGCCGTGAACTTGGTGGTGTTGTCGAGGGCGTACGGGGTGAAGGAGATCCAGTCGCCGTTGTCGATGTGGCCGACGGTCTTGCCGCCATGGGCAGGGCTGTGGTTGACGACCTGGACACCGGCGGAGTCGCCGTAGTGCTCGGCCTGCCGGTGGGTGGGCTGGCTGATGTGCTGGTCGTGTGTGGTCAGCGCGGGCTGGCCGTTCGCGCCCTTGTCGGTGTACTCGGCGTCGATGACACCGAAGATGTTGGCGTTGGGGTCGTGTTCGCCGTCGGCCAGGGTCTGCAGCGTGCCGGTGCAGCCGGTGGTCGAAGTCTGCGGGTGGCCGTGGCTGTCGTGCCCGACGATGAACGAGACCTTCACCTTGGAGCAGTCGACGGTGCCGTCCTCAGGGTCGGTCACCGTCACTGCGAACGGGATCGCGGCGCCGAAGTCGTAGATGCGTCCGTCCGCAGGTAGGTCGATCCTCACTGTGGGGGCGGTGTTCCCGACGGTGATCTGCACGGACGCCGTAGCGGTCTTGCCGGTGGTGTCCGTGACCTTCAGTGTGGCCGTGTACTGGCCGTTGACCGAGTAGGTGTGGGAGGTATTGGCGGCGGTGGAGGTCGCGCCGTCGCCGAAGGCCCACGAGTAGCCGAGGGCGTCTCCGTCCGGGTCCGAACTGCCGGCCGAGGAGAAGGAGACGGTCAGAGGTGCCTTGCCGGAGGTGACGTTCGCCTTGGCCTGCGCGATCGGGGCGAGGCCGCCGGTGACGTGTTCGATGCGGTACAGGGCGGAGTTTTCGTCGCCGTTGAAGTAGCCGGTGCCGTAGTCGAGGACGTAGAGAGCGCCGTCCGGGCCGAAAGCCATGTCCATCACCTGGGTGCCGCTCCAGGGGAAGGGGTTGATGGACTGCACGGTGCCGTCGCCGGCCGCTTCGATGCGCTTGATCCAGCGGCGGCCGAACTCGCCGGCGAAGAAGTCGCCGTCGAACTCCTGCGGGAACTTGACCTCGGAGGTGGAGCCGGCGTCGTAGCGGTAGACGGGGCCGCCCATGGGAGACTCGGAGCCACCGCCGAACTCCGGTACGGAGGTGCCGTTGTAGGGGATCCAGGAGGGTTGGGCAGGCGGCAGGTCGGTCAGGCCGGTGTTGTGCGGCGAGGTGTTCTTGGGTGCCGAGCAGTCGAAGGTGGTGCCCGGAGTTCCGGTGGCGAAGTTGTAATCGGTGTAGGCGTCGTTCTTGCCGGTGCAGTATGGCCAGCCGTAGTTGCCCGCCTTGGTGATGCGGTTGAACTCGACCTGGCCCTCGGGCCCTCGATCGGGCTTCGCGGTTCCTGAGTCGGGACCGTAGTCGCCGAGGTAGACGGTGCCTGTGGCCTTGTCGACGCTCATCCGGAACGGATTGCGAAAGCCCATCGCGTAGATCTCGGGCCGGGTCTTGGCGGTACCGGGCGGGAAGAGGTTGCCACTGGGTGTCGAGTACGTTCCGTCGGCGTTGACCTTGATGCGCAGGACCTTTCCGCGCAGGTCATTGGTGTTGCCGGAGGAACGCTGGGCGTCGTAGGCGGGGTTGCGGGTCGCCCGCTCGTCGATCGGGGTGTAGCCGTCGGAGGCGAACGGGTTGGTGTCGTCGCCGGTCGACAGGTAGAGGTTGCCCGCCGCGTCGAAGTCGATGTCGCCGCCGACGTGACAGCAGATGCCGCGGGACGCCGGGACGTCGAGGATCTTTTTCTCGCTGGTTGGATCCAGGGTGCCGTCGGTCTTCAGGACGAACCGGGAGAGCCGGTTGGCACCGTCGAACGGCGTGAAGTCGGAGGCCGATCCGTCGGAGGGGGCGTCACCGCTCGGAGTGCTCAGTTTGGGGGCGTAGTACAGGTAGACGAAGCGGTTGGAGGCGAAGGCCGGGTCCACCGCGACGCCTTGCAGGCCTTCCTCGTCATGGCTGTAGACGTCGAGTTTGCCCGCCACCTTCGTGTTTCCGGCTCCGTCCGTGAGCCGGACGGTGCCGTCGCGCGAGGTGTGCAGTACCGAACGGTCCGGCAGCACGGTCAGGGTCATGGGCTCGCCCGTTTCGGTCACCCCCTTGGCGAGCGTGACCTGCTGGAACTCCGCGACCGCTGCCCTGGGGCCGTCGGCTGGGTCCGGTGGTGCGGCAGCCGCTGTTCCCGGTATCAAGCAGCCGGTGGCACACACCACCGCCAGCGCTAACGAGCGGACGAGTCTGGGTCTGAGCAGTTTTGTGCGCACAGACGTCTCCCGAGGTGTGGGGTAGACAACAGGACATGATCAGTCCTGTCGAGGGGAGCACCGGCGCGCGCCGTCGCGCCGTCGAGCCAGGCTTCAGGTGCATGAACGGTTCGATTCAAGGAAGTTAGCGGCCTTGGTTCCGGCGCGTAACCCCTTTCGCGAGAGATCTCTCGACTTTCTCCTTGATCGGGACAAAGCTCGCGGGGTGTCGGATGTGGGGCGTTGTCGCATTGACTGACCGGCCTGGGATGATCTTGGAGTTGATCGTGCCGGGGAGGGGGATCGCTCGTGTCGCCCGCGTCGCCGTCGTACAAGGACTACCGGTACCCGGTGGAGATCATCGCGCACCGCGTGCGACTGTACTTCCGCTTTCGGCTCGGCTTCCGCGAGGTCGAGGAGCCGATGTTCGAGCCCGGCGTGCTCGTCTCCCACGAGACCGTCCGGCGCTGGTGCGAAGTTCGGGCAGGGCTACGCCAACGGCCTGCGCCGCCGACAGCCCCGGCCCGGCCCGGGGACAATGACACCTGGACGAGGCCTTCATCAAGATCAGCAAAGAGCAGAAATACCTGTGGCAGGCCGTCGACGCCGACGGCACCGTGCTCGACACCCTTCTCCAGGACCGAAGGGACAAGGCCGCAACCCGGCCTTCTTCCGCAAACCGCTCAAGAGAACCTGTTCGGTGCCGCGGGCGATCGTCACCGACAGGCTCCGCTCCTGCGGCGCGGCCCACCGTGAAGTCATACCCTCGGTGGAATACCGCTGACACGAGGGCCTGACCAACCGGGCCGAGAACAGTCAACAGCCCGCCCACCGGTGCGAACGCGTCATGAAGGGCTTCCGCTCCGTCGGCGGAGCCCAGCAGTTCCGCCCCGGCGGTACGCGGTACGCGGTGCGCAGATAGCCGGGGGCATGGGGGGCCGGTTCGTCCGAGGGCCGGGGGATCAACCCGTGGCGGCCTGCTCGATCAGATTCGCGGCCGTATGCAGCCCGTCGCGCGCCCGGATCGTCTCACCGGCCTCGATGAGGGTGCGCCGCAGAGTCGTATCGCCGAGCAGACGGCCGATCGAGCCGTGGAGTTGGGCGTCGGTGAAGCGGTACGGGTCGAGCCGGACGCCGTAACCCAGTTCGGCCATGCGCTGGGCGTTGTCGTACTGGTCCCAGAACAGCGGCAGCAGGATCATGGGCTTGCCGAAGTGGAGGGCCTCGGTCGTCGTGTTGTTGCCGCCGTGCGTGATGACGAGGTCGACCAGCGGGAGGATCCGGGTCTGCGGCAGGAACTCCTTGCCCCACATGGTCGGCGGCAGCTCGACTTCCTCGTGCAGCGGGCCTTTGGAGACGATGTAGCGGTGCGGGGTGCGGGCGAGCGAGGCGATGACCCTGCGCATGAGGTCCACGTCGGCCGAGCCGAGCGAGCCGAGGCTGAAATAGATCAGCGCGCCGCCGTCGGCCAGGCCGGGCGGCAGCGTGAACCTCTCCTGCGTCTCGCGGACCGAGGAGTCCAGCCGGTGCCAGGTGGGGCCCAGCGGACGGGCGTCCGTGTAGTCGGCCGACTCGGGATAGACGTACAGGTTCAGATCTCCCTCGTGGATGAACTCCAGGTCGGGCAGCGGACGCGCGCCCTGCTCGGTCACCCAGGTGCTGAAGTCGCTCCACAGGCTCCGGTGCGTGCGGTCGTACTCGGCACGGAATTCGTCCCACTCGCTCCGGTCCCCGGCCGGATACCCGGAGAACGGCGGCGGAACGCGCTCTCCCTTCATCTCCAGCGGGTTGCAGGAAACGATCCGCACGAAAGGAACGCCCGCCGTGGTCAACGCCGGGAAGCACACGACGTTGTCCTCGACGATCACATCCGGCCGGACCCGATCGATGATCTCCTTCATCTGCGGCTCGCAGTACCGGGCGCCGGAGACCAGCTCCTCCCACACCGGCTTGATCCAGGTGCCCAGCTGCTCGATGGTCGGCTTCCGGAACTCGGGCGCGGTGTTTCGTATGAAGTCTTTCCAGAACTGGCCTGCGTCCTGGGGTTGTTCGGGCGGCGGCGGGGCCAGATCGACCAGCTCCTCCTCGAAACCGAGCGGCGCGAGGCGGCCCTTCCAGGACGCTTCCGCGGCAAACACCACACGGTGCCCCCGGCGGCGCAGGACACCCCCGATCCCTACGCAGTTGTTCGTCGGCCCGTACGCGCTCTCCGGTGCGAAGAGGATGGTCAGGGGCCGTAACGATCTTTCCGTAGGCGACAAGTCCAACTCCTTTACCTGCGACGGCGGTTCCGAAGTCTCGCACCGGACACGAGAGCCGGGACCCAGCCTGTGCACCCCATACCGGCACCGGCCACCACCAGCCTATGTGCCCGAGCACACGGGCATGCAGCTTCGACTGCGCCACCGCAGGCTGGGCGAAGGACTGCGCCTGGGCTCATGCTCGGGTCGATCTGCCTGCTTCTCGCCAGTCGCGCCTCCGTCCAGGTACAGGACAGGGAACCAACGAGGATCTTGTGCTGATGAGTTGAGAGGTCGAGCATCTCTCTCAACGGCACAGGAGCCTCGTGCGTTGCGGGGACCGGCCTTGTCACCCGGTCAGTGGCCACTCCGAGAACGCTCAGTGAGCCCCCTATGGTCTCTCTGTCGTTGTCGATCAGCTCGATCGGGGGATCCCTTCACCTCGCCCATCATGACCGGTTGGCGCCCTCTCCCACTCGCCAAGGCGATGTCCGCGTGTGCCGGCATGAGACCGGAGAGGATGAAGTGCTCTTTCAGGCGGTGCTGAACTCGTGGGCGTGGACGCCGGGCCACTCCCCCGCCGCGGGTCGTCCAGGATGAAGAAACCTGTCATTGCCGCCCCCTCGCATACACCGCCCCACGTCAGGGACCGGGTCCCCGAAACAAGCCACCACCATTACCGGCACACCGAATTGACAAGTCGTCACTTACATCGAACCGGCACATCGCACCAGCGCCCTGTTTCCCCGGGGCCTCGTGCGTCAGTGTCCGGCATCCCGAGCCAAGGTCGGACAGGACCGGTGGAGACGATGCCGTCGGAGAGCCGGCGCATCGCGCTGCCGGCCCGTTCGGTGCTGGACAGGGTGTCGGGGACACGGTGCCCGAGGCGTTGGCGAGGAGCGTGTCGCGCCGATGCCTGAGGGTGCAGCGAGGGCATGGACCAGCGGCTCGTAGTCGTTCCGCTGTCACGCGGGTGGGGCGGGGGCGCCGGAGTTCGGTGTCCGCGTTCCGTTCGGCGCCCATGTCCTCTCCGGGAGTCCCCACCGCGAGATCGGTGCAGCCGTCACCGTCGGCATCGCCCACCGCGAGGGAGTTGCCGAATTCGTCACCGGCTTCCACGCTGCCCGGCACGCCCGGAGTGTTCTGATCGATGGTGCGCCGGCTACGGGCGTCCGGTCCGGTGGCGGAACCACTGAGGACACCGAGCACGCCGCCCTTGCGGTACGCCTCCGAGGTCGAGACGTGCCCGACGACTGTCGCGTCGTAACCGTCGCCGTTCAGATCGCCCGGGGCCAGATTGCGAGGAAAGGGGAAAAACGAGGGAGGACGGGAGCGCTGTGCGGCTCCCGTCCTCCGGGGTGCGGTCCGGTCCGGCCGGTGCGCGGGTCAGACCGAGACGGGGGTCTCGTCGCGTGTCTCCACGGCCAGCTGCCGGTTCAGCTTCTCGCCCTCGATGTCGAGGTCGGGCAGGGCCTTGTCGATGGGCTTGGGCAGCCACCAGGCGGCACGGCCGAGCAGCGACATCACCGCCGGGACCAGCGCCATGCGGACGACGAAGGCGTCGATGACCACGCCGACGGCGAGGGCGAACCCGATGGATTTGATGATCGGGTCGTCCATCAGGACGAAACCGCCGAACACGGACGTCATGATGAGTGCGGCGGCCGTAACGACGCGGGCGTTGTGGCCCATGCCGCTGACCATGGCCTCCTGCGGGTCGGCGCCGTGGACGAAGTCCTCGCGCATGCGGGAGACGAGGAAGACCTCGTAGTCCATGGCGAGGCCGAACAGGATGCCGATGAGCAGGATCGGCAGGAAGCTCACCAGCGGGCCGGGGGTGTCGACGCCCACCAGGCCGGCGAGGTGGCCCTCCTGGAAGATGGCGACGGTGATGCCGAAGGTCGCGCCCACGGTGAGCAGGAAGCCCAGGGCTGCCTTCAGCGGTACCAGGACCGACCGGAAGACCAGCATGAGCAGCAGGATGGACAGGCCCACCACCAGGAGCAGATACACCGGCAGGGCGTCGGCGAGCTTCTCCGAGACGTCGATGCCCAGGGCGGTCGCGCCGGTGAGGGCGATGTCGGCGCCCTCGATGTCCGCGACCCGGTCGCGGATGTCGTGGACGGCGTCCTCGGTGGCGACGGCGGTCGGGCCGGCCTCGGGGATGACGGCCAGCAGGGCGGTGGTGCCCTGCTCGTTCAGCTGCGGCGGGGCCACGGTCAGGATGCCGTCGGTGTCCTTGATGAGGGCGGTGGCCTTCTCGGCGGCCGCCCCGGTGGACTGCGCGTCCTCACCGTTGACGACGGCGATGAGACGGCCGTTGAAGCCCTCGCCGAAGCCCTCGGACGTCAGGTCGTACGCCTCGCGTGCGGGGGAGCCCTCGGCGGCGGTGCCCGCGTCCGGCAGGGCTATACGCATGTCCTGGGCCGGGAGGGTGAGCGCGCCCAGCCCGAGGATGCCGATGACCAGGAGCGGGATGCGCAGCTTGGTGACGAGCCGGCCCCAGGTGAAGCCGAAGCCCTCGGCGACGGTGCCGTCCTCGGCGGTGTACCCGCCCGCGTGACGCTGCTTGCGCGGCAGGATCTTCTTGCCGGCGAAGGAGAGGAAGGCCGGCAGCAGGGTGAGGGCGACCAGCACGGCGACGGCGACGGTGCCCGCCGCGGCCAGGCCCATCACACTCAGGAAGGGGATGCCGACGACGGAGAGGCCGGCCAGGGCGATGACGACGGTGGCACCGGCGAAGACGACGGCGGAGCCGGCGGTGCCGGTCGCGCGGCCGGCGGCCTCCTCGGGCTGGAGGCCCTCGGCGAGGTACTGGCGGTAGCGGGAGGTGATGAAGAGCGAGTAGTCGATGCCGACGGCCAGACCCAGCATCAGCGCCAGGACGGGGGCGGTGGAGGTCAGTTCGATGACACTGGTCAGGGAGAAGAGGCCGGTCATGCCGACCGCGACGCCGATCAGCGCGTTCAGCAGGGTCATGCCGGCGGCGACCAGCGAGCCGAAGGTGACGACCAGGACCACCGCGGCGACCAGGACGCCGAGCGCCTCGGTGGAGCCGATCTCCACCTCACCGCCCATGACCTCGCCGCCGTGTTCGACCCGCAGGCCCTCGACGTCGGCGCCGACGGCCTCGTAGGCCGACTTCTGCGCGTCGGTGACCTCGTCGGCGGCCTTGTCGAACTGCACCTGGATGAGGGCGTAGCGGCCGTCCTGGGAGACGGCGCCGGTCTGGAACGGGTCCATGGCGGCGGTGACGCCGTCGGTCTCGGAGGCTTCCTTCACCACGGGTGCCACCGC
Organism: Streptomyces hirsutus; assembly: GCF_001418415.1. Classification (GTDB taxonomy): domain Bacteria; phylum Actinomycetota; class Actinomycetes; order Streptomycetales; family Streptomycetaceae; genus Streptomyces; species Streptomyces hirsutus. Next base: position 8,002 of record NZ_LIQT01000273.1, read on the forward strand.
GGCGGGGTCCAGTTTCTCGCCTTCGGGCGCGGCGACGACGATGGTGCCGGTGGCTCCGCCGGCCTGCGGGAACTGCCGGTCGAGGTCGTCCAGCGCCCGCTGGGACTCGGTGCCCGGCATGGAGAACTTGTCACTGGTCGGGCCCATCAGGGTGGCGGCTCCGACACCCAGCAGGGTCAGCAGGAGCAGCCAGACCGCGACTATTCGGCCTCTTCTGCGGAAGGAGAACCGCCCGAGCCGGTACAGCAAGGTCGCCATGGAGGAGGGGTCTTTCCGTTAGGGGGTCAACTGGGGGTGTGGTCAAGTGTCCGCAGCGCACTGCGGATCATTTCGGCGCGCAGCACCTCGTCCGGCGCCACCTCGTCATCGGTGGCACTGGTGATGAAGACGGCGCCCAGCACCATCCACGCCGCCACCCGGGCCGGTGCCTGCCGCGAGCGGCCGGCCAGCGCGTCCAGCAGCCCGTCCGCCAACTCCATGACGTTGAGGTCCTGATGGCAGGACATCTCGGCGATGTCCTCGAAGAGAAGCCGGATCTCACGGCGGAACCGCAGCGTCAGGTCGACGTATCCGACGACGGTCTCCTCCACCAGCCGGCCACCCTCCAGCCCGGCCACGCGGTCGAGCAGCGTGGCGAGGGCGTCCTGAGCCGGGGTCAGCAGCTCGGTGAGGATCTTTTCCTTGCCGGCGAAGTGGTAGAGGAGTGACGCCTTCGAGCATCCCGCGTCGGAGGCGATGTCCTGCAATGAGGTGCCGCGGAAGCCGTGCACGGCGAACAGTCGCAGTGCCGACTCCAGGATCTGACCGCGCATGGCGGAGGCGGAGCGTGCCATGCGCCAAACATAACTGTCCGATCGGTCAGAACTGACCGATCGGACAGCGTGCCGCTGTGGCTTGCATCACGCTTCCCGCCAGAGGCTTGTACGTGGCGCACACGGCCGACTTCGCCGGCTCGCGCCCGCAAGCACCGGTCCTCGGAGAGTGCGGCGCAGCAACTGCTCGTCATCACGGCCCATCCGTTCAGCCTCGCAGCCGCCACTGACAGCGCCGACCTGGCTGTGTCAGGTACGGAAGAAGGGCCTGGCGGGGTTGCGGGCGCGCACGGCTCGGAGTGGGTGCGGTTTTCGGTCCTCACTCGGGAGGGGTCTTCTCTGCAGGTGCGGCCCCGGGCCGCAGGCTGCCCTCGGGAAATGCGGTGAGGGCCGTGGCCGACGGCCTGGTCCGGAACGACGGGCAATCCCTTGGAGGCATCGACATCGGGTCAACCCCTGCGACTGCACGACGCAGCAGCGGCCCGCAAGACCTTCTTCCCGTCAACATGCAGATTTCTAAAGGGAGATGAGCAACAGAGCCTCCCTGTTATGGTGCGCCTGTGTCATCGATCAAGCAGTTCCAAGTCACCTTCGACTGCGCGGAACCTGAGCGTCTCGCTCGCTTTTGGTGCGAGGTGTTGGGCTACGTCGTACCGCCGCCACCGGCGGGCTTCGCCACTTGGGACGATTTCAACCGCTCCCAGGCTCCCGAGGATCAGGGTTCATGGTTCGCCTGCAGTGATCCCTCAGGGCTGGGCCCGCGACTGTACTTTCAGCGCGTCCCCGAAGACAAGGTCTCCAAGAATCGGCTGCATCTTGACGTGAGAGTCGGTACCGGACTCGTGGGGGAAGAGCGCCTGGCCGCACTCGAGGCCGAATGCGCACGGCTGATCCCGCTCGGCGCGGTACGCGTGCGACTCCTGTATGACGGCACCGATTCGTGCATCGTGATGCAGGACATCGAGGGCAACGAGTTCTGTCTCGACTGATTATCCTCCGAGCCGGCGAGGTGGGGAGCCGCCTCCCTTCGCTCCGGGCAGTTCCCACGCCTTGCAGTCGTTGCGGTTGCCGGGCAGTGGCCGGCCGACGGCCACGACCAGCCGGGTGTCGGCGTCGATGACGACCTGGTGGTTGGTGGAGTACCGGTAGTTCTTCGACTGCTCGGCGACCTGTGTGGTCGCGGGTGGGGACCAGGGTGCCGTCGACGATGCGGTCAGCGGCCGACTTCGACACCCCGAACAGCGGGGCGAGCTGCCGCAGTGTCAATTTATTACGCCAGTAGGCCGCTACCAGCAGGATCCAGTCCTCCAGCGGCAGGCTCCAAGGCCGGCCCTTGCGGACCGGGTCGGCGCCCTCGCGTCGCAGCGCGGTGATGAGCTTGCCGAACTGCCGTGGGCTCAGCCCGGTGAACGGGGCTATCCAGGAGGGCTCCGACGCCGTGATCACACCAGACACAGCAAGATCATCTCACCTGTGACCAGCAGTTACGGGACAACCCTTGATCAGGCATGCGCGTGACGTGGTGCAGTCGCCCTCCGTGATGCGGCGTGGTGTGCAGGAGTGTCCGAACCTGCGGCCGTCAAGCGCTGCAGCCACAGGGAGGCCGTGAGCAAGAGGCCCGTGAAGACGGCCAGGAGGAGGGCGGACACCCACATTTGCCGGCTCCCGGGAGACTGCCAGCCAGTCCAGGCAGTCGATGCCGCCCACAGCAGGACGCCCGCCATGTAGAAAGAGCGGACTCGGCGCAGCTGCCGCACGGCTCGCAGGGACATGACGTGATCAGTCTTGGATGCCATGCCGGCCCGTATACCCCCGTGCGCGCTGTTCAGCGGTTCGGGTTCGTCCTGCTGTTTCGCTGGTTCGGTCACCTTGGCTCTTGCTGCTGGGGCGCTCTTCGAAGTCGCGTCGTACTGCCGCACCTCGGTCTTCGATGATCCCTGCGCCGTCGGGGAGGTCCAGAACGGCGTCGCAGTGCCTGCACAGTTTCCCGTCTTCGGTCGGCGGGGGCCGCGGCCTGCGAAGACGCCGACGGGCGGGAGGTCGGAGCGGCCGCGTTAGGGGCGGGGTTCGCGGTAGTCGTCGTGTTCCGGGAACTGGTCGAAGATGAAGAGGATCTCCACGTGGGAGAAGCCCTCCAGACTTTGGAGGCACGCCTCGCCGAAGCGCTCGTCGATGGTGATCGTGCTGCGGACGGCGCCCCAGTTGTCCGTGTGCTGGACGTCCGTTCGGTTGTTCCGGACTGTACCTATCGGTGTGACCTCGAAGCTTGGCATGGCAAGGTTCTATCGCTTTGGTCAGCGTCGTGCCCAGAGGAGGATGGCGGCGAGGGGGAAGTGCGGCCTGGTGGGCGAGCTTGACTTGAAACTGCCACCCACCACACCTTGACACCCCATCAGCCGGTCACACCCCCGCCGACGTGACAACGTCCCCGGCGGGCCGCAGCCGGCAGCCGGTCAGGAAATGCGCCACGCGAAGGCGTAGGGCTGCGGGAAGCGGGTGATGCGGTGAGCGTGGACGATGACCGTGACGTCTCCGGTGGGGATGTCGTCCCACTGGACCTGTTCGACGTTGTTGGTGCGGTCGAACTCGGCGGACGTGCCCACGTTGCCGTGGCGCTCACGGCCGTCGGCGGTCCGGACGACGAGGTCGAGATCGTTCTGCAGGGCCGCGCCGGGAGGGTCCGTCCAGACCAGTGTGACTTTGAACGTCGGCTCCGGACCGCCGTCCCGCTCCGGGATCCGTATGCGCAGCAGCTCCTGTTCGCCCTGGTCCAGCGGGCCGCCCTCGTGGAAGCCCACATGTTCGTCGTCTCCGGGGAGGGCCACCGAGCGGGAGAGGTCCACGCGGCCGAAGCCGGAGTCGTTGTTGGGCGACGGGCCCGCCTCCGAGGGGTTGTACTGACCGGGGAGTTCGACCGCGCCGTTGATCAGCATGGCTTTGATGAGCGCCGCACTCGGCTGGGGGGTGCCGTTCTTCACCAGGGTCTCGCGCAGGACCGCCACGCAACCGGCGACCAGGGGCGTGGCCATGCTGGTGCCGCTCAAGAAGAAGAACTTCGGGTCCGCGGAGGCACCGAAGGGGTTACCGGGGATACTCGCCGCGGCACGTGACAGTGTGGAGAGGATCGAGGTGCCCGGGCCGACGACGTCCGGCTTGATCCGTCCTTCCCGGGTCGGCCCGCGGTTACTGAAGGCGGCCATTCCGTCCGGGTTGTCCGCCTGCCGATCGTCGCGGATCGGGTTGACGGGGAAGTCCCGGCCCCAGAGCTGGCCGTAGGTGGAGCGGATTCCCGGGCGACCGTTCTCGCTGGCCCCGATGGTCATGCAGTTCTTGGCCGTCCCTTCCGATCCGACGTCCCCCAGGTTGACGCGACCGTCACGGTCCCGGTCATTGCCGTCGTTGCCCGCCGCGAAGCAGATGACGAGGTCCTGGTTGCGCCAGACCATGTCGTCGATCTCGAACGCGCTCCTGTCGTACGGCAGCCCCGGCACGGTCGAGCCCCAGGAGTTGGTGTGCACGCGCGCGCCGTCGTTGTCGTAGGGAGGTGTGAAGAGGTCGCGCAGGTCCACGGGGATTCCGCCGAGCCTCCCGCTACGGTCCAGGAGCGACTGCAGCACCAGGGTGGCCCGGGGCGCGGTGCCCTGGACGGCCCCACCCATCGCGGCGGACGCGGCGTCGCCGAGCACGGAGCCCGCGACGTGGGTGCCGTGCCCGTCGGGATCGTCCGTCCGGGTGGGCCGGCCGAGGGCGTACAGACGGGCGATCCGGCCCGTGAAGGCGCTGTGCACATTCGTGGTGGAGCCCAGGTCGAAGCCGGTGTCGGCTACCGCCACGACCTGCCCCTCACCCTGCTGCGGCGTGCCGTCCACGACCACGTCGGCGTGCATGATCGGTCGGGCGACGCTGTTGTACAGACTCCGCTCGGGGACTTCCTCGACCTGCCGCACCTCGTCCACGGCCGTGAGCGCGGCCAGGGACTCCTCCGGCACCTCCACACGGAATTTGCCGCGGGCCGGACGCAGGTCGTCGGGGCTGAGCCCGGCCGCCACCGCGATCCGCTGCCGCACTTCGTACGAGCCCGAGTCGACATCGTCGTGAAGGACGATGTCAACGGTGCGCGTCCCTGGAGCCAGGGCGTCGGCGGGTGCCCGAAGGACCGAGATGTCCGGCCGCATCCCTTCCCCGCGCAGCGAAGAAGCGATCTTGAAACCATCGAGATACACATCTGCCCAGGTCACGAAGGGCAGGTCGCGTACCGCGTCCAGGTCGGACGGCTGGTAACCGCACAGATACGTGTTCTCCGGCACGTATTCGTGGATCACCGCGCCCAGCTGAGTCAGCTGTGCCTTCTCCTCGGCAGAGAGCACGTGGTCGGTCTGGACGAGCAAGTAGTTGGACCGGGAGGCGTCCTCGGCGATCAGGGAGGCGTCGGCCAGCTCGTTTCTCTGGGCCAGCGGGTCGACCGACACCCCGTTGATGGTGATGCGAGCCATGCTTGCGCTCCGTATTCCGTAGATTCTGCCTTTCAGGGGTCTTCAGGCGATGGTGAAGTCCATGACGAGGGGACAGTGGTCGGACGCCTTGGGCTTGTCCGTGCCGACGCCCGGGAACCGCGGCCCGGTGTAACGGGCCGCTCGCAGCGGCATGCCCATGCGGAGGATCTCGGGCACCGACTCCGCGGACGCCGCGGCGACGGACGCCGAGGGGAGCAGGTAGTCAAGTTGCCGGTACTCCTTGCCCTCCTGGAAGAAGTGGGTCCACTGGTCGGCCTCGGGAAGCCGGGTCACCACGTTCTCGACTTGGTCCCATTCGACGAGACCGTCGATACCGGAGCTGCCGTCCGGCCCGAGGTAGTCGTTGAGGTCGCCGAGGATGACGAACGAATGGTCTCCGGGCGAGGCTGATCCGAAGCGCCCCGTGACGAGCTCCTTCACCTTCGCGGCCTGGCGCTGCCTCTTTCCCCGGGTTTCGGGGCGCCCACCCTTCATGGACTTGAAGTGGTTGACGAAGAGCGTCACGGTCGTGCTCTTGGATTCGCTCTCCCTCACCTCGACATCGACCTCGAGGCAGTCCCGCGAGAACAGCGCCGCGGTCGGACTCATGGGGTCCATCAGGTGCTGGTGCGAGCGGATGCGGGTGATGGGCAGCTTGGACAGCACGGCGACGTCGATGAGGCGTGGATCATTGCCGTCCACTCCCGCGACATAGGGGTACTCGGCACGCCCGCCGAGGGCCTGTGCCCGGAAGTGCTTCAGGGTATCGACGTTCTCGACCTCCTGGAGAGCGAGCACATCCGCGCGGATCTCACGCACCGCTGCACCCGTGATGGCCTTGTCGTCGACGCCCAGCTCCTCGAACTGGGTCTGCTCGACGACCCAGCCGCGTGTGTTCGCGGTAGCGGGGGCAACACCGTCTTTGAACCGCCATCGGGCGAAGAGGTTCTCGACGTTGAAAGTCGCCAATCGCAAAGTGGTGGACATGGGCCCTCCCACGACCGGATCACAGCCCGGCGCCGCCGGAACCAGCGGTGGAGGACATACCCGTACCGGGGGCATCCGAGGCTTTGGACCGCCCTCGGCTCCGGTCCACGGGTAAGCCCGCGGGGCATACGACCAGTGTCCGCCTGGCCTGGGGCCGCGGCAACCCAGGGACGTTCCGTCAGCTCCCCCAACTTTCCCCACGACCACCGCGCTCTGATTTTCCGTCACGAATGGTCGTGATCACGGTGGCAGTTCCGCAGGCACTTCAAGGCGATTCGTTTGGGTCTCTCGCGCCGGCCGAGGTGGTCGTTGACGATGTCCGTGTGACCAACAAGCTCGTGCATGGTTGGAGGTGGCGTCTCGAGGCAGTGGTCGCTGACCATGATTTGTACGGTGGGGAACCGGGCACGTGCGCAGCGATCATTCGAAGCCGGCGGATCACCGGACTGACGCCCGATGTGATCGCCGAACTCATCTTTGAGACAGGGCCGTTGCCGCAAGATCGGCACCAGGCCACGCCGGCGTTGCGCCCTCGCCGCCGGGCCGTCGGCGCGGGGCCGTCGGTGCGGGGCGAGACACAAGCCGGTCTTCGTCGACCGCCCATTGGCCCTCCTCGTCCACTCCGGTGGCCACGCTCATCCGTCTGTGGCACGGCCCCCCGCACGCTGCGGACCGACGCCCTGCGATCCGGTTCTCTTCGGCGAGGACGCCGAAGGCGGGCCCCGGAGCGGCGATGGTGTCGTCGGTGGCGGCTGGCGACGAAGTCGTCGATGGTTGTACATAGTTCAAACACCGTCCGCCTCGCGGTGCCCTCAGGAGGGCTCGTCGAGCGAGTGACCCTGTTCTTGCGACCGGTCGGCGACGTCGTGCGGTTCGGCCTGGTTCAGGAGGGCACCGGTTCGCCGGCCGCGGCACCCGCCCATACGGACGGACCTCACCTTCACAAGATCACTCCGCAACCCGGTCCGCACGTCCACACTCTCAACCACAACTTGATGAACCCTCCCAGACCTGGACTATCCACTCCTTTACACATACGCCCCTCATCTGCAAGCATCGGTAGCAGAAAGAACTTTACGAACAGCAGTGCGCCGTACATCATCCGCGCACATCCCCGGCAGAGCCGACGCCTTCCCCCGAACGCCGTCCCGCCTGCCTCAGAAGAACCGTGTCTCAGACACCACCGCCACAATCAGACCAGGCCAGGAGGCAGATCATGGTCACGGCGGAGCTCGCTTCCGAACGAGAGTCGGACTATCTGTCGCAACTGACGATGGCCGCGGCACGCTATGTGAACCGAACCGAACGGCGGGAGAAAAACCAATCCGTTCTCGAGACCCGTGGCCCGCTGTACGCGGACGCCCCCGAGCGAGTCGAAAAGCGGCTGGCACGTCTCGGCGCCGACTGGGCCATGGCCCGGGCGATCGAGCGGACGCCGACGGAACCCGCCAGCAGCGCGGGAAGCACCCTGCAGCTGCCCCCAGAGGCCTTCACCAGTGAAGTGCTGGGACTGGAGCGCCTCATCGGGCGCAACAACCTCACCCCCATCGCGTTCCTGGAGGAAGGCGTTCAGGTCTCCCGCTCGGTCGGCCGGATCACCATCAGCGGACCGGGGGGCGGACACGGCACCGGCTTCATGGTGTCCCCCTCCCTACTGCTCACCAACAACCACGTGCTGCGCGGCACGGAGGAAGCGAGCCGCAGCAAGGTCGCGTTCGCGTTCCAGGACGGCATCGACGGGAGCCCACTCGTGCCGGCGGTCTTCCAGCTGGAACCGCTCCGGTTCTTCGTCACCGACCGGGCGCTGGACTACAGCCTCGTCGCGGTGGCCCCGCACGGGGTTCAGGGCGAGGCGCTGTCGTCGTTCGGCCGGTTGGTCCTCAGCGAGGCCGAGGGGAAGGTCGTCGTCGGGGAGTTCGTCAACATCATCCAGCATCCCCGGGGTGAGCCCAAGCAGATCGCGCTGCGCGAGAACCAGATCGTCGACGTGCTGGAGCGGTTCCTGCACTACGAGTCCGACACCCGTGAGGGTTCGTCGGGTTCTGCGGTTTTCAACGATCAGTGGGAGGTAGTCGCACTGCATCACTCGGCTGTCCCGAAGACCGATGCCGAGGGTCGGCCACTGAGCATCGACGGCACGGTGTGGCGGCCGGAGATGGGCGAACAGCAACTGGCCTGGCGGGCCAACGAGGGGGTGCGGATCAGCCGCGTGCTGCGGGCTCTGCACGAGGCGCCGCTGTCCGGTGAGGCGGCCCGGCTGCGGGACGAGGTGTTCACCACAGGGCTCACTTCGTCCCCTGCGGAGAGCGCCCCTCCGATGCCCTCCCCCAACGGCAAGTCCACCCGGCCGGGGGCCGACGGCTCACCAGCGCAGGCACAAGAACAGATGCACGCGACTGACGGCGCCGCCCAGTTCACCATCCCGCTGCGGATCACCCTCGGCTTCGATACACCCTTGTCTTCGCAGTCCGCTCTCTTCGCCCCGCTGGCCGCGCTCGCACCGATGCCGAAGGCCCCACCGCAGCCGCTCCCGACCGGACGACCGGGCGTCGTGTCAGCGGTCGAGAAGGACGTCGAGGCGGCCCTGACCAATCACCGGCTCACTCAGGAACGTCCCTACTACGACCGGACCGCGGACTTCGCCACACGCGACGCGTACTACGCAAACGTCGGCACCGGCGACGGTGACGCGCTGCGCCGCGCGCTGACCACGCTGCTGACGGAGACCCACGAGCCCCAGCCCAGGTACAAGCCGATGAGGCTGGTCTACCCATGGGTCGACCTGCACAAGGACGGTCGGCTGCGCAGCATCTACTCGGGCAAGGACTTCTCCGCCGAGGAGCTCATACTGGCCGACGCGGCCGTGGCGGAGGCCCGGCTGGCCCGGGTGCAGGAACTCCTGTTGCAGGAGAGCACGGCGGGTCCGGCCGAGTTCGAGGCGGAGTTCGATGCCCTGGAGGCGTCCATGCCGTTCAACTGCGAGCACGTGGTGCCGCAGTCGTGGTTCGCCAAGAAGGAGCCGATGCGGGGCGACCTGCATCATCTGTTCGCGTGCGAGGCGGGCTGCAATAGTTTCCGCAGCAACTTCCCGTACTTCGACTTCCCCGACTTCGACGAAGCGGTCCGGGACGCCTGTGGGATGCGCGAGAGCGTGGGATTCGAACCGCAGGAGGGCAAGGGCGTGGTCGCCCGTGCCACCCTGTACTTCCTGCTCCGCTATCCGGGCCAGGTCGGCGACGCGGCGCGCGAGTTCCCCGAGGACCGGCTGCCGGTCCTGCTGCAGTGGCACGAGAGCGAGGCGGTCACCGAGTACGAACTGCACCGCAATGCGGCCATCGCGGAGATCCAGGGCAACCGGAATCCGCTGATAGACCATCCCGGGTGGGCACGCGAGATCGACTTCACCGGCGTCTGGCCCTGAGGCCTGTGCCGAGCCCGGCTGATCCCTCCCATCCGCGGCGACTGAACACGGAGAGCCACATCACGGCCGGGAGAACGGCAGCGCACCAGGTCGCGGCACGGAGTGGTTCGCGCCGCGACCTGCCACGACGGGCGGTAGGGACGGATCGAAGGGCCGGCTTCGACGAAGCCGTGAGAAGAGAACCTTGCCGGCCCGCGAGTCCCCCTGACCGCCCGCTGGTTCTCCTCCGCGTACGCCTTCGGCCAATCCTTGAACGCAAGTGATCGGACAAGTCGGTTTCCCGAAGGGGGAACCTTCTCCGGAAAAGTCCTCTTCCCGTGTGGATCCGGGTGCTTCCGGGTGGCGGTTCGATGGCTGGAGCCGGTAGCAATTCGATGGCTGGAGCCATGGAGGAAGCACCGAAGAACACCGGCGATCACCGGAACCATCCTCGAAGGCAGTCCCGGCCCCGTGGCGTGATCCGCGCCGGTAGTCCCTCGGGAAGCATCCGGGCGAACCGCGGCGAGGGCGCGACGCCCAGTTCCTCGTTCAACAACCTGCAGAACGCGTCATAGTGGCGCACCGCTTCGCTGATGTTGTCCTCCGCGAGATGCGCCGACACGATGGCCCGATGCGCACTCTCCCGTAAGGGCTCCGCGCGTACGCCTGCCCAGGCAGCCTCCATCGCCAGGGCCGGTCGGCCCTGCCGTATCAGGGTCTCGGCCAGCATGTCGAGCGCGTGCAGTCGCAGTTGCCGCAGGCGTTCACGCTCCACCATCACCCAGTCCTCGTCCCACCCCGGCAGCAGATCCTCTCCGGTCAGGAGTCCCAGTGGTGGCTGGGTGTGGAAGAGTGGGCCGCGGTCTTCCACGACGTCGAGTGCCGTTTGCGTGAGGATGTGGACGTCAACGCGCAGGGTCGGGGCGACCAGCAGTGAGTCTCCGCAGCACCCGATCAGAGGTGGTCCCCCGTGCGGCAGCTTCCACAAGGTGGTGCGTAGGCTGCCCCGGGCGTGTTCCTCGGTGACCTCGGGCCACAACGTGCCGGCGAGGATTGTGCGGGACACCCGGCCCCGCAACCCCATGAACGCCAGCAACCGCTGGCCATTGCGGCACAGTTCGACGGTCTCAGTACCGAGTTCCAGCCGGAACTGGCCGAGCAACCGCAACTGGGGAGGAGACACCAACCTCATCGCCTCGCTCACAGTGTGTTGCGTGAGCGCACCTCTAAAGGCTGTCCGGCCTCGTCGACAATGCGTCGCCGCCGGTCGGTCCTCCGGTGCGCCCTCGAGGACGTACCGCATCCTCCGAGGAGGCTGTCATTACCAGTTTCAGTCCCTCGTCCGCACTGTGCAACCCCGCTTGACGAGCGGCACACCCGGCTTCTCATGACCATCGGACACCACCGTCCCTGAGCACATCTCTTGAGTCGATGACGTCAGGATGACGTCGCGCTGACAGTGATTCCGTAGCGTCGGACACGACGGCTGCATCGGCGACATTCGATTCCCGCAGCCTCACAAACAGCCCTCTGATCGCAGTGGAGATGCCATGACCGCCACGGCGACCATCGAAGAGGTCGTATGCCTGCGGTCGGTGGCATCGACCGATTTCGATCTCCCGGCAGTGATCCGCGACCTGTTCCGGTCCGGCCACCGACTGCCGGGCGTCGGCCTCGTCCATCAGCCCAGCGGCATCGGCAGTGTGGGCCGGATGGTCCAGGGCGCCCTCGATGAGACTCCGGACGACCTCCGTGCCATCGGCACGGTGTCATCCGAACCGGACAACCCGCCGGGGCCCTGTGGAACCACGGCCAAGGCCGGCGCGGAAAACCGGATCGCCGTGGGAAGCACGGTTCTCGTGGACGGTTCCCAGGCCCTCTTTCCGTGGGACCGCGGAGGAGCCGATTCCGTGCCGGCCGAGAAAGGACGCCACTGCGGTGAATGCCGCGCGATGCCCGGCGGCAGCTGCCCCGGCAGGACCGCCGCCAACCGCGATCGGCAGGGGGAGCCGCACGAGGGCCGACCCGCACGAAGCGCACGTCCGTCTCCCCCTGGTGGACGATCCACGCTACGACGACTTCCACAACTGGAGGCCGTCCATCCTGGGCGAGGCGCCGGGCGGGCACACCCCCCATGCCTTCATCGACCACCCGGCGGCCTGGCCTCCGGACATCGGTGCGTACTGAGCCGGTGAGGATCGTATGTCCACGCCCCAGAAACTCCCCCTCGTCTACGTCCGAGGGTTCGCCGGCGACACGGCAGGCATCAACAAAGCCGTGACGGATCCCTTCTACGGATTCAACGAGGGCTCCACGCACATCCGTATCGGACCGGACAACGAGCCGGACTTCTACCAGTTCGAAAGTCCGCTGCTGCGCCTGCATCTGGACGAGGACTACCAGATCCTGGTCGACGGCAGTCAGGCGATCTATCTGAATTCCCATGCCACGATCCCACCCGAAAGCATCTGGATACACCGCTTCTACGATGTGTCCGCGAGCACGTGGAGCGGCAGGCCGAAGGAATTCCGCGTGGAGACGGCTGCGGAGGACCTGCTGACGCTGATCGACACGATCAGGGAGAAATCCGGGGCACCGCGCGTCCATCTGGTCGCGCACTCCATGGGCGGCCTGGTGTGCCGCTGCCTGATCCAGAAGATCCTTCCGGACCTCGGCCGCGACCCCGCCGAGTGCGTCGGGAAGCTCTTCACGTACGGTACACCGCACGGTGGCATCACCTTCGACTTCGGCTTCGGCATGCTGGAGAGGTTGCGCGACACCATCGGCATCAACGGTGCGCAGATCTTCGGTCCCGAGCGGATGTACGAGTATCTGACGCCTGAGTCCGTCGCCGATCCGGACGGCCCGCCGGAGGGGTGGGATCCCCGCGAGATGCCCCTGGACCGGCCGTTCGCCTTCCCCCGCGACCGGGTCTTCTGCCTGATCGGCACCAACCCGGCCGACTACGACGTGGCGCACGGTCTTTCCGCTGCCACGGTCGGGCCCCGCAGCGACGGTCTGGTACAGATCGACAACGCATACGTCCCCGGTGCCCATCAGGCGTACGTGCACCGCAGCCACAGCGGACGCTACGGGGTCGTCAACTCCGAGGAGGGCTACCAGAACCTGCGGCGCTTCCTGTTCGGTGACCGCGAGGTGAAGGCCGCGCTCGTCGGTCACCGGCTGCCGCAGCGCAAGGACACGGCCTGGCAGGCCGAGGTCGCTCTGTCGGTACGCGGCCTCCAGATCGTGATGCACGAGCGGACGAGCGCCCAGTGGTGCCCGATCCAACTGCGGGACCGCACGCGGAACCCTACCCCTGAAGGCCCGACGGAAACCGCCACGGACACCGCCGGAGCCGTACCACTGGTGGACACCTTCCTGTGCAGCGGCCTGGCCCATCCCGGAGATACCGGCACCATGCGGTATGCGCTGCATCTGCGGATCCTGTCGCTGCGTGAACGCGACGGCCTGCTGAATTTCGGCGACCACTTGGAGCAGACCGCCGACTTCGACGACATCCTCGTCGTCGACGTCGGCGCCGACGGTGCGACCTCCGTGCCCGCCCTCTCGGCCGTCTGGAACTCGGCCATCGCCGGTTCCATCAGGGACCACCGCCCGGGCAGCCATACCCGCGGCGACGAGAATCCGGGCCCCGACATCTGGGTCAACCACATCGAACTGCCTGACACCGCCGCCCCGATCGTGGGTGCGGACGCCCGACTTCGGCTCACAGTGACGCCCTGGCAATAACGAGAGGACGCGAGTCCGTCATGGTCGCTTTGTCCAACGTCCAGTTCGGCAAGAAGAACAAGGACGTACGCGTCGTGCAGAAAGCACTCATCGCCCGTGGCCGCAAGATCCCGGATGGAGCCACCGGCTTCTTCGGCGAGCAGACCAAGGCCGCCTACCGGACCGAACAACTCGCTCAGGGATTCAAGGGAACCGACGCCGACGGCGTCCCCGGCTGCACCTCACTCACCACCCTCGGCCGCCATGCCGGCTTCGCCGTCGACTGCAAGGGCGCCCCACCCGCCAACAGGCAGGGAGGCACTTCCGGCAAGGGACGTGTGCCGTCACCCGTCCCCGGCCACAAGGTCACCTTCGGCTTCTTCTCCCGCGGGCCCTACGCATGGAAGCCGGACGGTGTCGGCCGGCACACCGGACAAGATTTCGCCGCAGACTCCGGCACCCCCGTGGTCGCGGTGCGCAGGGGCACCATCGCCTGGTCGAACGGCAAGGGGGGAGCGTACGGCCAGTGGATCGGTCTGCGTGCGGACAACGACCATGTCTACACCTATTGCCACCTGTCGCAGCGACAGGTGAGGACCGGGCAGAAAGTCACCGCCGGACAGCGGCTCGGCGCGGTCGGCAGGACGGGCAACTCCACCGGACCGCACCTCCATTTCGAAATGTCCAGGCACTCCACCTGGTCCTACGGCAACGTGGCGAAGCCCATCTGGTGAGCGAGCGAAGGCGTCCCCCGTGCCCCAGCACCATTCCTACCCGGTCCCGGACGAGCCCGAGGTCTTCGTACCGGTCGAGGTCGAGGGCCGGCAGGACGGCTACGACGCGGTCATCAGCTCACCACCGAACGTCCCTCCGACACCGTGTGTCCGCAACCCTGACCGTATGGACGCCTGGGCTGAGGGCGCCGCATCGGGCAGTCGCCACAGGACGGGCTCATCGTGGACGTCCGGGACAACGGCGGCGGTCACATCCACGCCGCCGAGTTCGCCTTGCAGGTCCTCACCCCCCGCCGGATCGCCCCCGAGCCGGTGCAGTTCATCAACACCCCGCTCAACCTGCGCATCTGCCGCAGGCACCAGGACTCCTCCGGCATTGACCCGGGCGCTTGGGTCCCCTCTCTGGAGCAGGCCGTCGAGACCGGCGCCACCTTCTCGGGCGCCTTCCCCTCACCCCCGAGGACGGTGCAAACGCCATCGGGCAGCAGTACTTCGGGCCAGTGGTTCTCATCACCAACGCCCGCTGCTACTCGGCTACCGACATCTTCGCCGCCGGTTTCCAGGACCACCGGATCGGCCCCGTACTCGGTACCGACGAGAACACCGGTGCCGGCGGTGCCAATGTCTGGACCCACGAACTTCTCTCCGACCTCCTCCAAGGTGACCGAGCCACGCCGTACGTACCGCTGCCGAAGGGAGCCGGCATGCGCGTATCCATCCGCCGCACCCTCCGGGTCGGTGCCCTGTCCGGCACTCCTGTGGAGGACCTGGGCGTCGTCCCCGACGAGCTGCACCGGATGACTCGCCGGGACCTGCTGGAGGACAACGCCGATCTCTTCGACCGGGCAGGCCTGCTCCTCAAGGACCGGGAGCCGCACACCGTGTCCGTCACGGACGCCGTTTCCGTCAACGGCTCCTTGAAACTCAAGGTGAAGGCGGCGAACGTCGATCGTGTGGACGTCTACGTCGACCAACGACCTTACGCATCGGCCGATCTCACCGACGGTCAAGCAGCTGTGACGGTGCCCGTCGCAGCGGCCGCTCGGGCAGCCCGCATCGATGGCTTCGAGGCCGGCCGGTTGGTCGCCGGCAAGACGGAACAGCTCCCCTGACACTCCCGCCGGACTTCTGTATTTCTGCTGGTCAACGTCCTGGCGGTGGGAAGTCCAGCGAGGGTGCGGCATGCGTGGGACGGTCTTGGGCCGACCGCCCCACGCTCGTGTGCCCGCGTCGCGTGCAGG
Organism: Streptomyces hirsutus; assembly: GCF_001418415.1. GTDB lineage: Bacteria > Actinomycetota > Actinomycetes > Streptomycetales > Streptomycetaceae > Streptomyces > Streptomyces hirsutus. The sequence continues at coordinate 23,401 of NZ_LIQT01000273.1, forward strand.
GACAGCGTCGGGCGCGTACCTGTGGCGGCGCCGCCATCGGGGCCGGTTCACCGCGTGGTCGCGGCGTGCGGGAGGGCAGCGGGGTGGAGCTGCCAACAGGCGGCGGATTTCGGCCGGTGCGAGGTCCACGAGACCGGGTGTGTCGACCGCGGCACCCCTTTTCCGCGCTCCTGCACGGCCATCACGGCGAGGAACGCCTGGGCGAGCATGGCAAGCGTGATGTGCCGGTACCAGCCCAGTCCCTGTAACGGCGGACCTCGTACTGGTCCAGGCCGCACTCGTTCTTCGCGCTCTGGAAGCACTCCTCGATCTTCCAGCGGCAGCCGGCGACGCGGACCAGGTCGGCGACGGTGGCCTCCAGCGGGGCGCGGGCGAGGTGGCAGGTGATGGGGAGTGGGGAGGTCAGGGTGCGACGGATCATGTCGCGGGCGAGGTCGCCCTTGGCGGCGAAGGCGCGCTCGTCGGGATGCGGGCGGTTTGGCCGCGTTCCCGCCATGTGCCTGATGTGAGTCGCACGCAAACCCGGAAACCTGCTGACATACGAATTTTCTGACGACCAGTTCGTCAAAACCCCAGAGCTCTGGGGCCTCGCTCGGAAAGTCTCAGACGTTGGGGACCTCGAGCCTGTCCCAGCTGAACCGGCCGGGGACGCCGTCGGCAGCGCTTCCCTCGAAACCCAGCTTCTGCTGCCAGGCGGTGTACGACCTCACATCGCCCGCTCCCCATACGTCGGCACCGGCGCTGGACGTGTAGCGGTCGCAGTCTTCGGCGACGAGCCGACCGTGCATTTCCTCGATGATGAGCGATTCACGTCCCACCTGGAAGAACGACGCACCAGGGAACGGCTCGAACCGGGGCTCGGCAAAGGGCGGGCCAATCGGCCGGGACATGAACGCCGGCCAGGAACCGGGATCGACGTGGTCGTTCTCCGGGACATGGGCATGGGCGTACCACCCGCCCTGCGTCCTCCACTTGTCGGCCGGACACGTGTTGCGGGACAGGGAGGTCGGGCGGCCCATGGGCCAGACGTCCGGTACGCCCCATGAACTGATCCATGCGTGGAGATCGCCCCAGCCGTTGCAAGGAGTGTCGACCAGCCTTGCGAACACCTTGCCGTTCACGCGGCAGTGCGGGAAGAACAAGGACTCGATCTGGATGACGACTTTGCCGGCCCGGTTGGTACGAGTACCACCGGCCGCGTCGAAAACGGCTTTGCTGCGGGACGTGGCGGGGAAGAACTGGACGAACGCTCCGGTGAAGGGGTCCCAGAGGATGTGCGGAGCCCGGCCCTTGCCGCTGCCGGTGAAGAAGCCCTTGAGGTTGGCGAACGGGACCAGATCCAGGGGCGCTTCGGCGGTGGCCTCCCTGTCCGCCGTGATGTGCGCGATCGCCCTTGCCGGGAACTCGGGGTCACACGGCGCATGGTCCCCGACGTCCGCCTTGAGGGCTTGGGGCATCCATGGATGGGGCATGGTGAGATCCTTCCCTCTTCGCACCGCACATGATCGTGGAGTGCAGCGGAGTGAAATGGGAAGCGGGCGCCGAACGGACAACGGACCGTGCAGCAGGCCCTCCCCCCGCTTCCTACGATGCGTCTGATGGGGGCCTGCAGCAAACCGTGGAAGCCACAGGAAGCGGTCCCCCGGTTACGGCCTTTGCCATCAAGGCTGTTGGGCTGTGGCGGGCGTCGGAGGCAGCTGATCACCGTGCGCGCCGCGAGGGCACGGATGTGGTCCGCGGAGCCTGCCGTCGGAGGACCGATCTCTGCACGTCGCCACGCTTACCGCCCCCTACGCAGCGTCGTAACGTTGCGTGAAGAGGACTTGGTATCAACGTGGTCCGTGGCGAGCAGGCGCACATTCGGAGGGTATGCCTCCGCTGGGTCTTGCCCCCTGACCTTGGACACACGAGGCACCGGATCCTGAGGATCCGAGAACGGATATCTCGTGGTCATGAAGCATGATCCGCCGGAGTTCAAGGCGGACGCGGTCGCGCTGCACCAGCGAACCGGGTACGGGCAGCCGGGGCAAACCGGCCCCGGGGCCGCAGAGGAAGGTGCCGACCCAGCCGCCCCCCTGGAGGCGGAGAACGCGGCCCTGCGCAAGAAGGCCCGCGGGGTGGAGGAGGAACGCGAGGTCTTACGCAAGGCGGCGAAGTGTTCCGTCGGGGAGACGCGCGTTGCCGAACGGGCCATGGTAACCGCTTCGTCACAGCCTGATAACCCGTGCACACGACTCCCCCACAAGTGCTCTACCGTGATCCGCCTGTACTGACATCACTCGGGGGAATCTGTGCGAATCCGCATCATCACTGCTGCCCTGCTCTGCGCGGTCGTCGGTAGCGTCAGTGCCTGCCAGCCGGCCGACGACAAGCACGCGAGCGATGTCAACGCCCCGGCCACGGCGCCCCCCGCTTCCTCGAGCAGCACTCCAGCCGACGACGCCAAGGCGGACGAAACCGAGAAGGCGACCGTGCCGGACTTCGTCGGCATGGGCCTGCAGTCGGCACAGGACAAGGCGCAGGAGGTCGGCTTCTACGGCCTCACTTCGCACGACGCGCTCGGCCGGGACCGTATGCAAGCCTTCGACCGGAACTGGAAGGTCTGCAGCCAGAACATCAAGGCGAGCACATCGGTGTCGACGGACACCGAGTTGGACTTCGGCACAGTGAAGCTCGAGGAATCCTGCCCTGTGAAGGATGATGCGCCGCCGTCTGCTGCCGGCGGAAAGATGCCGGACTTCAGGGGGGAGTCGGTGAAGGCGGCCCGCGGGGCCCTGGACTCGAGCACGTCGATCACGGTGAATGATGCGTCGGCCGATGACCGGATGGTGTTGATGGAGTCCAACTGGCAGGTCTGCTCCCAGACGCCGGCCGCGGGTACGGCCCTGGACGGGCAGCCGGTGGAGCTCACCGCGGTCAAGTTCGGGGAGAACTGCCCGTAGGGGCGGCAATCCCTGACCGGCAGCATTCCGATGTTCAACCTGGGCCTGTCCGGGTACGCCGTCTGCGGACTCGGCGCCACCGGGCCGCCCCGGTCCTCTTCATTCCCGCACCTCCGGCCCCCACCTTCCGGTGAGACGGGGCCGGGCGCATGAGTACGCGTACTCAGGTTCCGCCGCCCATGGCCTGCGACTCCTTCCCCACCGACGTTTCGACATCCCACAGCAAGCCGCTCAACCTGCGAAGGACTGAAGTTCCCCCTGGTCGTGGACAGCGGGTGGTTACGCTGCGGGGGCGAGGTCTTGCGTCGTCAGTGCCCCGGTTTCGAGCGGGGTGACGTACCCGTGGACGGGGTGCTCGCGCAGATGGGTGCGGTGGTACTCGACCTCGATGAAGCGGAAGACGCCGGCTCGGGCAGCCTCAATCGATCTCCCCGGCCGTGGTGCTCCGGTCGCCGTGGTCGGGGATGCGACAGAGACTGAAATCCGGATTTTGTCCAGGAACACACCCGGAGTGCAGGAGAGTGGGACCCACCCGCGCGTTACCGCCCCGCGAAAGACGGTGGCTTCGATGGCTGCCCCTCGCGCTGATCCTCGGCGTGTTCGTCCTCGACCTCCTCACCCCGCGAGGTGTGAGGGTGTTCCCTCTGCTGGCAGCCGTCCCCGTGCTGGTCGCGCCCTGGTTCTCCCTGGCCGGGACGGTCGCCACCGGCGGGGCGGCGTTCCTCGCCGCGGTTCTCCTGCCGCTGGTGAAAGGCAGGCTGCCGTTCGGCGTCGACGACGTCGTCCCGTTCTCCACCTTCGTCACCCTGACCCTCCTGGCCGCGGTCGTCAACCGGCTGCTGGCCCGTGAGCGGCGGCAGCTGAAGAACGCCCGCGAGGTCGCCGAGGCCGTCCAGCGCGCGGTGCTTCCCTCCCCGCCCGGACGAATCGGGCCACTGGCCGTGGCCGTCCGCTACGAGGCCGCCGCGCGGGAAGCCGCCATCGGGGGCGACCTGTACGCGATCCGCCCCACTCCCCATGGCGTCCGGCTGATGATCGCCGATGTCCGGGGCAAAGGCCTGGGCGCGATCCAAACCGTCAACGCGCTGCTGGGCACCTTCCACGAGGCCGCCCTTCGCGCTCCGGACCTGCCCAGCGTGGTCTGCTGGCTGGAGGATCGGGTGCAGGAGGCCAACGTCGCCGAGGGCGGGACAGGACTCGAGACGTTCGCCACCGCCGTCATCGCCGAGTTGTCCGCCGACGGCTTCACCCTGCGCATGGCCAATCGGGGACACCCGGCGCCGCTGCTGGTGCACTGCGGCCGGACCCGCCCGCTGGAGCCGGGCATGCCTTCACTGCCGCTGGGTCTGGCCGACCTCGACATCCCGAACGTTCTCCCGGACATCCCCGTCGACCAGTACGCCCTGCCCGAGGGGGCGGTCCTGGTGCTGTTCACCGATGGCGTCGTCGAGGCCCGCAACCACCGCGGGCACTTCTACGACCCTGTCCCGCGGCTGTCTCGCCCCCTCCCGCCGGATCCGGACCACGTCCTGGACGCCCTGCTCGCCGACCTGTACCGGTACACCGCAGGGCACCTCGACGACGATGTCGCACTCCTCGCCATCGGCCTGCCCTCCGACGCGAACGACGGCCCCGGCAAGGCCCCGGACGTCCACCGGAGGGAAGCAGACGACGGCCGGCGCATTTGAGGAAACCCACGACTTTGCTGCGCAATTCCTCGGGGCCGCAGGACCGCACTCCGCGACCTGCGACGACGCGGCCACGCTGGGCTCTCTGAGCGACTGCTCCTACAGGGCCAGCCCGGCACCCGGACTCCCTCCACAGGCGAACCGCCCGAGGCTGCCTTCACGACGTCGTGACCGGCACGGCGTCCGCCCCCGTGGAAGCCGTCCATGCTCCAGAACCCCGCCGCGCCGCTCGCCCCGATGACCCCGGACGCGGCCGTCAGCGCCTTCGACCGCCTGCGGGCCGTCCAGGCCGGCGACGCCGAAGCCGCCGCAGAGTTCGCCGACGCCGAACCGCGGATGCCCGCGCTGCTCGTCGATGTCGCCGAGCGGATCTTCGTCCCGATCACCGCGCTTGCGGTATCGACCCTGATCCGTGCGGCGACTCCTTCGCCTCGGAGTATGTCGGATGCGTTTTCGTCATCATCCTCGAGCCCGGGGACGACCTGGGGGTCAGCGGGGTCCAGGACTCCACCGAGGCGCTCCTGCGCGGCGACTCGGTCCCGGAGCTCCCTTCACGGTTCGACTTCCGGGAAGCCTTGCCCATTCACCTCTTCGCCCGCTTGGACCGGGGCTGCCTTCCCCCGGGGACCGCGCGCGGCAGGGGAGGGTCGTCGGCACCTGCCGGTTTCCATTACGCCGAATTGAAGCTCGACCAACCGCTGGCCCGCGAGGTGCTGGACGCGGTCCGACCCGTCCCGGCATCCGGGCCGGTGCCGGGGGTGGACTGGGTCGACCACGTGGAAGCGGATCCGATCCGGGCCCTGGAGTCGTTCGCCCTCCGGGCACCGGTGCCCCTTGTACGACGGCGGCGCGCTGCCCACGAACGGCCCCTCCCCGCATGACCAACCAGAAGATCACCCCACCCGGTCAACCGACGTGACGGTGTCTTCGCCGGAGCCTCTGGCCGGGCGGTGATGGCGCTGGGCAAGCCACGAAGGTCCGGGCCAGGCGGAGTGGATCACCGGCTCTCGGGATCACCAGCCGAGCCGGCGGGGATGCCCACCTGAGTTGTGTCCAGGTCGGCGTGCAGCAGGTGGTGGTCCGAGTGCGGGGTCGGATGCACACGGTGCTCGAGCGGGACGATGCCTCGCAGGAAGATGTAGTCGAACTTGCTGTGCCAGTCCGTGGTCGGCTTGCAGCCACCGGTGGGCGAGGGACCGCACCGGGGGTCTGTATCCGCGGCCAGGGCCCATATCCCGGTGAGTTCGGGGGCGTTCGGCACGGCGTTGAAGTCACCGAGAACGATCGCGCGGTCGTGCCGCGCGACGTCTGCGGCGAGTACGCCGGTCTGGTCTGCTCGGACTGCCTCTTGACGTCGTTGGGCAAGGTGTGTGTTGAAGACCCGGACGGGTTGGCCGCCCACAGTGGTGGTGACTGCCATGTACCCACGGTCTTCGGATCCGCCGTCGGGGTAGTCCACGTTGACGAGGTCTGTCATCGGTGCCGCCGAGAGAACCGCCTGGCCGAAGGCCCCCGGACTCCACGGCACTCCGCCACAACGGCCCCAATTCCGAAGAACCATCCCGAACTCGACGTGGTAAACCAGCCCGTAAAGGTTCTCCAGGTAGTCCCGGATCCTCTCGACGTCACGCACGCACGCTTCTTGCAGGCCGATGATCTGGGGCGCATACGTGGCGATCTCTGCGGCCCGGTCAACGTTGCTTTCCTCGCAGGGGTTGCAGATGTTCCACGTCATGACCCGGTTCGGTACAACGTCCCTGACGGTTTCGACGGGGAGTGACCTGGCAAAGGGAGCACCGCTTGGTGCACCGGGGCCGACGAGCAGCATGCAGGTCACCATCAAGGCACCCGCAGGCAAACGCGCGCCCCTACCGAGCACCATCGCCTCCTCGAAGTGGATGCCCATGGCATCTGGCGTCTCCAAGCACGAGGTTACGGGACGGGGTTGTCAGCAACACCTACGGTGTACCGGATCTCGTTGCGCTCGGACGAAGCCGCCGTCTCGACCAGGCCGACCTGGGTCGTGCAGCAGCACGTGCGCACCGGTCGCCGTGCCTCCCGTCATCGCCCGTTCGCGCTGCCGGGTGGGCTGGTCCGAGTTCTCCGCCCGGTTGTTCAGGTACTTCCAGTGCGGTGCTCCACCACCGGCATGACCTGGCGGTGGGTCGCACCGCAGGAGTGGAGCTTGTCGGTGACCACCACCCGCGGCACGTACTCCAGGCACCACCGCCGGAGGCTCTCGTAGGACGAGATCACGCCGCGGGCGAGCATGAACTCCTCGACCTCGCGGAAGCGGAGCGGGAAGCGGAGTGCAGCCACACGCAGTGGGAGATGATATCCACCGGGTACCGGTGGCCCCTGTACGACGGCGATGCGCTTCCCACGGCAGGCCCCTCCCCGCATGACCAACCCGAAGATCATCCCAACTGAACTCGCGGGCCGACTGCCCTGTTTTCGCAGGCTGGCCGTATCTGATCGGTGGTGGAGCCTCCTTCGAGCGCTTTTCAGCACAATGAGCGTGTGACAGACACTGAGGAAGTTGGATCATCGTTCGCTGGCACGGGGCTTGTTGTCGGCATGCTGATCGGCATCGCCATCGGAATCGCGCTCGGAGCGTCCGTCTTCGACAACCTAAGCGCTGTCCCGTAACT
>NZ_LIQT01000274.1 GCF_001418415.1 Streptomyces hirsutus
CCGCCGTCTCTTCTGCCGCGCCCGTGCCCCCCGCCGCCACCGCCCCGCAGACCGATGGCGCGCGCGTCGCCCACCGTCCCGGAACCGTGCTCGGCTCGGCCCGGTTCCGCGAGGTCTACCGCACCCGGCACGCGTACGTGGCCGGTTCGATGTACCAGGGCATCGCCTCCACCGACCTCGTGGTACGGATGGCCGAGAACGGACTGTTCGGCTTCTTCGGCACCGGCGGCCTGTCCCTCACCGAGATCGGCGCGGCGCTCGATGACATCGAACGGCGACTGCCGCCCGGTGCCGCCTACGGCATGAACCTGCTGCACGACATGGCCGACGCCGAGCTTGAACGGGCCACCGTGGAGCTGTTCCTGCGACGCGGGGTGCGGTTCGTGGAGGCCGCCGCGTTCACCCGGGTCACCGCACCGCTGGTGCTGTTCCGCGCCAAGGGCGCCCACCGCGACGCCGGTGGCGGGCCGGTGGCGGCCCGTCAGGTCCTCGCCAAGGTGTCCCGGCCCGAGGTGGCACGGCAGTTCCTCGCCCCGCCCGCCCCCGAGCTGCTGGCCCGGCTGGTCGCCGAGGGCGCCCTGACCCGCGACGAGGCGGCCGTCGCCGCGGAACTCCCGGTCGCCTCCGACCTGTGCGTGGAGTCCGACTCGGGCGGGCACACCGACCAGGGCGTCGCCCTCGCGCTCGTCCCCACCATCCGTCGGTTGCGGGAGCACGCCGCCCCCGCCACGGGCGGGGAACCCGTACGGGTTGGCGCGGCGGGCGGGATCGGCACTCCGGAGGCGGTGGCGGCGTGCTTCCTGCTCGGCGCGGACTTCGTCCTCACCGGCAGTGTCAACCAGTGCAGCCCGCAGGCCAGCACCTCCGACGCGGTCAAGGACCTGCTCGCCGGACTCGACGTGCAGGACGTCGCCTACGCCCCGGCCGGGGACCTGTTCGAGATCGGCTCCCGCGTGCAGGTGGTCCGCAGGGGGACGATGTTCCCCGCCCGCGCCAACCAGCTCCACGACCTCTACCGGCGGCACGAACGCCTGGAGGACATCGACGCCCGCACGCTCTCCGTCCTCGAACGCACCTGCTTCCGCCGCTCCGTGGCCGAGGTGTGGGAGGAGGTCGTACGGCACTACCGGGACACCGGGCGGCCGCAGATCGCCCGCGACGCCGAACGCGACCCCCGACGCAGGATGGCGCTCGTCCTCCGCTGGTACTTCGCCGATTCGACCCGGGCGGCGCTCGACGGCGCCAAGGACAACACCGCCAACTTCCAGATCCACTGCGGACCCGCGATGGGTGCCTTCAACCGGCTGGTCGAAGGCACCGCCCTCGAATCCTGGCGGCGGCGCGACGTCGACGCCATCGCCGACCTGCTGATGACCGGCGCGGCCGGCGTACTGGCCGCGGCCGGTACGCAAGCCGTGTCTGACCCACTCTCCTGAGCGAAGGGAAATACCCGATGGACGACTCCCTGCCCACCACGACGACCGCTCAGCACCAGGTGCGCACACCGCCGGACAAGACCCTCGACACCGCCTCCGCAGAGGTCGTCCTGTGGCGCACCGCCCAGATCCGGGCCGGTCACGGACCGCGCGCCCGCGCCGCGACCCGCGCCCTGACCGAGAGCTTCAACGAGCGGAACGAGGGCGTCGCCACGGCGCTCAGCTACGAGGACGCCTTCGGCACCCGGGGGCGGCTGCACTGGCTGGTCCACCTGCGCTCGATGAGCGACTACACCGCGCTGACCCAACGGGGCGCCGACCGGGGGAGCGGAGTCCTCGGCCTCGCCTCCGGCGAGGACGACGGCTGGGAGGAACTGTTCGAGGCGGGCAGCGTGCAGGAGACCGTCCTGCTGCCGCACCGCTGGGGCATCTTCGGCACCGCCACCGAGGCGATGATGAAGGCGGACATCAACCCGGTCGAGGAGGTGGACGGCCGCGGTCGGTTCCAGCTGCTGCCGGCCGCCCGGCAGACCTCGCTGCCCGTGGAGTCCCTGGTCACCAGTGCCTCCTCGGGGCTCCTCATGCACCGCACCGCCCAGGCGGCGCACGGCTACCGCGCCGAGGCGCGGGTCCTCGCCCGGACCCTCGCGGAGACGTACAACCTCAACGCCGAGGGCCGCACCACGGTGCTCCTGTTCGAGGAGGCGTTCGGGCAGATGGACCGCCTGCACTTCTTCATCCATATGGCGGACGTGGAGGCCTACCAGGAACTGATGGCCCTCGACGCCAGCCCGGACCCGAGCGCGCCCCGGGCGTCCTACATCCAGGATTGGATCTCGCCGGAGCGCGGCGGCGGCACCTGGGACAAGATCATCCTTCAGGGCTCCACCCGCGACAGCCTTCTCGCCCCGCGCGTCTTCGCCTGACCCCGATTCCGACCGGGCCTGATCCCTGTCCCGGCCCGGACCCGGCCGGGCCCGTGCTCGGCCGGGTCCGCATCCACGGCCACCGCGTCCCCCGGCCCGTACCGTCGCCGGGGGACGCGGCCGTCAGGCGCCGGTCAGGCCATCGTGGTGATGCAGAAGGGGTAGCCGGCAGGGTCCAGCAGGACCGTCCACTTCCCCTCGCCGGGCTGCTCCTTGGGCTTGCTGGCGCCCAGCGCCAGCAGCTCCGCCTCGGCCTTCTCCAGGTCCGGGACGCTGAAGTCGAGGTGCACGCGGTTCCCGGCCTCCGGCCAGGACGGGGGCTCGAACCCCTCGATCCTGACGAACCCCATCCGCATGCCGTTCCGGCCGGCGAGATAGGCCGCCGATTCACTGCTGAAGATCTTCTGCCAGCCGGTCGTCCTCGCGTAGAACTCCGCGAGCGATTCGGGGTCGGAACAACTTAAGGTGACGGCCCCGGGCTCGGCAATCGCTGTCATCGATCCACCTCTCGGTCTTTCGGTCGGTACTTCTCAACGGGTTTCCCCGCACGCAGTCTTGCATATCGGAGATACGGAACGGGCCTCACCACGATGTGCCGGGTGTTGCCGAACAGGCAGCCCACAATTGAGCATTCGGCGTCCGGCGCCCGCCCTACCGTCGACTCATGAGCGAGAATCTGGAACGTATGCCCGAGGACTGGGAGAACGCTCTCGTCCTGGCCGCGCACCCCGACGACGTCGAGTTCGGATCGGCCGGAGCGGTCGCCGTCTGGACCCGCAAAGGACACGCCGTTTCCTACCTGCTGGCCACCCGCGGCGAGGCCGGCATCGACGCCGTGCCGCCCGCGGAAGCGGCCGGGGTCCGCGAGGCCGAACAACGCGAGGCGGCCGACCGGGTCGGCGTCCGGGACGTCGAGTTCCTCGACCACTCCGACGGCGCGGTCCGCGCGAACGAACGGCTGCGCGCCGACCTGGTGGCGGCCCTCCGCCGCCACCGCCCCCAACTCGTCGTCGTCTTCAACCACCACGAGCGGACCGGCACCGGCCGCTGGAACGCCCCCGACCACCGGGAGTTCGGCCGCTGCGCGCTGGACGCCGTGGCCGATGCCGGGAACCGCTGGATCCTGCCCGAGGCCGGTGAACCGTGGTCGGTGAAGTACCTTGCCGTCGCGAACTCCCCGGCACCCACCCACGCCGTTGACATCTCCACCGGCCTGGACGCCGCCGTCGCCTCGCTGGAGGCCCACGAGACCTACCTCCAGGGGCTGGGCTACACCCGGGAAGCAGTACGCCCCGCTGTAGCGGGGCAGGCGCAGGCGACCGGTGCCCGCTTCGGCGGAGTACCCGCGGTGGCCTTCGAACTGATCCCCTGCTGACCGGGACCGCCGCAGGACCACCGCGGACTCCGCGGCGGGGTCAGGCCGGTTTCTCGGCCACCGTCAACCAGCACGACCACGCCTGACGGCGCACCCGCTGCGGATCCGGCAGCGCGCGCAACTGCGCCAGGATCGGTTCGACCACCTCCGCCGCACGCTCGGGGGTCAGCCGCTGGAGGAACGGCACCTGCCGGTTGGTGATCAGCGCGATGAAGGTCTCCGGGTTCATCCCGCTCTCGTACTCCGGCCGCATGCCCTGCTCGCACAGCCGCAACCCGGCCGCCTCGACCGCCGCGCGCACCGCGTCCGGCGCGTCGGGGCGGTCCGGCTGCCGTGCCTGCACCTGACGCAGGATCAGGACCAGGTCGTCGGCCTCCGACACCGGATCGCCGTGACGTACGACGACCCGGCCTCCAGGCCGGAGCACCCGCGCCGCCTCCGTCAGCGCGGCCCCCATGTCCGGCATCAGGTGCAGCGCGTGCACGTACACCACGTTGTCCTGCGAGGCGTCGTCGAAGGGCAGCGCCATGCCGTCGCCGATGGTCAGTTCGCCGTCGAAGCGGGTCGCGGCGACGTCCAGCATCGGCTGCGAGACGTCCACACCGCGCACGGTGTGCCCCAGGGCGGCCAGCCCGGCCGCCACCACGCCGGTGCCCACGCCCACCTCCAGTACGGAACCGGGGGCGAGGTGCGGGGAGATCGTGGCCGCGGTCATGTGCCCGCGCCCCTCGCCCCCGCGGGCCGCATCGTAGGTGGCGGCCAGCTTGTCGAACTTCACGGACTGGTTCATCGCGTCACTCCCACGCGGATCGGTTCATAGACGGTCGTCAGCGGTCGGTCGGTCGCGGCCCACCGGACCTCCTTGGGGCCACCGGCGACGGGCACGGCCGCCGCCGGGTCGTCGAGGAAGGCGCGGCACATGTCCGCTACCACCTCCGGGCGTTCGAGCAGGCTGTAGTGCGTCGCCCCGACGAGCAGACCGTGCCGGCCCGCCAGCAACGGCACGAGAGCGGCCGGGGGTTCGGGCGCGGCGACCCGGTCCAGCTCGGCCGCCAGCGACAGCAGTGGGGGCAGACCTGGGGAGGGGGCCGGAAGCGGTCGCCGCCACAGCTCGTCGAGCATGCGGCTGTAGCGCACCAGCGCGTCGGCGTCCCGGAACGGGTGGCGCAGCACCGGCGCCAGGCCCGGCAGGACGCGGGCGAGCACCTCCAGGGCCGCCAGGTGTTCGTCGGTGGGCAGCGGCGCGGGCTCGGCCGCGCCGGTGAGCATTCTGAGCGCGCGGTCCGCCCGATGCGGCCGCGCGGCCACGGAGGCGCACACCGTGGCCAGGTTGCGTTCGTAGGCGGAGGCGGGATCCGTGGCCGCGCGCGGATACGAGCCGTGCAGCAGCACCGCCGCCCGGACCGCGCGGGGGCGGCTGTGGGCGTACTCCACCGCGAGCTGTGCGCCCGAGCACCAGCCGACGACATCGCAGGCGCGCGCCCCCTCGGCGGCCAGCACTCCGTCCACGACGTCCAGTTGCCGCTCCGTCGACCGGAGCCGGTCCGGCTCGGAGGCGTCCTCCGCGTCCCACATCACCACTCGCCGGCCCGGCAGTAGCCGCTCGGCGAGCGGGTACCAGACCTCGTCGGTGTACCCGAGAGCGGTCAGCAGCACCACGAGCGGCCCCTGCCCGCCGGCCCGGTACCGGATGCGCGACCCCGCGGTCCGCACCTCCCGGCGGTCCATGGTCCGGGCCAGTCGGGCGGCCCGCGCCGACCGGACCGCGAACCGCCGGTCCTGCCGCCGACGCCACCCGGCCCAGTCCTCCCCGCTCCCGTCGGGGTCATCGGTCCCGTCGAGGCAGGTGCGGCGCCGGTCCAGCAGGTCGTCCACAGCGGTGAACTCCTCCCGGACTGTCGCGCGCAGTGTCACGCCGAAGGCAGCGCGCACCGCCTCGGCCGCACCCGCGGGCGGGTCGTCCGCCCGCAGCGGACGGGTGGCGAAGTAGCCGGGCGCCTTCCGCGTCACCTCCGCGAACGTCCGGTGCACGGCGGACAGGAACGACTCCACGGTCTCGGGCATGGCACGGTCCTCCCCCTCCTCGGCCGGGCTCCGAGCATGATCGGGCCCCTGTGAGGGTGCCGCTCAGTAGTGAGCGGCACCCTCCGCCGCGCGCCGGTTCGCTGTGGGGGTCACCGAGTGGAAGGGCGTCGCGGAATGGTCGCGTACGAGACACTGGAACAGATCCTGCGTGCCCAGCTGCCCGCGCTGGAGCACGAACCGGAAGTGCCCAAGGACCTGCCCCTGGCCGCCGTCGGACTCGACTCGGTCGCCACGGTCGTGCTGATGGACACCCTTGAGGACATCCTCGGCGTGACCTTCCCCGACCACACGATCGCCCCGGCCACCTTTCGCACGCCGGGCTCGCTGTGGGCGGTCCTGGACCAACTGGCGAACGGCTGACGGACGATGGGTGCCGACGGTCCGCTGCTGGACCACTGGTTCGACCGGGGCCGGTCACTCGCCCCCGGCGGCCCCGCCCTGTGCGTGGGTCAACAAACCCTCACTTACGACGCGTTGGACCGTGAGGTGTCCGCACTCGCCGGTCCGCTCGCCGCCGACGGGCGGCGCCGCGTCGGCATCCTCGCGGCCCGCAGCGTCACCGCCTACGCCGGATTCCTGGCCGCACTGCGCGCCGGTGCCTGCGCCGTGCCCCTGGCGCCCGACGCACCACCGGACCGGCTCACCGCCGTGGCCGCGGCCGCCGGACTCGACGCGGTCGTCGTGGACGCGTCCGGCGCCGCCGGTCTGGCCACCCTGCTGCCCCTGTTCGGGCCCGACGCGATCCTCGCCGCCGACCTGCCCGACCCGCCACTGGGCGCCCGGATCCGCAGGCCCGGCCCGCCCGGCCCGGCCC
>NZ_LIQT01000275.1 GCF_001418415.1 Streptomyces hirsutus
GCCCGCAGGGCCTCCCGGGCCTCGTCGGACGGGCGGGGGGTCATGACGTCCTCCGCAGGGAGACCAGGTCGGACAGCTCGCGGTCGGTCAGTTCCGTGAGGGCCGACTCGCCGGAGCCGAGGATCGCGTCGGCGATGCGGTCCTCGATCGTGCCCTCGGTGATCAGGCGGTGGACCTGGACCGGCTGGGTCTGGCCGATGCGGTAGGCACGGTCGGTGGCCTGCTCCTCGACCGCCGGGTTCCACCAGCGGTCGAAGTGGACGACATGGCCCGCGCGGGTGAGGTTCAGGCCGGTGCCCGCCGCCTTCAGGGACAGGAGCAGGACGGGGGTCGCGCCGCTCTGGAAGCGGTCCACCATGCGCTCCCGCTCCGGTACCGGCGTACCGCCGTGGAGGAAGTCGACCGGCACCGCGCGCTCGGTCAGATGTGCGGTGATCAGCCGGGCCATGCCGACGTACTGCGTGAAGACCAGGGCCGATCCGTCCTCGGCGAGGAGGGTGTCCAGCAGTTCGTCCAGCAGGGCGAGTTTGCCGGAGCGGGCCGCAAGGCGGCCGCCGCCTGCGGCCCGTGCGTGCTCGTCCTTGAGGTAGAGCGCCGGGTGGTCGCAGATCTGTTTCAGCGCGGTCAGCAGCTTCAGCACCAGGCCCCGGCGGCCCATGCCCTGGGCGGTCTCGATGGCGAGCATCGACTCGCGCACCACCGCCTCGTAGAGCGCGGCCTGTTCGCGGGTGAGCGGGACGGGGTGGTCCGTCTCGGTCTTGGGCGGCAGTTCGGGGACGATGCCCGGGTCGGACTTCTTGCGCCGCAGGAGGAAGGGCCGCACCAGGCGGGAGAGCCGCTCGACGGCCTCGTCGTCCTCGCCGGCCTCCACCGCGCGGGCGTGCCGGGCCCGGAAGGACGTGAGGGGGCCGAGGAGTCCGGGGGTCGTCCAGTCGAGGAGGGCCCACAGTTCGGAGAGGTTGTTCTCGACGGGGGTGCCGGTGAGGGCCACGCGCGCGGGGGTCGGGATGGTGCGCAGTGCCTTCGCCGTGGCCGAGTGCGGGTTCTTGACGTGCTGCGCCTCGTCGGCGACGACCATGCCCCAGCGCTGCGCGGCCAGCGTCGGGGCGGCCGAGCGCATGGTGCCGTAGGTGGTGAGGACGAAGCCGCCGGTCAGGTCCTCCAGGGTCCGCTCCGGGCCGTGGAAGCGGCGCACGGGGACGCCGGGGGCGAACCGGGTGATCTCCCGCTGCCAGTTGCCGAGCAGGGAGGCGGGGCAGACGACCAGGGTCGGCTCGGCGCGGTCCCGTTTCAGATGCAGCGCGATGAGGGTGATCGTCTTGCCCAGGCCCATGTCGTCGGCGAGGCAGCCGCCGAGGCCGAGGGAGGTCATGAGGTCGAGCCAGGCCAGGCCCCGCAGTTGGTAGTCGCGCAGGGTGGCGTCGAGCCCGGGGGGCGGGTCGGCGGGCCGGACACCCGTGGTGAGGCGGTCCCGGAGGACGGCGAGGGCGCCGACGGGGACCGCCTCGACGGTCTCGCCGTCGGCCTCCGCGGTGCCGGTGAGGGCGATGGACAGCGCGTCGACGGGATCGAGCAGTCCCAGCTCCCGTTTGCGGGCCTTGCGGACGAGGGCCGGGTCGACCAGCACCCACTGGTCGCGCAGCCGGACGACGGGGCGGTGGGCCTCGGCCAGGGCGTCCATCTCGGCCTCGGTGAGCGGGTCGCCGCCGAGCGCGATCTGCCAGCCGAAGCGCAGCAGGTCCTCGCTCTCGAAGAAGCCGCTCCCGTCGGTCGCCGATCCGGGAGCCGGCCGGACCACCGCCGTCGCGGTCAGGTCCTGGGCCAGGTCCCGGGGCCAGTGCACGGCGACACCGGCCGCGGCGAGGCGGGTGGCGGCGACGCCGAGCAAGTCGTTCAGCTCGTCCTCGGACAGTGCCAGGACGTCGGGTACGTCCTGGTCGGAGAGCCGGTCCAGCGGGGGCCAGACACGGGCGGCCCGGCGGACGGCGAGGGCGGCGTCCACGCGCGCGCGGGGGCCGAACGCGTGGTCCGCCGTCCCCGCCCACAGGGCCGCCGCGTCGGCGACGAGGGTGGGGTCGGCGAGGCTGTGCACCTGGACGACCGCCGCGCCCGCACCGCGCGCGCCGGTGCCTCCCGCACCCTCGGCGGCGCCGTCGAACAGGTCGTACGCGGAGAGGTCGAGGCGGAGCGAGACACGCACGCCGGCGTCCATGCCGGCGGCGACCTCGGCGGCCCAGTCCTGGGCACCGGGCAACCGCTGGGCCTTGCGGGCGGCGAACGGCAGCCCCGAGGCGTACGGCGCGGCCGGGGTACGGGGCAGGGTGTCCGCGACCGCGTCCAGGAAGGCGCGGACCAGGGCTTCCGGCTGCGGCAGCCGAAGCGGGCCGGGGCCGGGCAGCGGGACGGCGTGGCCCTCGAAGGGCAGGGCCGCGGCCACCGCGCGCAGGTGTGCCACGTCGTCCGGGTCGAGAGGCCCTGCCCGCCAGGCGTCATGGCCGGTGGCCGTCAGGCCGGGCAGCAGCCGGCCGCGCGCCGTGAGCCGCAGGGCGTGCAGGGCGGCGGCGCCCCAGCAGGTGGTGGCGGGGTGCGCCGCGGGGTCGTGCCGGGCGCGGACCAGCAGGGGCAGGGCCTCGTCGAGGGGGAGGGAGAACGCGGTGACCGTCCGCCGCCGGACCCCGTCGCCGTGCGGGCGGGTGACGGTGAGACGCGTACGCGGGGCGTGCTCCGGCGCGGCTTCGGCGGGGCCGCTCTCGGGGTCGTAGAAGGCGACGCGTCCGTCGCGCGGCAGGGCCGACGGCAGGAAGACGGCGGCGAGACCGACGGGGATCTCCGCTGCGGCGTCCGCGATCGCCGCACCCGCCGGGCCGGCCTCCCCCGTGCCCGTCCCGGCCGTGTGCCGTTCGGCCGTCACGGTCCCCTCGCTCATGCGCCCTGTCACCTCCAGCACGTCCCCGTCCCCGTCCCGTGCATGCCCGCCCGTGTCGTCGGACCATCCGCCTTCGACTCTACGGGCGGGCACCGACAACCGGTTCCGCGGCCGGACCCGGGCGGCCCCGAGCAGCCCCGGGCGGACCGGGCGCCCCGGTTCACGGGCCGGGAGCGGCGGTGCGGATCAGGGGACCGTCCGGGAGACGACGTACACCCTGGGGAAGCCCGGCTTGCCCTCGTTGACGACGACATCGTGGGTGGGCGCGGGGTTCTTCCGTTCGTTGACGAGACCGGACCAGATGCCGGGGCGGTCGAACTTCCAGCCGGTGACTTCCCGGTCGCGCTCACTGATGGTGATGTCGTCCCGCTTCAGGTCGTCCTGCTGCACGCCCATGCTGGTGAGAAAGGCGCTCAGGCCGGCGTCGGTGGTCTCGAACTCGACGTACAGACGGCTGGTCTTCCAGTTGTTCGTCTCGTAGGTGGCCACCCACCAGGCGGGGTGCGGGACCGGCACCTGGTAGAGGCGGCGCTGCACCTTCGACGGCCAGCCCTGGGTCAGGCCGTTCGCCGAGTACCTGGCCTCCTTGTCCTTGCCGCTGGCCCGGCTCTGGTTCGCGGAGATCATCAGATACCCGGCCGGAACACCGATGAGCAGCACGATGATCAGCAGGGTGAGCGCCCTGCGGCGGATCATGTGCCCGCGGCCCTCGGGCGGCCGGGGCCCGCCGGGACGGCCGGTGCGGTGGAGAACGTCGCCCGTCACGGCGTCTCCTGGATGGCTCGGCCCGCCTCCGCATACCGCTCGTAGCGCTCGTACCGCTCGACCCGGCGGCGCTTGGCGCGGCGGAAGCGACGGGCGACCAGGCGGGCGAGGTCGGCGGCGCCGACCATGCCCGCCTCGGGACCGAGCTGGGCGCGGACGATGCGGGCCTCGGGGCGGTAGCCGCGGCCGGTGAGGTGCCGCTTGAACGCGTCCCGCGCGGGGCCGATCAGCAGGTCGTCGGCGGCCGAGACCCCGCCGCCGATGACGAAGCAGGAGGGGTCGAGGGCGGCGGCGAGGTTGGCGATGCCGACACCGAGCCACTGGCCGATGTCCTGGAGGAGCTCGATGCACATGGCATCGCCCTCACGGGCCAGCTCGGTGATCATCGGGCCGCTGATCTCGGCGATGTTCCCTTTGACGTGCTCGATGATCCCGTAGGCGACCGGCGAGTCGGCGGCGGCCAGTTCGCGCGCCTCGCGGACCAGTGCGTTGCCGGAGCTGTACTGCTCCCAGCAGCCGCGGTTGCCGCAGGGGCAGCGGTGGCCGCCGGGGACGACCTGCATGTGGCCGAACTCGCCGGCGACGCCGTACTTGCCGCGTTTGACCTGGCCGTCCTCGAGGATCGCGCCGCCGATGCCGGTGCCCAGCGTGATCATGACGAGGTGGTCCTCGCCGCGTCCCGCACCGAAGCGCCACTCGGCCCAGGCGGCGGAGTTGGCGTCGTTGTCGACCAGGACGGGAACGGCGAGCCGGCCGGCGAGGCGGTCGCGCAGCGGCTCGTTGCGCCATGAAAGGTGGGGGGCGAACAGCACGCGGTTGCGGTCGGCGTCGACCCAGCCGGCCGCGCCGATGCCGACCGCGTGCACGTCGTGCCGGTCGGACAGGTCAAGCACCAGTTCGACGATGGTGTCCTCGACGACTTTCGGGCTCTTGGACTTGTCCGGGGTCTCCGTGCGGAGCCGCTCCAGGATGTTGCCGTCGGCGTCGACGACGCCCGCCATCACTTTCGTGCCGCCGATGTCGATGCCGACGGTCGGCACGCGCGGTGCCGTCAGGTGCGAGCGGCGTTCCCTGGTGCCGACCGTGCGGAGCACGGGAGCACGGCGGGAGCCGATGGGGGCGGCGCCCGCCCGGGCGGAACTCAGCGCCCTGGGCAGTGTGAGGTCGCGGTAGGTGCTCATCGTCGCCGATTCTGCCTCACGGTGACCCTGGGTGGCGTACTCGGGAGCAAAGGGAACGCGTGACACGCGCCGTCTCCGGGGCTCTTCCGACCGCTTCCCGACGGCGTCCCGACCGCTCTCGAACAGCTTTCCCGACGGCTCCCCGGCGCGGTCCGACGGCTCCGCCCGAGAGGACAACCTTCGCTTTTCGGCACCCCGTTCCATGATCTGGTCACATTGTCCGGACAATGCGATGAAGATCACTTCAAGTCCCCCAAGTCGCCTGGACTTCACCGGGAGTTCAGCACGGGGAAAGGAGGCCGGGGTCCGAGGAGGTCGGGGTCCGAGAACCTCGGGCCCCCGGACCACAGGCCCCGGGACTCAGGAACTCCGCGCCCCGGGGCGTCACGACCGTACGAGCAGCTGGAACTCGAACGAGTAGCGGTCGGGCCGGTAGGTGTGGGTGCCGAACTCCACGGTACGGCCGGTGTCGTCGAAGGTCACGCGCTGCATGGTGAGCAGCGGGGCGCCCCGTTCCTCGCCGAGCCGCTCGGCCTCGGCGGCCCCGGCGGCGCGGGCGCCGATGGTCTGGCGGGCACTGTGCAGGGTGATCCCGGCCGCCCGCATCAGCCGGTACAGACCGGTGGCCTCCAGCTGCCGGGTGTCCAGGTCGAGCAGCCCGAGGGGCAGGTAGTTGCACAGGTACGCCATCGGTTCCCCGTGCGCGAGCCGCAGCCGCTCGATGCGGTGCACCTCGCCCGCCTCGTCCACCCCGAGGGTGGCGGCGACCTCGGGGGATACGGGGACGACCGTGTTGACCAGGACTTTCGTGGTGGGGCGATGGCCGGCGGACTCCAGGTCGTCGTAGAGGCTGCTGAGTTCCAGGGGCCGCTTGACCTGGCTGTGCACCACCTGGGTGCCGACTCCGCGCCGCCGCACGAGCAGGCCCTTGTCGACGAGGGACTGGATGGCCTGGCGGACGGTCGGCCGGGACAGCCCGAGGCGCCCGGCCAGCTCGATCTCGTTGCCCAGCAGACTCCCGGGGGTCAGCCTGCCGTGCTCGATGGCCGCCTCCAACTGCTGGGACAGCTGGAAGTACAGCGGTACGGGGGAGCCGCGGTCCACGCTCAGCTCCAGCTGCACGGTCGGGTCCACTCCTGGTTTGGGCACGGCCCGAGCGTAGCCCCGCGCGGGGTGGACGGGAAGTAGTGTAGTTCGATTGTCCGGACATACGGATTGACAGGGAGGGGCGCGGGCCGCAGTTTGTTCCCATGCGCATCGGGGTCATCGGTACGGGCCGTATCGGCACCATTCACGCCCACACACTCAGCAGGCATCGCGACGTCGGATCCTTGATCCTCACGGACGCCGATCCCGCTCGGGCACAGGCTCTCGCCCACCGGCTCGGTGAGACGGCGGCGCCCGGGGTGGACGAGATCTACACCTGGGGGGTGGACGCCCTGGTGATCACCACGGCCACGTCCGCCCACGCCGAACTCATCGGCAGGGCGGCCCGTTCGGGGCTGCCGGTCTTCTGCGAGAAGCCCATCGCCCTCGACCTCGCGGGCACGTTACAGGCGGTCTCGGAGGTCGAGGCGGCCGGGACGGTCCTGCAGATGGGCTTCCAGCGCCGGTTCGACCCCGGCTACACCGGCGCGCGGGAGGCGGTGCGTTCGGGCCGGCTCGGCCGGCTGCACACCGTACGGGCCATGAGCAGCGACCCCGAGCCGCCGCCGGCCGGATACCTGCCCCAGTCCGGCGGGCTGTACCGGGACACGCTGATCCATGACTTCGACGTCGTGCGCTGGGTGACCGGCCGGGAGATCGTGGACGTCTACGCCGCCGGGTCCGACGCGGGGCCGGCGATGTTCCGCGAGGCGGACGACGTGGACACCGGCGCGGCGCTCCTCACCCTCGATGACGGCACGCTCGCCGTCCTCACCGCGACCCGGATGAACGGCGCGGGCTACGACGTGCGGATGGAGCTCGCCGGGGAGCGGGACCAGATCGTGGTCGGCCTGGACGACCGTACGCCGATCGCGTCCACCGAGCCGACCGGGCCCCCGGCCGCGGACAAGCCGTGGACGGGCTTCCTGGAGCGCTTCGGGCCCGCGTACGAGGCGGAACTGAACGGCTTCGTCGAGGTGGTGCGGGGCGAGCGGGCCAATCCCTGCGACGGGCGCGAGGCCCTCCAGGCGCTGCGCGTCGCGGAGGCGTGCGAGCTGTCCCGGCGGGAGCGCAGGCCGGTACGGCTGATGGAGATCGCGGGCGGGGCGGTCTCGGCCTACGGGTGAGCGCCGCCCCCGGGTGCGGGCGCTCGGGGGCGGGCGTCGGGGGCTCAGGGCACGGAGACCGGCAGGACCGTGCCCTGGGCGACCGCGCACAGGGTCGCGGTGCCGTCGTCGTCGAGGGTGTGCAGGTCGCAGCGGACGACGGCCTGGCGGCGGCCGGCGTGCACGACCTCGGCACGGGCGCGCAGGGTGCGCCCGGTGGCCGGACGGAGGTACTGAATGGAGAAGCCGCCGGTGAGGACGTACGGGCCGAGCGCGGTGCCGCCCGCGAAGGTGAGGGCGTTGTCGGCGGCGTAGGAGAGGACGCCGCCGTGCAGGAAGCCGTTCTGCTGGTGGAGCTCCGCGCGGACGTCGATCTCGAGGGTGGCAACGCCCTCCCCGAAGGCGGTCACGCGCGCGCCGAGCAGCCGGCTGAAGGGCTGGCTGTCGAGGGTCCGCTGGGCAGTGGTCAGGTCGAGTCCGGAGGACGCGGTCACGGAACTCCTTCGGGCTGCGGATCGGACGGGGCACCTGGTGACGCTAACGCTCCTCGGTGTCGTCCAGGAGTCCGGCGTCGTGGGCGAGCAGTGCGATCTGCACGCGGTTGTTGAGGTCCAGCTTGGCCAGGATGCGGGAGACATGGGTTTTGACGGTGGCCACTCCTGCCTCCGTGTTTCTCGCGGGTCTTCTCCGCGGTGAAGTCCAGGTCCTCCACCGCGATCGCCCGCACCCCACAGGCCCTAGCCCAGTGCAGCAGCCGGGTCAGGGCGTGGCGGAGCTGGGCGTCCCGGTGCTGCGTGGTGCCGGACAGGTCGTAGCAGAAGCGGCGCGGATTCCCGGTCGGGTTGCCGTGCGCGTCCAGGCGCCAGGCGGCCAGGTGGTCGGCGTTCATGTCCACCCCGATCACCCCGCCGGCCAGCGCCGCCGCCAGCGGGACCGCCGGGGATGCGGGTTGCTGCCAGGACGCGGTCACATACCAGCGCGTGCGGGCCGGGTCGTGGTGGATGCGGTAGGCGACGGCCCGGTTGACGGCCACGCGGTCGGCCCACTCCGGCCCCCGGTGCGCGAACCGGATCCGGCCGGTGAGCACGTACCGGCCGTGCGGGGCGTTCGCCAGCCCGGCGAGGGGGCGGGCAGCCTGATGCTCACCTGACCGTCCGGGCTGATGCGGATCGTCTCGTTGCCGTACCGCTTCCCGCTCTCCCCGTCCGCCCGCAGGAACCACCGTTCCGCTTCCCAGCGTGCACGCCACTGGGCCTCGGTGAGCCGCGCGGCGGGCAGCTGGTGCCGCATCCGGGCCAGGCGCTTGCCGCCGCGCACCACCTGTACGGTTCCGGCCTGCCAGGCGGCGCGTTCCCGCGCCAGCCGGTCCTCCAGCACGCGCAGCCGGCGGGCCTTGGCATGCCACTCCCGCCGACTGCGGTAACCACCCGGAGCCTTCTTCGAACCCTTCGAGCCGACCGGCAGTGACAGCCGGTGCCGCAGCATCCGCACCCCCGCCTGAAGGCCCTGGAGGTGGGCGAGCGCGCAACGCCGGGCCAGCGCCCACTGCTCATGCGTCGCCCTCGTGATCGCACCCGCCCACCGGGCCGACGACAACGGCGTCAACTCCCGCTTACGCACGGCCCACGCCTTCGCGTCGTGCCCGAGGCCGTCACGGCACCGTGCCTTGAGGTCACCGGAGGCCAGCGTGCCCAGATGCGCGCCCACCCGCCGCAACACCTCCTCATCAGCGGCCGTCAGCTGCTTCAGCCGGGTGCGGAGGGCCACCCCCGACGGGCCAGGCGCCACAAACGGCGCCGCCAGCTCCCGCAGACCGCCCACCCCACACCCTTCCGCCAAGTCGTCATGCCCTGCTCACCCCGCCCAACGAACATCACGCGCAAAGGTCACGCATTCGGCAGACGAACTTCCATTCCCCCCTCCCCGGACATGACGACACCCACCCCGCGAACCCAGCGCTCACTCACACACGCCAGAACACACTCGTGCTCGGTCAAATCCCAACAGTTGCCAACCCCCGCGGCGCCCGCGACTCATCGGTCGTGCGCCGGGTCGACGTCCGTTCACCGCCAGCGGGCCGGGGACGGCGGCGCTGGGATGGAGGCATGAACTCACTGGCGAACATTCCGGAAACCTTGAGCGGCAAGGCGGCCCTGGTCACCGGCGGCAGCCGCGGGATCGGCGCGGCGACGGCGCTGCGGCTCGCGCGGGAGGGCGCGGACGTGGCCGTCACCTACGTCAACGGCAGGGAGGCCGCCGAGGACGTCGTCCGGGCCGTCGAGGCACTGGGACGCCGCGCGGTGGCCCTGCGCGCGGACGCTGCGGACGCGGAGGAGGCCGCCGGGGCCGTGACCGCCGCGGTGCGGTCGCTGGGCCGCCTCGACGTCCTGGTGAACAACGCGGGCATCGGCGTACTCGGCCCGCTGGACGCCCTGACCGTCTCCGATGTCGACCGGGTCCTCGCCGTGAACGTACGCGGCGTCTTCCTGGCCTCCCGCGCGGCCGCCGCGCACATGACGGCGGGAGGGCGGATCATCACGCTCGGCACCTGCATGACCCAGCGTGTCCCGGGCCCCGGCGGCACGCTCTACGCGATGAGCAAGGCGGCCCTGGTCGGGCTGACGAAGGCGCTCGCGCGGGAGTTGGGCGGGCGGGGCATCACGGCGAACATCGTCCATCCGGGGCCGATCGACACCGGCATGAACCCGGCGGACGGCCCCCACGCCCCGGCTCAGGCGGCGATGACCGCCGTCGGCCGCTTCGGCGCGGCCGACGAGGTGGCCGCCACGATCGCCCATCTGGCCGGCGCCGCGTACGTCACCGGCGCGGAGTTCGCGGTGGACGGCGGCCACGCGGCCTGACCGGCGTAAACGGCCCGACCGACGTGACCCGCCGCCTGCCCGCCGCCGGGCGGTGGGCAGGCGGCGGGTCAGCCGCCCAGTTCCCGGTGGCGTGCGGTCAGGGCGGCCGACCCCCGGTCGGTCAGTGAACCGAACAGGCGCAGCCGGGAGATGCCGCCGTCCGGGAAGATGTCCACGCGCGCGTGCGTGCCGACCGCCGGGGCGGGGAGGACGAAGCGGTGGTTGGTGTCGGGCTGGAGACGGGTCCGGGGCAGGATCTCCCGCCAGCCACCGTCCCCGCCGCCTCCACCGTCCCCGCCTCGGCCGTCGGCCGCGCCGGCCTCGCTGTCCCGTACCGA
>NZ_LIQT01000276.1 GCF_001418415.1 Streptomyces hirsutus
CACCGGGGGCCGCGGACCGGGGCGGGGGAGTTCGGCCACCAGGTTCTCCAACTGGACGGGCCGCGCTGCGGCTGCGGCGACCGGGGCTGCATCGAGGCCCTGTGCCTGGGAGCGGTGGCCAGGGGCGACACCGACGAGGCGGCCCGGGTGCTGGGCACCGGCGCGGCGAACCTGGTCGGCCTGCTGGACATCGACCGCGTCCTGCTCGGCGGCCGGATCGTCGAGGCGGCCCCGGAGGCGTTCGTACGAGGAGTGCGCGAGGTCCTGGAGGCTCGCGCCCGGCGCACCGGGGACACCCCCGTCCCGGTACGGATCGCCTCGGGCGGCGGGCAGGCCGGCGGACGGGACGGCGGGGAGGGGGGACACCGGGAGAGCGGGCAGCGGGTCGCCGAGGGGGCGGCCCAGTCGGTACTGGCCCCGGTGTTCGGACGGGGGGACGGATAAGAAGGAGGAGACGCGGCCCCGGGAACTCGGGGAGCAGGGGACCCGGGGAGACGGGCGGAGTGGCCGGGTGGGACGGCGGGTTCCGCCGAGCGGGGGGAATCGTGCCGCCGTGCGGGTGCGATCGGGGGCGCCCCGGTGGTGTCCGCCCGCCGAACGGCAAGGCCCTATGGCATGCGACTCTGCACGCCCGCGTCCCTGTTCCTGGCGGCGGTGGCCGCGATTCTTCCCACCGCGGCCCCGGCCCACGCGGAAGCGCCGCCGCCCGCCTGCGCCACCGCGGACGAGCCGGACTTCCCCTTGACCACCCGTATCCACGGCGGCCCCGACTCCTACCGGGCCGGGGGCGGCTTCGGCACCTGGTACCTCGAACTCACCAACACCACCGACCGTTCCTGCGGCGGCATCCACCCGGTCGTCGTGCTCTACGACGACAAGCGGGCGCTGCGGGCCTCGCAGCCGGTGCTGGAGTTCTACACGGCGGACCGGGAACTGCCGCACACCGTCAGCTTCGCGACCACCGACGAGGACGAACTCGTCGGTGCCCTCGCCGACGACGACGCCGGCTTCGAGGGATTCACCGTCGAAGCCGGCCGGACCCTCACCGTGAAACTACGGCTCGCCCTCACGTCCGACGCCGTGGCGGGCGAGGTCGTCGCCACGGCCGCGATCGTCCAGCGGTACGAGGACGACGGCGACTGGGTCGGCCAGTCGGACGAGTACCGGTTCCGCATCGAAACACGCGCCGAAACAGAACCCGAACCGGAAGCCCACGACGCCGAACCCGACGGCGCCGGCCCCACCTATCCCACCCCCGGTGACAGTCGCCTCCCCTTCGCCCATGAACTCTCCGGCACCGGGCTCGGAGGGTTCGTGGGCGCGGCCCTGGCGGCGACCGCCCTGCTGTTGGCCGCCGGGAGCGCAGTCGTACTGCTGGGACGGCGGCGCCGCTGACGCCGTCTCAGACGAGGTCCACCAAATCCGCGATCGACTCCACGATCCTGGTCGGCCGGTACGGGTACTGGTTGATGTCGTCCTTCGTCGTCAGGCCCGTGAGGACGAGGAAGGTCTCCATTCCGGCTTCGAGCCCGGCCAGCACATCCGTGTCCATCCGGTCACCGATCATGGCGCTGGTCTCGGAGTGCGCTCCGATGACGTTGAGGCCGGTTCGCATCATCAGAGGATTCGGCTTACCCACGAAGTACGGTTCCTTCCCGGTGGCCTTTGTGATCAGCGCAGCCACGGAACCTGTCGCGGGCAGCGCGCCCTGGGGAGACGGTCCGGTGTTGTCCGGGTTGGTCGCGATGAACCGGGCTCCGTTGTCGATCAGCCGGATGGCCTTCGTCAGAGCCTCGAACGAGTACGTACGAGTCTCGCCCAGGATCACGAAATCGGGGTCGGCATCGGTCATGACGTAGCCCGCGTCGTGCAGGGCCGTCGTCAGGCCGGCTTCGCCGATGACGTAGGCCGTACCTCCGGGGTGTTGAGTGTCCAAGAACGTTGCTGTGGCCAGGGCGGAGGTCCAGATGTTCTCGACCGGCACATCGAGCCCGATCCGGTTCAGGCGTGCGTGCAGGTCTCGGGCCGTGTAGATCGAGTTGTTGGTGAGGACGAGGAACGGCCGCCCCAGGTCGCGCAGCTTCTTGATAAAGGCATCCGCACCGGGGACCGGCACCCCTTCGTGCATCAGGACCCCGTCCATGTCGGTGAGCCACGACTTGATGGGTTTGCGCTCTGTCATGGGAGGTGGACTCCTGCCGTACGTGGACCATGGGACGACCTCATGCTAGGCAGACACTTCTGCGCCGGGACCTCCCCGACGGGAGATGCCTACCGTCACTTCCACATGATCTCGAGCAAGTCGGCTCGGAAGGCGCCCCGTTGAGCCCCGCCCTTGCCTGCAGGCTTGATCACCACGGCCTCGATGATCCGTGTCAGCTCCCGCCGCTTCATCTCCACGGTGTAGGTCTCCCATTCCCGGACGATGCGGGCCGCTGCGGTGCCGGTTCGCGTTGGCGCTGCGGCGAGGCCTGCTGCCGTCCCTCTCAGATGCTTCTCCTTTTCCTCAAGGCGCCGGATCTCACGGGCGAACTCGGCAAGGGAGAACAGGTCGTCGGCTCGGAGTTGTCGGGCCTCCGCTTTGTCGGCCTCGATCTGCTGAAGCGCGTTCCTTGCCTTCCTCAGTTCAGAATCTTCTTCTGCGCCGACCCTCACATTGCGTGACTGTTCCTTTAAGCGGTCGAGGAGGGCCTTCTCCACGTATTCGTCCACAGGAGGGCCACTGCGGGCGAGTTTCCCGCAGCCGCCGTCCGCAGCCCGGCAGTAGTAGTAGTACCCGTACCTCTCGTAGCTGGCGGTGCCCCTCTGGTACGTGCCGGAAGCCAGACCGGTTCCACACAGGGCGCAGCGGGCGATGCCGGTCATCAGACGCTTGGTGACTGTGGAGCCCTTCCTGCGGCCCCGCCCACTGCTCTTCCGGGAATCCAGTTCGGCCACCAGTTCCCGCCATTCCCCCGGTTCGAGGATGGTTTCCCACTGGCCTTCGACCGGCGTGCCGTCAGTCCGCTCGACCAGGTACTCAACGGGGTCGACACGGCCCGCTCGCTCGCGAACCTCCTGTGGAATGTAGGCGCGGTAGCCGCAGAGCCGAGGATTCCTCAACACGTACAGCACACTGCTGTAGCCAATCGTCTTGCCCGGCGGTGTCTGCGGTCCGCGTACTCCCAGCTCCGCCCACTCGCGGTGCACCGTGGCGACTCTCTTGCCCAGCAGCACGTCTTCGAGTGCCTTTCTGATGAGTTCGGCTTCCCGCTCATTCACGTGCTCGGAGTCTTTCCAGCCGAAGGCGCGCTGCCCCTTGTGCGGCTTCCCGTCTGTGGCTTGGGCGAGTTTCTGGCGCGCGATGCGACGCGCCGCATCGGCTGATAACTTGTTGGCGATGGTCACGTAGATGCGTGCTTGGAAGCGTCCCTCGGCAGTGGTGAGGTCGTAGTCCCCTGCGGTGGTGGCGAAAATCATCGGCCGGCGGGCCTGCTCGAAGATGTCGATGAGTCGTTCGAGGTCACGAGGCTGGCGAGCGATGCGGTCGATGGTGTAGGCCAGAATTCCGCTGATCACTCCGTGCTCGAGGTCAAGGATCATGTCTTCGAAGTTCTCGCGCTTTACACGGCGCTTGTAGGCCGAGGAGTCGTTGTCCTCGTAGATGCGGTGCACGCTGCAAAGCTTGATCCTGGCGAGTTCGTACACGTCCTCACGCTGGCGGACCACACCCTCGCGGCCGTCCCGTCCGTCGCCCATGTGCCCGAGGGCCGAGATCCGGGCGTAACCACCCACCGTCAGCATGCTTGCCCCTGTCTGTACCGCTTTCCCATTCTCGCTGAATGTACGTTCTATGGCTTCACGATGAGGCCCGAACCTAATGTTTCGAGCCCTGATTTCCGTATCAGTCGGCCAAGCTCGTGGATTCCATCGCACGTCCTGTCGATCACTTCCGGCTCCAAAGCCGGACTCCGAAGCAGTCCCTTCCGATGTCGCCCATACGGAGCAATCACCGCGCCCTGAGGATGCGGTACCCCACCCGACGGGGCACGCTCCCGGTGTCTGGAGGTACACGATGGGTTCATTGCGACTCACTCTCTGCACCGGAATCCTGGCCGTCGCCGCGTTCACCCCGGCGGCGTACGCGGCGGACGACACGGGCGTCTCGGTGACACCGGTGACCCCCGCCCCCGGCACCGACGTCACCCTCAAGGTGGCGGAGTGCGCCGAGCGGACGGCGCTCGCCGTGTCCTCGGCGTTCGTCTCCGAGGTCCAGCTCACCGTCGCCGACGGCGTCCTCGTCGGCGAGAGCCGGGTCCGTTCCACGCTCACCGCGGGCACGTACCCCGTGCTGGTCAACTGCGGCGAGCGGGCCCGCCAGGGCACGATCAAGGTCGCCCCCGCCCGCGACCGGCCCTCCGGGACGGCCGAACCGTCGAAGCCGGAGGCCGCCGAGCCGACCGCCCACACCTCGCCCGTCGCCCCCGTCGACGCGGGCGGCGGCGGCAGCACCCCGCTGGCCGCCGCCGACACCGGCACGGGGACCGGTGCCGGCGAGGGCGGGCCGGGCGCCGCGCAGACGGTGACCGGACTGTTCCTCGCGGCAGTCGCCGCGGGAGCCGTCGTACGCGGCCGCGTACGACGGAGCCGCAGAACGACCGGCTGAGGCGGCCGCCCATGTCCGATCACGACGAGATACGACCGGGACGACCGGAGCACTTGGAACAACCGGAACGTCCGGGCCATCCGGTACGGCCGGTACGCCCGGGGCGGCTGCTCACCGGTGTGGCCTGGGTGGTGCTGCTGCTCGTGCTCTGGCTGTGGGGCGGGGAGGGCCCCGACCTGCGCTTCGACGGGTCGGGGCCCTCCACCGGTGACATGGCGGCCGCCGGCCGCCCGCCCCGGGCGGACCTTCCGCCCGCCCACCGCCCGCTGGGCGAGGCGCTGCCGCGGCGCCTCGACATACCCGGCCTGGACGTCCGGGCCCCGGTGGTCTCCCGCGGCCTGGACGAACGGGGCGCTCTGGACCCGCCGCCGTTCGACCGGCCCGACGTGGTCGGCTGGTACGCGGACGGGGTGGCGCCCGGAGCGTCCGGCACCGCGCTGGTGGTGGGGCACGTCGACACCGAGACCCGGCCCGCCGTGTTCTACAGGGTGAGCACACTGAAGCCCGGCCAGAAGATCCGGGTGGTCCGCGAGGACGACAGGGTCGCCGAGTTCACGATCGAGGACGTCCAGGTCCTGGCCCGCGAAGGGTTCGACGCCCAGCAGGCCTACGGGCCGCGCCGCTCGGGCCGGGCCGAACTGCGCGTCATCACCTGCGGCGGCACCTTCGACACCGCACGCAACCGCTACACGGCGAACGTGGTCGTCTCCGCCTACCTGACCGGCACCACCGCCTGAGCACCACCGCACCCCGGCCCCGGGCGCAACCGTGTCCCACTCCGGGCGCCTCGAGCGCCCCGAGCACCCCGTCCACCCGCCCCGGACGTGGGTGGCTCCGGGGCGGCCGACGCCACCCCCGCTTCCGGTCGCTTTCCGTGATCGCCCCAGGTGACCTGTCACCGTACGACAGCTGTAACAGCTCGCGGACAAGAATGACTCGGCCTCGTGGCTGTCGCAGCGTGTATGTCAGGATTGGGATTCGGCACGCACGGAACAAGTGCACCCAAGGGGGGTTGGATGTACGGCAGCAGGGGGGCCCGGGCGTTCGCCGCGAGGCGGACGTCGGCAGCGCTACTCGGGGCGGCGTTGCTGATGACAGCGTGTTCCTCCGGCGGCGGCGACGAGGGGGACGGCTCGGACAGGACGGCCGGCGGGGAGATCACCCAGCAGCCCAAGGACGCGAACCCCTTCTGGGTCAACCCGGAGGGCACGGCCGCGCAGCAGATGGCCGATCTGGGGGCGGACGGGAAGAAGGCGGAGGCCGAGCAGATCCGCAAGATAGCGGAACAGCCCGCCGCCGAGTGGATCAGCCCGGAGAACCCGGAGGAGCAGGCCCGCGGTTTCACCGAGGCGGCCGACAAGGCGGGCCGCACCGCGCTGCTCGTCCTCTACAACATCCCGCACCGCGACTGCGGCCAGTACTCGCAGGGCGGTGCCGCCGACGGCAACGCCTACCGCGCCTTCATCGACGGCGTGGCCAAGGGCATCGGGGACCGGGCGGCGACCGTGATCCTGGAGCCCGACGCGGTGCTCCACCTGGTCGACGGCTGCACGCCGGAGAAGTTCCACGAGGAGCGCTACGATGTCCTCAGCGGTGCCGTCGCCAAGCTCAAGAGCCTGAAGAACACCACGGTGTACCTGGACGCGGGCAACGCCGGCTGGGGCAACCCCGACCAGATCTTCGAGCCGCTCAAGTGGGCGGGCATCGACCAGGCCGACGGCTTCTCGGTGAACGTGTCCAACTACTACTCCACCGAAGAGTCCATCGCCTACGGCAAGCAGCTCTCCGCGAAGGTCGGCAACAAGCCCTTCGTCGTAGACACCAGCCGCAACGGCAACGGCCCGTACACCGGGGGCGACGCGGAGGAGCGCTGGTGCAACCCGCCCGGCCGCGCCCTCGGCGAGACGCCGACGATCAAGACCGCGGACCCGCTGGTGGACGCGTATCTGTGGGTGAAGCGGCCCGGCGAGTCGGACGGCGAGTGCAAGGGCGGCCCGAAGGCCGGCGAGTGGTGGGAGGACTACGCGGTGAAGCTCGCCGAGGCCAGCGACTGACCTCGCACCGCCCATACCGCCCAGCACACACCGCGTACCGCACACCGTGTATCGCACACCGTGTATCGCACACCGCGTAGTCCTCCCACCACTCGCCGGCCTTCGGGCCGCCCTTGCACTCGCCGTCCGACTCGCCGGGCCGCTTCACCCACAGATACGCGTCCACCAGCGGGTCCGCGGTCTTGATCGTCGGCGTCTCGCCGAGGGCGCGGCCGGGCGGGTTGCACCAGCGCTCCTCCGCGTCGCCCCCGGTGTACGGGCCGTTGCCGTTGCGGCTGGTGTCTACGACGAAGGGCTTGTTGCCGACCTTCGCGG
>NZ_LIQT01000277.1 GCF_001418415.1 Streptomyces hirsutus
CGTGGCCATCCGGCCGCCCACGCGGTGGGCGGCCGGATGGCCACGGAGAAGATCGACGGCTTCCGGCTCGACAGAATCGGGCAGTTGCTGTCCACGGCGTATCCCGAACTGCGGCCCGCCGCGGGCTTGGACGGGCTCGTCCTGCGCCCGTTCGCGCCCGGGGTCCTGCTGCACAGCGACGGACGGCACCACCGCGCGGGCGTGCCCACCGGTGCGAGGGGCGCAAGGAGCGCACTCCATGCAGTGCGCGCCCTCGCGAGCGCCCCCCGGCCGGGGTCGGCGCCCAGGAGGCCGGTGGCCGTCCCCGGGCGGCAGGTGTCCACGCCCCGCAGCCGGACCGGTGCCCCGCTGGGCACCGCCGTCGACCAGGCCCGGCTGGGTGCCGCGTTCACCCGGCTCGCGGGCACCCCGGTGGAACGGCTGCTGGCCCGGCCGGAGACGACCGCCGCGGAGGCGCTGGTGGCCCGGGGCCTGCCGGCCCGTACCGTCGACGGCTTCCTCCGTCCGCTGCTCGCCGCGCTGTTGTGCGACCCGGACCTCACCACGTCGAGCCGGTGCGCGGATCTCGCGCTGCGCGCCTTCGCGGCCGGGCGGCTGTGTCTGCCGGAGGGCGGCGCGGAGGCGCTGCCGGAACTGCTGGCGCGGGGGCTGCCACCGGGCACGGTGCGCACCGGCGTCCGGGCCACCTCCGTCTCGACGACGTCGGTGACCACCGCCGAGCACGGCGAGTTCCGCTGCCGCGCGGTGCTGATCGCGACGGACGCGCGCGCCGCCGCGCAGTTGCTGCCGGGCCTGCGGGTGCCGGACTTCCATCCGGTGACGGTGGTGCACCACGCGACGAACGAGCCCCCTCGGACCGGCGCCTCGCTGCTCCTGGACGCCGACCGGGGCGGCCCGGTGGCGCACACGGCGGTGGTCAGCCGGGTCGACCCGTCCCGGGCCCCGGCGGGCCGCGCGCTGGTGTCGTCCACGGTCCTGGGCCCGCCCGGGGCGCAGGTGGACACGGACGTACGCATGCATCTGTCCAGGCTGTACGGCACGTCGACGGCGCGCTGGGAGACACTGGCGGTCCACCACACCGCCGACGCCGTGCCGGCGATGCCTCCACCGCACGATCTGCGCCGCCCGGTACGGCTGCTGGCGGGTCTGTACGTGTGCGGCGACCACCGCGACACCAGCACCGTCCAGGGCGCCCTGTACTCGGGCCGCCGCGCCTCGGCCGCGATCCTGGCGGACCTGGGTGCGGCCCGCCCGATGCACACGGCCGACCCCCTCCCCACGGTCCGGGCGGCCTGACCCTCCCGGTGGGCGGCGCCCCGCACCGCCCACCGTCTCCTTGCCGAAGCCCCCGCCCTCCACCGGCGCACGGCACTTCTCCGGGCCCGTGATCCCTTGACCCGTGATCCCTCGACCCGCGCCCCTCGGTGTCGTCGCTCGGCGTCGTCGCTCAGCCGTACGCCGCGATCCTGTCCCGGTAGACGCGGACCGGGGCCGCGTCGCGGTAGGGCTCCAGGCGGCGTTCGAAGTCGCGGACGTACTCCACGGCCCGTACCGAGCGCATCTCGGCGGCCTGGCCCGCCGCCTCGGCGGCGAGGAGGCAGGCCTGGTCGAGTTCGCCGAGACCGAGGCGGGCAGTGGCGAGGACGACCCGGCAGAACAGACGGCTGCGGGCGTAACCGGGGGCGCGCAGTTGCAGCGAGCGCTCCGCGTGCTGGGCGGCGGCCCGGAACTGCTGGAGGTCGCGGTGGCAGTGGCCGAACTCGTCGGCGAGCTCGGCCTCGTCGAAGAAGCGCACCCAGTGCGGGACCTCGTCGCCGGGCCGGGCGCTCTCCAGGGCGCGTTCGGCGCGCACCAGCGCCGCGGTGCA
This sequence comes from Streptomyces hirsutus, assembly GCF_001418415.1. Classification (GTDB taxonomy): domain Bacteria; phylum Actinomycetota; class Actinomycetes; order Streptomycetales; family Streptomycetaceae; genus Streptomyces; species Streptomyces hirsutus. The sequence continues at coordinate 1,868 of NZ_LIQT01000277.1, forward strand.
GGCGCGGACCTCACCGAGCACTCCGTGCCCGCGCGCCTCCACGGCGTGCAGCAGGGCCTGCACCAGGGGCGGGGTGGAGCCGCCCGCGCCCTGCTGGGCCACCCGCGCCAGCTGCACGGCCTCCCGGCCGTGGCCGAGGTAGACGGCCTGCCGGCTCATGGTGACCAGGACGTACGCACCGTAGGTGCGGTCCGCGGCCGCCTGGGAGAGGCGGAGCGCCTGGACGAAGTAGCGCTGGGCGAGCCCGTGCGCGCCGATGTCGTACGACGTCCAGCCGGCCAGCCGGGTCAGGTCGGCGACGGCGGCGAACAGACGGCGGCCGGTCTGCTCGCCGTAGCTGCCGCGCAGCATCGGCTCGCACTCGTGCTCCAGGTAGCGCACCAGGGCCTGGCGGGCGTGGCCGCCGCCGTAGGCGTCGTCGAGGGTGCGGAACAGCTCTCCGACGGAGCGCAGGGCGGCGATGTCGCCGCCGGTGACCCGCTGGCCGGGGCCGCGTTCGGCGGCGTGCCGGCGGCGGGCGGCGAACCCGGGCGGCCGCCCGGCCGGCCCGCCCTCGGAGCGGATCTGGGCGGGGACGCGGACCGGCGGCTCGGGGCGGGCCACCTTCTCGTCGGCGCGGCCGATGAGCCAGTCCCGGCTGGGCACGACGAGCCCCGCCGAGGTGAAGGCGATCTTGCGCAGCTCGGCATGGCTGCCGGAGTCCTTGCGCCACAGCCCGCCGACGATGTCGACGGCCTCGTCGGGGGTGGCGGCGAACTCCAGGCCCGCGTAGACGGGGGCACAGGCGTCCAGGCCGAGGTCCTGGGCGGTGAGCCTGCGGCCGAGGCGCCGGGTGAAGACCTCGGCGATGAGGGCGGGTGTGGTCCCCCTGGGCTGCTGCCCACGCAGCCAGCGGGTGACGGAGGTCTTGTCGTATCTCAGGTCGAGCCCGTGTTCCAGACCGAGCTGGTCCACGCGACGGGCGAGTCCCGCGTTGGAGAACCCCGCTTCTGCGATGAGCGCGGCGAGCTGGCGGTTGGGGGTGCGCTGCGCGGGTCGTTCCGACATCTGCGGTGCGGTCTCCTGCCTTCCGGCGGACGTGGTGGTGCCCGAATTGCCCATGAGCAGCCCATGAGCAGCTCTTATGGCCTGCTGAACGGCGCGAATGTAGCGGAGAGTAAACGCCTGGTAGCAGTCTTCGACCCGCATTCATCCGATCGTGTGAGGATTAACGTCGTGGCTGACGAGGGACGGCGACCGGGGACCGGGACCGGCGCGGAACCGGCGCCCCCCGCGGGCACCGGGAGAGCCGCCGGACCGGTGGCCCACCCGGGCACCGGAACAGCGACCGGCCATACGGTCGTACAGTGGCTTGGGCACGTTTCGCGCCTTACCGCGTTTCCGTGTCCCCGCCTGGCCGCTTGTTTGCCCTACTGCCTTACTGCCCTACTGCCTTACTACTGTCCGGGGAGGCGCTTGCCGTGAGTGAGCTGCGGTTCGTCCGAATGGGTTTCGGAACCGAGGCCGTCGACTACCGGGTGGCCTGGGACGAACAGCGCCGGGTGCACGCGGCGCGGTTCGCCGACGAGGTGCCCGACACCGTGATCCTGCTGGAGCACCCCCCGGTCTACACGGCCGGCCGGCGCACCCAGGACAGCGAGCGCCCCCTCGACGGCACCCCGGTCATCGACGTGGACCGCGGCGGCAAGATCACCTGGCACGGCCCCGGCCAGCTGGTGGGCTACCCGATCCAGAAGCTGCCCCGCCCGGTGGACGTGGTGGCGCACGTGCGGCGTCTGGAGGAGGCCCTGATCCGCACCTCCGCGGAGTTCGGCGTGACAGCCACCCGCATCGAGGGCCGCAGCGGGGTGTGGGTGCTGGGCGACCCGGTCGAACAGCGCCCGGCGCTCGGCGGACTCTCCCTGGACTTCGACCCCCGCCTGACCGACGAGGAGTTCGACCCGCGGCTGAACGGCCCCGAGTACGCGCCCTCCAACGCCGGCCAGCGCCGCGAGGACCGCAAGCTCGCCGCCATCGGGATCCGGGTGGCCAAGGGGGTCACCATGCACGGCTTCTCGTACAACGTGCAGCCGGACAACAAGTGGTTCGACCGGATCATCCCGTGCGGCATCCGCGACGCGGGCGTCACCTCCCTCGCGGCCGAACTGGGCCGCGACATCACGATCGACGAGGTGCTCCCGGTCGTCGAGCGCCACCTGCGCGACATCCTGGAGCACGCCGACCCGAAGCCCCGGGAGATCGTCCGCGCGAGCGCCTGATCCGGCCCGGCGCCGGTCCGCTCCGGTCCGCTCCGGACGAGAGGCCCCGGCCTCGCATCCGGGAATGAGCCCCGCGCCTCGGAGGTTGGCCTGACCGGCAGGCCCAACAAACACGGGCGTACCCTGGTGTACGCCGAAGAATCGAAGCTAGGGAGCCGATGTGTCCGCAGTCGCACCCGACGGACGCAAGATGCTGCGCCTGGAGGTCCGCAACAGCCAGACCCCCATCGAGCGCAAGCCCGAGTGGATCAAGACACGGGCGAAAATGGGGCCCGAGTACACGAAGATGCAGAACCTCGTGAAGAGCGAGGGCCTGCACACGGTCTGCCAGGAAGCCGGCTGCCCGAACATCTACGAGTGCTGGGAGGACCGCGAGGCGACCTTCCTCATCGGCGGCGACCAGTGCACCCGGCGCTGCGACTTCTGCCAGATCGACACGGGCAGGCCCGAGGCCCTCGACCGGGACGAGCCGCGCCGCGTGGGCGAGTCCGTGGTCACCATGGACCTGAACTACGCCACCATCACCGGCGTCGCCCGCGACGACCTGGAGGACGGCGGCGCCTGGCTGTACGCCGAGACCGTGCGCCAGATCCACGCGCAGACCGCGGAGCGCGCGGACGGCCGCACCAAGGTCGAGCTGCTGGCCCCCGACTTCAACGCCGTCCCGGAGCAGCTGGCGGAGGTCTTCTCCTCCCGCCCCGAGGTGTTCGCGCACAACGTCGAGACCGTGCCCCGCATCTTCAAGCGGATCCGCCCCGGCTTCCGCTACGACCGCTCCCTGAAGGTCATCACCGCCGCCCGGGACTACGGTCTGGTCACCAAGTCGAACCTGATCCTCGGCATGGGCGAGACCCGCGAGGAGGTCGGCGAGGCGCTCCGGCAGCTGCACGACGCCGGCTGCGAGCTCGTCACCATCACGCAGTACCTGCGCCCGTCGGTGCGCCACCACCCCGTCGACCGCTGGGTGAAGCCGCACGAGTTCGTGGAGCTGAAGGAGGAGGCCGAGCAGATCGGCTTCTCCGGCGTGATGTCCGGGCCGCTGGTCCGCTCCTCGTACCGCGCCGGCCGCCTGTACCAGATGGCGGTGGAGAAGCGCGGCGCGTACGTCGCGGCGCAGGCCGTCTGACGCGACGCCCCCGCCCGCTCCGGCACCGGACGAGGCATACGTGTGAACTCGCGCACAAGATCCTACTGGCCAGTAATGGCCGAGAAAACGCGGTCCCGGCCGTCCTCGCAGATGAGGGCGCACGCCGGGGCCGCGTCGGCTTTCGCGGGGCCCGAATCTCGGCTTCATGTCCGTTTGACCGGCAGGTCATGCCCTGGTAACACCAAACAGTGACCCTGGAATCACGCCATGTACTCCCACACCCGAAGACACTTCGAGGGGGACCTCCACCATGCAGGCCGCGCCCGTCCGCGCCACCGCCATCCCGTCCTTCGGCACCGCCCTGCGCGCTGTCGAGTCACTTCTGATGAGCGGCGGCCAGCGCACCGCCCGCCGCAACGCCTGGACCTCCGTACTGGAGGACCGCCGCCGCGCCAAGGACCGGGTCGAGGCACAGCGCGTGCTCGACCAGTCCCCGACCGTCACCATCCTCTGACCCCTTCCTCGCCTCCCGGACTCCACCCGCCCCCGCCGGGTCCTTGCTCGACGGCGGTCCCGCGCCCGCTCCCCGCGCGGCACCCGTCCGTCGCCCTCCCCTCTCCTTCCCTCCCCCGTCCGGCCCCTCGCGGACACTGCCGTCGTCCTCGCTCCCGGGGGC
>NZ_LIQT01000278.1 GCF_001418415.1 Streptomyces hirsutus
GGGTGCGGGCGTGCTCATCCGGCGGGTGCGCTCCCGTCGTGCCGTGCGGTGGGGTGGTGGTCGGTGCGGGGCGCGGGCACACCGTCGTGGCCGCCGCGCGCCTCCTGGGACGCCGTATGCGGGGGACGCGCGTCGGCGGTGTGGGACTCCACGGTGGGGGACTCCGTCGTGTGAGCCTTGATCGTGTGGTACGGGTCCATGAGGTGGGCGTCCGCATAGGGGATGTCCAGGGGATGGGCGTCCGTGGGATGGGCGGTGGGGCCGAAGCGCTCGCCCATGGGCGACGAGGGCGGCATGGACACGGGCGCCATGTGGCCTCCCGCCCTGTAGTCGCCCACCAAGTGGTCGCCCGTCCTGTGGTCCTCGGCCGTGTCACCACGGCCCGTGTCGACGCTCCCTGTCTCGACACGGCCCATGTCGTCGTGCCTCGTGTCGTCGTGGGCCGGGTCGTTACGGTCCAGGTCGTCGCCGCCCATGTGGTCGGTTTCCATGTGCTGTTGGGTTTCGGCGAGACTGACGCCCCGCCGGAAGGCCGCCATCAGGTGGGGGTCGTGCCCGACGACGTGGTCGGTGTCCTGACGCGGCGTGGGACCGTCGCGGAGCTGGGGCACCAAGTGTTCCTGGGCTCGGCGGCGGGGCAGTCGGGGTCTGCCCATGGTGCCGCGCACGGTGGGGCTGCGCGGGGTGAGGGGTGCGGTCCCGATCCCGCTCTCCTCGAGGGTCTGCCGGTCGTCCGGGGTGACGCCGGGCACGGCCTCGGCCGGATTGGGCCGCACCGCCCGGGCGCCGCGCAGCGGCAGGGGCGGCGCCACTCCGCCGGGGCCCGCCGGGGCCGCCGGGGCGCCGGCCTGGTCGTGGCGCCGTGCCGCCGGCACGCCGGGGGACGAGCCCGGGGGGAGGGGCGTTCCGTTCCCGGGCTCCGGCAGCGAGCCGGATCCGGTCTGCTGCGCGAGGTCCGTCCCCGCATCGGGTCCCGTCCGCATGTCGGGTCGGGCCTGCGGGCCGGGTCCGGCGTAGGGACCGGTGCCTGCCTGCGGCTCTTGCGGCCATGGTCCGTTCCCGTACCCGGCGGGGCCGGGCAGCGGAGCGCTCCCGGGTGCGGGCACGGCATGCGCGGGCCGGTGTGTCGGCCCGCCGTCGTCCCGCGGGCCCGGTCCCGCGTCGCCCTCGGCCGGCCGGCCCTCGCCCGCGCCCGGTCCCGAGGACCACTGCTCGGCGCCGAGCAGTGCCTGCGGCACCACGAGCACGGCCTGGACTCCGCCGTAGATGTTGTTCTGGAGCCGGACCTGGATGCCGTGCCGCCGCGCGAGCTGCGAGACCACGTACAGGCCGATGCGCCCGTCGGCCAGGAGGCTGGCGACATTGACCTGGTCCGGGTCGGCGAGCAGGGCGTTCATCCGTTCCTGCTCGTCCACGGGCATGCCGAGCCCGCGGTCCTCGACCTCGACGGCGAGCCCGGAGGTGACGAATCCGGCGCGCAGCAGCACCTGGGTGTGCGGCGCGGAGTACAGCGTGGCGTTCTCGACGAGTTCGGCGAGCAGGTGGATGACGTCGGCGACGGCGTGCCCGCGCAGGGTGCCGTCGATCGGCGGCACCAGCTTGACCCGTGAGTACTGCTCGACCTCGGCGATGGCCGAGCGCAGCACCTCGGTCATGGAGACCGGGTTGCTCCACTGCCGCCGGGAGACGGCCCCGCCGAGCACGGCGAGGTTCTCGGCGTGCCGGCGGATGCGGGTGGCGAGATGGTCGACGTGGAAGAGGCCCTTGAGCAGGTCGGGGTCCTCGATCTCGTTCTCCATCTCGTCGAGGATGGAGATCTCGCGGTGCACCAGGGACTGCAGACGCCGGGCCAGGTTGACGAACACCTCGAGCTTCTGCTCGCTGCCCGCCTGGCTGGAGAGCTGGGACGCCTGGACGACGGCGGTGACGGCGCTGTCATGGGCCCGGGACAGGTCGGCGGCGAGCCGGTCGAAGTCGTCGGCGTCCCGGGGTGTCCCGCCCGGCTGCGTGCGCGGTGGCGGGCCGTCGCCGCGGCGCAGGGTGTCCACGAGAGCACGCAGGTCGGCCTCGCGCCGGGCCGTGCTCCGGCGCAGGCTCTCGACGCGGTCGTGCACGGACCGGGCCGCGCGGTCGGCGGCCACGGCGGCGATGACGATGCCGGCGAGGGTCACCGACACCGCGCCACCGAGCACACCCCACAGGGTCGCGCCCGGCCGTACGCCGGTGGAGCGGACGAGGAAGAGCACGGCGGCGCTGGCGCTGAGGGCGACCGCCACGGGCGGCAGGACGGCGAGCCGCAGCAACTGGGGCCGTATCTGCGCCTCGGGGTACGCGAGGGCGGGCCGGGCGGGTGGGCGTCCGTGCCGTCCGCCCTCCCGCCGGTCGGTGCGGGAGGGCGGACCGGCGGGAGCGCGGAGATCGGGCATGGGTGTCCTCGAACTGGTCCGTCGGTCCTGGGTGCCGGGGGACCGCGTGAAGCCGCGGCCGCCGGGCGCGCGGGACCGGTTCCGTGCTCCGCGCGGCTCGTCGCCGCGCGCGGCGGGCGGACGCCCGTTGTCGGCACCGGCGCGTGCCCCGGCCGACGGCCCGCCCGGGGCAGCCGCGGCTGCCGGCGACCCGCTGGTCACGCCCGAGGCGCCGGCCGGGCCCGAGCGGCGGGGTGTGTCACCCCGTCCTCTCCCTCGTCCGCCTTCTGCCTGCACGTACCGGTCCCCGCTCCCTGATCCGATCTGATGGGCGCGACCCCGTGGCGCGATGCGCCGAGCGACGGGTGTCGTCGTGGTGTCGCCGTACCGGTCGGGGGCGCCGCGGAAGGCCGAGGGCGTCGGCCATGCGTCGCCCGACCGACACTCACCGTAGTCACCACCGCATCACGTGCGGTGGTCAGTTGACAAACTCACACGGACAGCATCCCGCTCTGGTATGAGGCTTCGTACGACAGACCGATAAACCCGTCACTCACTCGTCAAAGAACAGTCAATCCTCGATCCAGCCTGGTCAGAGGCGGTCATCGGAAAACATCGAGGGCCGGGGAGCTCAAAGCTCCCCGGCCCTCGATGTTCCGCCCGGCCGCCCTACCGGAGGACCCTTCGGAAGCCCTCCCCGCCCTGTGTACGCCTCACGAAAATATCACTCACCGTAGCGATCAAGGCCAAGGCTCACCCCTCCCCCACCAGGTCCAGGCCCTCGTGGGAGGAGTCCTTGACGGGGTCGGGCAGGGGCCACTTGCGGCTCGGGACGTGTCCCACGCCCCGCCACCACGGTTCGGCCGGCAACTCCCCGGCGGGCTCGAACGGCAGGCCCGGAACGGGGAAGGCGGCGGGCTGCCCGACCGCGTCGGCCGCAGCCATCGTCCACTCGCCGGGCTCCGCCCACGGGTGCGGTGCCAGGTTGAAGGTGCCCCAGTGGATCGGCAGGAGGACCCCGCCCGGCCGGCCCTGCTGGAGGTCGAGGTGGGCCTGGAGACCCTCTGCGGGATTCATGTGGATCTCCGGCCAGGAGCCAGGTCCCGGAATCGGGTCCGAGTTCCCCTTGGGCCAGAAGTCCGAGTACGCGCCGATCTGGATCATCGTCGCGTCGAAGGGGCCGTGGGTGGCGCCGATGTCCTTGAAGCCGTCGAAGTAGCCGGTGTCGCCGCTGTGGTAGACGCGGTGCTCCTCGCCCGCGACGACCCATGAGGCCCACAGGGTGTGCTGGGTGTTGCGCAGGCCCCGACCGCAGAAGTGGCGGGCCGGGGTGGCGGTGAGGGTGAGTCCGCCGATCCCGGTCGCCTCGTGCCAGTCCAGTTCGCGCAGCCGGTCGGCGGACACGCCCCAGTGCTCGAGATGGGCGCCCACACCGAGCGGTACGGCGAACAGCGTGTCCGTGCCGGCGAGCGCCTTGACGGTGGGCAGGTCCAGGTGGTCGTAGTGGTCGTGCGAGATCACGACGACGTCGACCGGACCGAGCGCGGCCAGCGGCAGGGGTACCGGGTGCAGCCGCTTCGGGCCGACGAAGGGGAACGGGGAGCAGCGCTCGCCCCACACGGGGTCGAACAGCACCCTCCGCCCGTCGATCTCCGCGAGCACGCTGGAGTGGCCCATCCAGGTCAGGCGCAGCCCGGAGGCGGGCGGGCGGGCCAGGTCGGCGAGGGTGGTGGCATGCACCGGCAGGGCGCCGTGCGGGGCACGGCGGGACCGGGTGTCCTTGTCGAAGTAGGTCTTCGCCAGGTCCCGGGCCGAGCCCGGGGGCCGGAGCCGGGTGGGACCTTCGGGGTTCTGGAACACGCCGTCCCGGTAGGGCGGGGACCTGCGGATACGCGCCATGCGCTCACCGGTGGGGTCCGCACCGAAGGCCGCGGGCCGTAGCGCACGGAGCCCGGGGCTCTGGGAACGGGTACCGGCCACAATGCCTCCAAGTGGAGTCGGTCAGGCATTCCATTATGTGTGGCCGGCCCGACGCCGGGCTGTCTCACCGACCGGAAAGCGCCCCGGAGCCGTGCACGTGCTCCCTCGCTTCTCGACGAAGGAGAAGCCGGTGGTCGCCGCCTTCGCCCGCGCGGTCGGGTCCCGGTGCTCGGGTCCCGGTGTCCGGGTCCCACCGGCCCGGGAGGGGGCCGGAGCAGGAGGAGTTGTCCGGGCGGGCCCGCCGAACCTGGAACGCGGACACCCCTGGCACGGGCCGTGCCCACACGCGCTCCCCCACCCCGTGCCCTCCCACCCCGCGTCACGCCACCGAGGCGATGCGCTCCTTGATGTCGTCCGGGGACAGCGCGCCCTTCGCCGTCACGTGGTCCCCCGAAGACTCCCCCCGCAGCCTGCGCCCTATCCACGGCACCAGGTACTCGCGCGCCCATTGGACGTTGTCCCGCCGGACGTCGAGGTTGCCGCGGGGCGGCAGCGGGGGCCAGGCCTGCTCCGGGTCGGCCGGGATGTCCAGGCCGAGGGCCTGTCCCGCGCGGAGCGCCACGCGCGTGTGCCCCTCGGGCGACAGGTGCAGCCGGTCGGTGTCCCAGGCCCTGCGGTCCTGGATGCTCCTGAGGGACCAGAGGTCGAGCACCGGGCAGCCGTACCGGTCGGCGACGGCCCGCACATGCCCGTTGTAGGTGGCGATCTTGCCGCGCAGGTGCCTGAGTACGGGCACGCCACGGGTGTCGAACCCGGTGGTCACCAGAACCGTGCCGGAGACCGCCGCGAGTGCGGCGATCGCCCGTTCGAAACGCTCGGCCACCTCGTCCGGGTCGCTGCCGGGACGCAGGATGTCGTTGCCGCCCGCACAGAAGGAAACCAGTGCGGGGGCCAGTTCGACGGCCCGCGGAAGCTGGTCGGCCATGATCTGGTCGAGCAGTTTTCCGCGCACCGCGAGATTTGTGTACCGGAAGTCGCCTTCGGGACGCCGGTCGGCGAGAAGTACCGCGAATCGGTCGGCCCAGCCGACGAATGCCCCGTCGGGACCGGGGTCGCCGACGCCCTCGGTGAAGCTGTCCCCCACCGCCACGTACGACCCGATCACTGCCTTGCTGTCATTCTTCGAATCGTCTGCCACAACCGGACATGATTCACCTTCGAATGTGACCTACGCGACCGTAGGAAGGCATTGACGGACGGTGAGATAAGCCACTCGCAAAGCATCGGCCAATCCGGAATAGCCCTCCGGGCAGGGGCGTTGACCGGCGAGCAACGTGACGCACGGAACACTCCCAGCACCCCCCGGTACTCCCCACCCCTCCACCTTTATGAGCACACCGAGCACACCGGACGCGCCGAAAGGCCGGACCCGGGGATCGGGGTCCGGCCTTTCGGCGCGTCAGGCAGGTTGCCTCGGGGGTCAGCCGATGGAGACGCCCTTGCCGCGGAGGTAGGAGACCGGGTCCAGGTCCGAGCCGTAGTGCGGCGTGGTGCGGATCTCGAAGTGCAGGTGCGGACCGGTCGAGTTGCCGGTGGAGCCCGAGAGGCCGACCTGCTGGCCGCCGCTCACCGTCTGACCGGCCGAGACGGACAGCGAGGACAGGTGGGCGTACTGGGCGTAGTAGCCGTCGTTCAGCTTGATGACGACCTGGTTGCCGTACGAGCCGGCCCAGCCGGCGGAGACGACGGTGCCCGCGCCCACGGCCTTCAGGGAGGTGCCGGTCGGAATGGCGAAGTCGACACCGGTGTGGTAGCCGCTGGACCACATGCTGCCGGCCACCTTGTAGGCGGTGCCGAGGCCGCCGCCGGGCACCGGCGAGCTGTAACCGGAAGTGGTCGCGGCCTGCTTCGCGGTGGTCGAGCCGGAGGAGGACTTCGGCGCGGACTGCCCGGAGGCCTTGCCGGCCGTCGACGGCTTCGACACGGAGGACGGAGCCGACGGAGCCGACGAAGCCGATGAAGAGGGCGTCCCGGAAGAAGAGGGCTTCTTCGGCGCACTGGTCGCGGCGGCCTTGCCGTCGACCGAGAGCTTCAGGCCGGGGTGGATGAGCGACGGGTCGTCGCCCACGGCCTCGCGGTTGTCGGAGTAGAGCTGCTTCCAGCCACCGTCGACGTTCTCGGACTCGGCGATCTTCGCCAGGTAGTCGCCGCCCTTCACGATGTACGTGCGGACGTCGCCGTTCTTGTCGCCGTCCGCCTTCACGCCGTCAGACGCCTTGCCGGCGACGGAATACGACTGGACGGCCTTTTCCGGGGCGGCCTGCGGAGTGACGGCGCTCGCTCCGGTGGCGCCGAGAAACGGCAGGGCGAGCGCGGCGCCACCGGTTCCGACGACGGCGATGGAACGGGTGAAACGCAAAGCGCTGGAACGGCGGTGCTTACCCTTTGCGGGCATGACGAATTTCCTCTCCGGCGCCTACGAGGTGAGCTGTCGGGTGCGGACTGGAGATGCCCGGCCGCGTCGAGAACGCGACTTAACCCCAAGCCGTTCCGGAGACCGGAACAGGCAGTCGTACCTGTGGGTCCCCCGCTCCTGCCATATACGGGTCAGAGGGTGAAGGCTCCGGACAGCGGCAGGATTAGGCGTCCGTCCGGATCGATGGCGAACGTAGGCGACCGAGACGCAAAGGGACAAGCACGATCTTCTGACCGAAGGTGTGTTTTCGTGATCCATTGCCCTGAAAACCATCACCCAGAGTCGCCCCGGATTTTCGACACCCCCCGAATCCCCTTGCGAAATGCCGGAATTACGTGAACATGGCGACAGCGCATCGTCACCTCTATGACGATGCTCACTACCCCATTCCCATCCCCCCTTCTATAGGGGCACGTTATGGCGAAACTCCTTAAACGGACAGATCTCCTCAATAGGTGAATCTTTGGACGGTTCGGTCGGGTCGGGGCGTGGGGCCGGTACGGGTCCGTCCGCGCCGGCGGCTCCGCACCGGGGCTCCCCGGGACGGACCCGCCTCCACTCCGACGGCCCCGTCGCCACCTCATCGCCCCTGCTCGGCATGTCGTATCGTCGGGTGACACCCGCCGCCGACGCGCCGGCGGCGCAGAGTGGGAGAGGGGCCCCCGTGACGCAGCAGATCCCGTCGACCGAACCCGAGCTCACCGGAGTGCGCAATTTCCGTGATGTGGGCGGTCTGCCGACCGTCGACGGCCGCCGGGTGCGGCACGGGGTGCTGTTCCGCAGTGGCCACCTCGCGCACGCCACGGAGGAGGACGCCGCCTTCCTGTCCTCCCTGGGACTGCACACCGTCTTCGACTTCCGCAACGCGGCCGACCACAAGCTGGACGGGCGGGACATCGAACTGCCCGGCGTGCGCAATGTGAACCTGCCGCTGAGCGACCCGGCCGACGGCGCCGAGTTCTGGAGGATGGTCCGCGACGGGGACCTGGACCAGCTCCGCTCGATCCTCGCCGGCGGCAAGGGGGCGGAGCGGATGATCGTCTCGTACCGCATGACGGTGAGGCAACGCACCGCCGAGCACTCCCAGGTGCTGCTCTCGCTCGTCGAGGAGTGTGTGCCCGCGCTGATGCACTGCGCGGCGGGCAAGGACCGCGCGGGCCTGTCGGTGGCGGTGACGCTGCTCGCGCTGGGCGTGGAACGGGACGCGATCTACGACGACTACCTGAAGTCCAGCGCCGCGCACCGCCGCTACAAGGTGCGCCGCAGCGGCACCTCCGCCTCGGCCTACTCCCCCGAGGTCATGGACCTGCTCGACCCCTTGTTCGACGCCCGCGCCGAGTATCTGTCGGCCGCGCTGGAGACGATCGAGGAGACCTGGGGCGGGGTGGACCCCTACCTCGAGCAGGGACTCGGGCTCACCCCCGAGAACCGGGAGCGGCTGCGCGAGCGCATGCTGGACTGAGTGATCCCCCGGCCGAGCAGGCGCTCGGCCGGGGGATCACGGAATCACTCGGCTCCTGCCGCGTCCGTCCGGGGACTACTGCTTCGCACCCAGCTCGAACAGCAGATAGATGAACCCCGCGAAGAGGTGCCCCACCACCACGTAGACGAACAGCCTCACCCACAGGGCGCGGGGAAACTTCTCCTCCAGGTCTTTCATGACACATCTCCTTGGGTGGGGCCCAGGCACAGGGCGGCCGTGGGGCTCTGCAGCAGGGTGTGGACGAACAGCAGCTCGACCCCGTCGGGGTCCTCGGCGGCGATACGGTGCGGGGTCAGCGAGTCGAAGTGCGCGCTGTCCCCCGGGGCGAGGCGGTGCAGGGCGTCCCCGAGGCGCAGCCGCAGCCGCCCCTTGAGAACGTACAGCCACTCCTCGCCCGGGTGGACCCGCACGATGTCGCCCTGGGCCCCGTACGGGACCTGGACCCGCAGGGCCTGCATCCCGCGCCCGGGGGAACCGGCCTGCCGGTACGTCCAACCGCCCACGGAGGTCGGCTCCATGTCACCGGCGCGCGTCACCGCCTCGCGGTCGGCGGTCGTCTCACCGAGCAGTTCGGAAACCGTCGTACCGTAGATACGGGCGAGGGAGAGCAGCATCGGCAGCGAGGGCTGGCGCTGCCCGGTCTCCAGCCGGGAGAGATGGGCGGGCGACAGTCCCGCGTCGCGGGCGGCGGCCTCCAGCGTCAGGGAGGCCCGACGCCTCAGGGCGCGCAGCTGCGGTGCGACCGCGGGGAGCGCGGCGGCCGGTCCGGCCGCCGGCTCGGCCTCGGGGGAGCTCATGACTCCATTCAGGCGCATCTTTGCCTGTGAGGCAAATCGCTTGCCTCACAGGCAAAAAGCGCCCGGCCTGCGGAACGTCACGGTCTCACCGGTCGGCGACCGCCTGTTTCACCAGTGTCCTGCCGAACTCCCACACCAGACCACCGTCGTGGGCATCGTCCATGACCGCGGTGAAGGCGTCCACGAACCGGTCCACCTCCCGCTCACCGATGATCAGCGGCGGGATCAGCTTGATCACCTCCAGGTGGTCGCCGGAGACCTGGGTGAGGATCCTGTGCTTCTGCAGCAGTGGGACCACCACCATCTGTGCGAAGAGTCCCTTCCGCGCGGCCTGCAGCATGGCCCAGCGACCGCGCAGCTTCAGCGACCGCGGCCGGCCGAACTCGATGCCGATCATCAGGCCCCGGCCACGGACGTCGGCGAGCAGCTCGTACGTGTCGACGAGGGCCGCGAGCCGGGACCGCAGCAGTTCCCCGGTGGCCCGGACGTTCGCGACGATCTGCTCGTTCTCCATCACCGCCAGCACCGCGAGGCCCGCGGCCATGGCCTGGGCGTTGCCTCCGAAGCTGGCCGAGTGGACCAGCACCCGGTCCATCGACGAGTAGACCTTCCGGAAGATCCAGTCCTTGCCGAGCGTGGCCCCCACCGGCACATAGCCGCCGGAGAGCGCCTTGGCCACGCACACCAGGTCCGGTTCGACCCCTTCCTCGTGCTGGTAGGCGTAGAAGTCGCCGGTCCGTCCGAGTCCGGTCTGCACCTCGTCGGCGATCAGCAGCGCCTTGTGCCGGTGCAGCAGTTCCTGGGCGGCGCGCAGATAGCCGGGCGGGGCCGCGTGCACACCCTTGCCCTGGATGGGTTCCACGATGAGGGCGGCGACGTCGCCCTTGGCCAACTCCCGCTCGAGCGCGTCCACATCCCCCAGGGGTACGGCCGTGTCGGGCAGCAGCGGGGCGAATCCGTCCCGGAATCCGGACTCGCCGTTGACGGACAGGGAACCGGTGGTCAGCCCGTGGAAGGCGTGCGCGCAGTACAGGACCCTGGACCTGCCGGTGGCGCGGCGGGCGAACTTCAGCGCGGTCTCGACCGCCTCCGTGCCGCTGTTGCCGAAGAACACCCGGTCCAGATGAGGGCTGTGGGTGAGCAGTTCCTCGGCCAGCAGTCCGGGCAGTGGCGGGCAGTCGAAACGGGTGAGATCGGCGAGTGAGGCGTCGAGGACGTCGTGCAGCGCCTTGCGGACCACGGGGTGGTGGCGCCCCAGACCCATCACCCCGAATCCGGCGAGCATGTCCAGGTGGTCGTTGCCGTCCGCGTCCCAGAAGTGGGCACCCTCGGCACGTTCGTAGACCTTGTCGAAGCCGATGGTGTGCAGCATGCGCGGGAGCTGGTGGTTGAGGTGTCTGGTGTGCAGCTCGTAGCGTTCGGCTCCGCGCTCGGCCAGGAGCGCGCCGAGGTCGAAGTCCCCGGCCCGCGAGGGCTCCGGGGTGGACTCCGCAGTGGTCATGGCTGTTGCTCCCGTTGCTTCTCGGACGGTTCGCCCGGGGACCGCCGCTCCCGGCCCACGGCCGGGCTCGCGCCGATCCGGCCGGCGATCTCGACGGGCGTCAGGCCGATGTCCGCCAGCACCTCACCGCGCTTGGCGTGCGCGAGGAACTGCTCCGGAATGCCGAACCGCCGTACCGGTACATCGACATCCGCGTCGCCCAGCGCCAGCGCCACGGCCGAACCCACGCCCGCCGCACGGCTGTTGTCCTCGACAACGGCCACGAGCCGATGCCGCGCGGACAGTTCGACGAGTTCGGGGGAGAGGCCGCCCTTGCCGCGCAGCTTGGAAAAATCCTGACGGCCCGTCAGGAGTTTGTGCACGTAGCTCTGGTGACCCGTGTCCCACAGGATGCGGTCGACGGGTGACTCGAAGGCCCGGTGCAGGGCGACGGTGAGCTCCACCACACCCAGGTTGGGTCCGAGATGACCGCCGGTCCCGGCCACCGCGTGCACCAGGAACTCTCTGATCTCTTCGGACAGTTCACCGAGTTCCGCCTCGGACAGCGCCTTCAGGTCGCGTGGTTGCCTGATGCTCTCCAGTATCGTCACGCTCGGCCCCCTATCGGTCCGTGCCTCGTCTCAACCCACCGTCACTGCCGGCTTTCCGGTGCCGGTCGGGGCGCCGGAGCCGTCGCCGTCGGCTTCCATCTGTT
>NZ_LIQT01000279.1 GCF_001418415.1 Streptomyces hirsutus
CAGCGAGACGATCACCACGACAGCGTCCCAGCTGCTACCGACGCTTCAGGACATGGGTACGCACCTGCAGCGATGACTTTCCGAGCGGTACAAGGTCACCGCGAGCGGGGTCCCGCGCGCGTCGGTGATCAGGTGGTGTTTCGAGCCCGTCCGGGCGCGGTCGACCGGGCTCGGCCCGGTTTTGGGCCGCCCCGCAGTGCCCTTACGTGGGAGGAGTCGACGGCGGCCCGGGAGAAATCCAGTTGGTCCGCGCCGCGCAGGCGGGCCAGCAGGATGGCCTGGAGCTGCTGCCAGACGCCGGCCTGGTTCCAGTCCCGCAGTCGGCGCCAGCACGTCATGCCCAAGCCGAAGCCCAGTTCCTGCGGCAGCCACTCCCACTGGATGTCGGTGGACAGCACGAACAGGATGCCCTGCAGAGCTTTACGGTCGTCCAGCCGCTTGCGGCCCTGATGATCGGGACGGCGCTCGATCTTCGGCAGCAGCGGCTCGATCAGCGCCCACAGGTCATCGTCGATCTCCCAGGGCTTGGGGCGGGACAGCACGCACACCTCCCGGCCGGAGCAGACCCCCTGCAATACGCTCAGAGTATTACAAATATCTTGTTTTGTTAGAGGTTCAAGAACCACCGCCAGTAGATCCGGGAGGCGCTGAAGTTCCGTCCCGCGACACGGGCGGATGAGCAACGGCTGATCGTGTGTCGCGGGGAACGGCGAGCATCCTCGAGTTCCTGGATCCTGCGATGGAGGCCGTCCCGGCGTACCGCCGCCGCGTACAAGAAGGGAGGGCCGCCCCGGACTACGGGAGGGTCTGTACGGTCAACGGCTCTGTCTCACATTCGGTGGTGACAAAGCGTCATCATTGATGTACCTGGTCCGAGCTTCAAGGAGAGCAGTCGCAGACGCGCCATCGAGCAGGGCAAGCACGGTGCTGACGATCACGTCACCCGCGCTGACCTGGGAGTGTCACTACCAGCAACGACAACTACTTACCGTCACCACCGAATGTGAGACAGAGCCCGGTCAACGGTGTAACTCCCGAGCTGGAAGCGACAGTTGATGACTGACGTGATGAGTGACATCGAGGCCGGGGAGGCCGCCGTGGATGCTGTGGATGACGGTCTGGTTGCCGAACTGGTGGCCAGGGCCCAGGCCGGCGGGGTGAAGCTGACCGGCGAGGGCGGTCTCCTGGCGGAGCTGACGCGCAAGGTGCTGGAGTCCGCGCTGGAGGGCGAGCTGACCGATCACCTCGGACACGAGCCCGGTGAACGGGCCGAGGGCGGCCGGGAGAACTACCGCAACGGCCACCGGTCCAAGACCGTGACCACCGAGGTCGGCCCGGTGGAGATCACGGTGCCGCGGGACCGTGCGGGCACGTTCGAGCCGCAGCTGGTCAAGAAGCGCCAGCGGCGTCTGGGCGGGGTCGACGAGATGGTCCTGTCGCTGTCCGCGAAGGGCCTCACCCACGGCGAGATCTCCGCCCACCTGGCCGAGGTCTACGGTACGGAGGTCTCCAAGAGCACCATCTCCACGATCACCGACAGCGTGATGGCCGGCATGGCCGAATGGCAGAACCGTCCCCTGGACAGCGTGTATCCGGTCGTCTTCATCGACTGCGTGAACGTGAAGGTCAGGGACGGTCAGGTCGCCAACCGGCCCGTCTACATGGCGCTGGCCGTGACGGCGGAGGGACATCGGGACATCCTGGGCCTGTGGGTCGGCGACGGCGGTGAGGGCGCCAAGTACTGGCTGCAGGTCCTCACCGAGATCAAGAACCGCGGGGCCCGCGATGTGCTGATGCTGGTCTGTGACGGCCTGACCGGCCTTCCGGATGCCGTCAACACGGTCTGGCCTGCGACGATTGTCCAAACGTGTGTGGTTCACCTGCTGCGGAATTCGTTCCGCTACGCGGCCAGGCAGGACTGGGAAAAGATCGCGAAGGCGCTCAAACCCGTCTACACCGCGCCGACCGAGGACGCCGCCCTGGAGCGTTTCCTGGAGTTCAGCGAGGCCTGGGGCAAGAAGTACCCGGCGATCGTGCGGCTGTGGGAAAGCGCCTGGGCGGAGTTCGTCCCCTTCCTCCGGTTTGACGTGGAGATCCGGAAAATCGTGTGCACCACCAACGCGATCGAGTCCGTCAACGCCCGCATCCGCAAGGCCGTGAGGGCCCGCGGGCACTTCCCCACAGAACAGGCCGCGCTCAAGTGCGTCTACCTCGCGGTGATGAGCCTGGACCCCAAGGGCACCGGCCGCAAACGCTGGACCATGCGCTGGAAGGCCGCACTCAACGCCTTCGACATCACCTTCGACGGCCGGCTCACCGCCGGACGCCGGTAGAAACAATCAACCGAGTCCCACCGTTCGCTGTACAGACCCCCCACCCGCGCGGTGGCCTTCTAGTCAGTCCTGCGCTGCCTGGGCCACGGGCCGGCGCGACGGGCACGCGGCGGGTCAGCCGGCCCGCCGCGT
>NZ_LIQT01000028.1 GCF_001418415.1 Streptomyces hirsutus
TGGCCGGCCTGGCGGTGTGCTCGGCCGCGGGAGATAAGGGCCCAGGCGTGGGTGGGGTTGAGTTCGAGTGCGGCGGTGAAGTCGGCGACGGCCTGCTCGTGGTGGCCGGCCTGCTGGTGTGCTCGGCCGCGGGAGATAAGGGCCCAGGCGTGGGTGGGGTCGAGTTCGAGTGCGGCGGTGAGGTCGGCGACGGCCTGCTCGTAGTGGCCGGCCTGGTGGTGTGTTTCTCCCCGTTGGGCGAGGGCCCAGGCGTGGGTGGGGTCGAGTTCGAGTGCGGCGGTGAGGTCGGTGACGGCCTGCTCGTGGTGGCCGAGCCAGCGGTGGGTTTCCCCGCGATGGGCCCAGGCATGGGCGTTGCGGGCGTCGTGCGCGAGGGCGCGGTCGAACTCGATGAGGGCCTCCTCGTCCCGCTCGGAGAGGTAGAGGCGCCGGCCGCGGTGGGTGTGGGCCCAGCTTCTGGCCGCCGGGCCGAGTGGGCCGTGGGCCAGCAGACCTGCGAGGCAGGCAAGGGCGGGCTCGTCGTCGGCGAGAGCCTCCCGCAGGCGTGTGGACCAGGCGAGCAGGGCGGTGTCCGCGGTGTCCTGGGCGGCTTGTTCCAGGGTCTCGACCCACTGCCGCAGTACCGTGGTGTCCTGGCCCGCGGCCTGCACCACGTGTTCCAGGGCGGGCGTCAGCTGCGTTGTCGGATGCGCGCACAGCCGGTGGTACGTCTCATCCAGACGGTGCCGGCGCCATGCAGCGTCTTCCCAGTGCTTGGCCTCGGGAAGGCGTTCCTCGACCGCGATGCGCCAGGCGGCATGCGTGTCGGCCAACCGCAGATGTGCCGAAGCCCAGCTCTGCGGAGAGTGGGTGCGCTGCTGGCGAACCAGGCTGGCGCGGACCACCGCATGGTAGTGCTTGAAGCCGCCGCGGCCGTTGACGAACGG
The DNA here is from genome assembly GCF_001418415.1 of Streptomyces hirsutus. Taxonomy (GTDB): domain Bacteria; phylum Actinomycetota; class Actinomycetes; order Streptomycetales; family Streptomycetaceae; genus Streptomyces; species Streptomyces hirsutus. Next base: position 927 of record NZ_LIQT01000028.1, read on the forward strand.
CTGCCCGCACAGCCACTCCCACCACCCCTCTGCCTGTGGCCGGGCCGCGGCGGCGAACACGTCCTCGTTCAGCTGCAGCGGCAGCGCACACGCCCGCACCGCTTCACGCTGCTCCGGGTCCGTGATCCACTGCACGAACCGCTCCACCGCCACGTCCGCGAGGTCGCCGCCCGCGTCCACCTCCTCCACCGTGTGGGGGCGGGCCAGCGCGAGCAGTTCCACCAGCAGCGGCAGCCCCATCGACAGCTGCAGCACCGCCTCCACCACACCCGGGTCGGTCACGCCCCGCGCGGTCAGCAGCGCACGCGTCTCGGCCTCGGTGAAGACCTCCAACGGCACGTCCGCCACCTGCGCCCGCAGCGGCGCCCACTCCCGTTCCGCGAGTTCGTCCCGGCCGGCCAGCACCACCATGACGTTCGCCGGCACCGCACCGAACTCCTCCGCCAGCAGACGCAGCAGCCACCCGTCCAGATACCGGGCAGTCTGTTCCCACGTGTCGAAGAACAGCACCACCCATTGATGGCGACGGCACAACCGCTCCAGCTCGGCGACGAAAGCCCGGCTCACCTCCGCCTCATCACCCCGGGCCCCGCGCCGCCGGGCACGAGCCTGGGATGCCGACCGGAGTCGGTCCAGCCCCTGGGCCGCGGCATCCGGATTCGCCATCGCCGTTATGACACCGGCCCCCGGAAGCAACGACGCCGCCCCCAAAGCGGCCTGCGTCACCACCCGACTCGACACCGACGCCTCGCCCTCCACCGGCATCGGCTCCCCCTGCGCCGCCTGCTCCCGCCGGAACTGCTCGACCGCCTTGTCGAACTCCTTGCACGGGCCGGCCTGCTCCGCCAGCTGCCTCGCCAGCTCGACCAGGGCCTGCTGCACCCCGTGGACGTCGTTCTCGTCCACCACCGCCGTCACCGCATCCGCCCGCCGGGCCGCCTCCTGCCACTGCCGCAGCAACGTGGACTTCCCCACCCCACCCACACCCCGCACATGGAACAAAAACTCCGCCGGATCCTCCTCCGACAGCGGGTCCTTCGACAGGTTCTCCGTAAACAGCGCCAACTGCGCCCGCCGGCCCACGAACCGCGCCTTCGCACGCTGCCGGATCAGCGCACCCCTCGACAGACCCCGATGACCCGACCCCGCCATTCCCGTACCCCCGTCACTTCGCCTGCCTCGTTTCTGAGGCCGGCCGCACACTCGCCCGAAGTTTCTCGCATCAGACGCAGGTCATCAGTGTCCGATCCGGGCCTGCCGTTTGTCAGCCAAGCGCAAGAGACCGCACCCGCACGGCGGTTGGGGCGCGGGCGGCGGCTGCGCCCCTGCTGTCGTGCGGGTGCGGTACCGCGGTTCCAGTTTTCTGGAACCGCGGTACCGCACCCGCCTACGCCCATTCCATACCCAGCTCCGCCAGCGCGGCCCGCTGCTCCGCGGTGTGCCCTGGACGCCGCTGTGCGGCCCGTTCCGCCCGCCGCCGGGAAACTTCCCCCCGGCCCGGCCGTGAACGCCGCATAGCGGCCCACTGCCCACGAGTCCGGGCAGCGAGCTGAAGGCTGTCGTGTGGCCCGTCGACCGGGCCGGGCTGTCGGCACGACAGCGGCCCGCAACCTGCGGTGTGCCCGGCCGACCCCCGCGGCGGGTCCCAGCACGACAGCCGCGACAGGCCCGCCGCCGGCCCGGCCAACACGTGCCGAGCGTGGCGCGGGTCGCGCGTGCCATGCATGCGAGGCGGTGCGGCTGTCACCACTCGACGGGGCCGGCTCCCAGGACGCGGCGCCCCACCAGAGACCGCGTAAGCCTCGGCTCGGTGAGGGCCGGGCTGGCGGGAAGGCGTTCGGCGGCGAGCTGCGCACGCGGCACGGGCGGCAACTCGGCGTCGACTTCGGCGGCGTGGACGGGGCCGGTGCCCAGAGGGCGGCGACGGTCGGTCATCGCTCGATTCTCCCTGCCGCCGAAATCTCTTCTTCACCGCCCGGCCGGGATACTCCGTCCCGGCCCCAAGGCGCGCGTGTCGCGCGCGTACGAGAGGGCGAACAGAGGAGTCGATCAGCGGCGGGTGAAGGTAAGCCCTATGGCCGTCAGCCATCGGGCCAAACGCGTGAAGCCGACACCTGCCCTAAAAGGGCATGGGTCGGCTCACGGAAGCAGGCGCGCCAACACCTGCCGTTGTTCCCTGGGAGCGCCCGGTTGGAGCCAGTAGCAATCAGGGCGGACCACATCAGTTCAGATCGCGATCCGTGGTTAAGAGCATGGCCTAGGCCGTACAAGATCATTTAGCGATGAGCGGTGCGATATTGAACCAATGCAGGTCAGAGACGTGCGGCTTGCTGGGGGGTGTGCGCCGAAGGGGTGCCCGGAGATGCTGTGAGAGTCGTGCGGTTGTGCGTCCTCCCCGCGCTGGCACTGAGCGCTTTGACCTGCCGGTTTTCCGGCAGGAGCACTGGTTTTCCTGAGTCGAAAAGAGCCGGATCGCATGTCTACCACCGTGTGGTAGAGCCCTTCACAAGGGCCTGACCTGTGTCTTTTCCGGCACGAGCCCTTCTCCGCAGCTGCTTCGAGCGGTCCGTGGGTGACACGGAGTATCACGGAGTACGCATTGGTGCGTTGATGAGCCAACGGTTTGACGAGCTGTCATTTGTGCCGTACCTGCTGCCACGCTTGGAACATCAGGTCTTTCTTGTGCGCTGGGAGCGCCAACTCCCGCCAAGTGCATGAGGGGGCTACCCGGTTGGAGCCAGTAGTGCTGTCCGGCGATCGCTCAGCGATCGCCGGACAGCTAGCAATTAGGAGACATCATGGGCAACAAGCCCTCCGCCGCGGCAGATGCCGTGGCCCGTCCGGCAGTGTCCGGCACCTACGCCATCTCCGTGGACGCCACGCCCGTCGAGCCGACGGGCCCGAACCACGAGAACCCCGCCACGATCAGTCGCTTCGGCATGCCGCATGCGCTCGTGGTCTCGGTGTGCATAGCCACCGCGGCGATCCTCGCCCCGCCCGCCATGGCCGTCGGCGACATCCTGCTCCTCATCGCGAGCGCCGGCGGGATCGGCGCGACGATCGGCATCGCCGCGAACAGCGGCCGCCGCCGCACCGAGCGCCGGATCACCCGCGCCGCGCGCGCCTTCTTCAGCAACTCGGGCAACTGAGGGGGCTGTCATGGGACGCCCTGACAAGCCCGTGGACCGCACCGTTCCGGCACGTGCGAAGCTCGCGGACTTCCTGCGAGCCCGCAAGGAAGCGGTGGGCATGACCTATGAGCAGATGGCTAAGAGCACGAACGGCGTGCCGACGCTGTCGACGGCCACTCTCAAGCGGGCCGCATCCGGCACCTGCGTTCCCTCCTGGGTGACCGTCTCCGACTTCATCGAGGCGACCGCCACCGAGGAAGAGCTGCTCATCGACAGCACCCTCGCCGCTCGAGCCCGCGGCCACGAGCTGTGGGTCGCAGCGCGCCGGGCCACCCGAGCTCCGTACTACGTTCACAAGGCACCCGACCCCGCTCTCGCCTCCTCCGAGAGCGACTTCCTCCGGTTCCTGCGCCACCAGCATGTGTGGGCCGGCTACCCCACCCCCGGCGAGATGCAGCAGTCCGTCGAACACCCCTGGGACCTGCCCACCAGCACCACCCGCCGCATCATCGCGGGCGACATCATGCCCGTCAGCCCTCAGCAGGCCACCGCCTTCCTGAAGGCCTGCCACGTGGTCGCACCCGTCGACCTCGAGCCTTGGCTCGCTGCCGCAGTTCGAGCCCTCAGTAGCAACCCCTCGAGTAAGAGGGATCTCAGGCCATGGATCAAAGAGCATCAAGACCTGATCGATTACATTAACGGCACCAAAAAAGGAGTAGACACCTCAGTCGTACGTCTCCTTACGAACGAACTTGGCGTTCATCAAGCTGAGAACAGAAGTGGTTTGGCCGCGTAATTTGCGGGATTCCGAAGCGCTCTCGGGACGAAATATGGTCCGGGTGTGTTTCTTGTTTACGGCTGGTTTTACGGGGGCTGTTTATGCGAATCTGCATCTCCATGTCACCGGTTTCTGTAGAGGTGACACCAATGTCCTCCAGCGCTGCTGTCAGGGCGGTGGGCTGGGGGTTCGCCGTGGGGTGTGGGGTGGTGGTGACATCGGGGCGCGGTTTTTGCGGTGACGGCTCGTGAGGTTGCTGCAGGTCGCGGCGTGTCCTTCCGGTGCAGATTCGCAACGGCCTGAACCGGGCCATACAAAAGGCATTCACCCGACCCATACCCAAGTTGTCGCTGTCAGACGTCGATGTCCGCGAACGGCGGTTCAGCCGTCCGGGGTGATCGCCATCGAGGGCATCACATCGAGAAGGCCGGCGATGTTCATCTGACGTTGACCGGTGTCAAGGTCCCACAGCGTTATCCCCTGGTCGGTGCTGGCTGTGGCCAGGGTGTTCTCGTTGTCGGGTGTGTCGTTGCCGAATACCATCGAGAACACGGGCGCGGCGTCGTGGGCCAGGCTTGTGCGGACGCGACCGGCAGCCATATCCCACAGCTTCACCCCGCCCTCGGCACTGGCAATGGCCAGGGTGCCGCCGTTAGGACTGAACGCGATCGAGAGCACGGCGTCGGACTGTCCGGTCAGCTTTGAGCGGAGGCGGCCGGTGTCGGTCTCCCACAGCCGCACCGTGTCGTCCTTGCTACTGGCGGTCGCCAGGACAGGGCTCTCCATGTCCAGTTCGAACGTCATCGAGGTCACGCCGCGGGTGTGTCCGGTCAGCTTTGAGCGGAGGCGGCCGGTGTCGGTCTCCCACAGCCGCACCGTGTCGTCCTTGCTACTGGCGGTCGCCAGGGTGCCGCCGTTAGGACTGAACGTCATCGAGGTCACGCCGCGGGTGTGTCCGGTCAGCTTTGAGCGGAGGCGGCCGGTGTCGGTCTCCCACAGCCGCACCGTGTCGTCCTTGCTACTGGCGGTCGCCAGGGTGCCGCCGTTAGGACTGAACACCACTGAGCCCCCGTCGTCAGGGGGCTCGATGCGGGTCTCGGGAGGGAGAGCATCAGCCGTGTCACGGCCTTCCACGGAGGTCGGTCTGGTGCGTGTGGCCTGGATGGCCAGCCGTGAGGCGAGATCGGAATTCGAGCTGATGAGAGTGGCGGATTGCGCGGCGAGCTGGCGGGCCAAGGCGACTTGCCGGGCGCCGTCGGCCGCCTGCCGCTGTTGTTCACTGTTTTGACTCTGCTGCCAGGCGATCAGGCTCGTGGTGACTGCGAGGACCAGCAGGACGGACAGCGTCATGGTGAGCGTGCGCAGGCGCCGGGTGGTGCGAGCTGCGGCGTGTTCTTCCTGATCGCGGGAGGTGGCGCTGGCCGTGAGGAAGGCCTGTTCCAGGGTGGTGAGGTGGTCTTGGCGCTCGGGGGTGAAGGATTCCTCGGCGGTGGCCAGACGGGTGCCGCGGTACAGGGCTCCCGGGTCGCGACCCAACTCCTCCCAGGTGCGGGCAGCCTCGGTCAGTTTCCTGTGGAAACGCAGGCGTTCGCGGTCCTGTTCGATCCAGCCGTGCAGCCTGGGCCAGGCGGTCAGCAGGGCTTCGTGGGCGAGTTCGACGGTGTCGCCGTCGAGAGTGAGCAACCGCGCCCTGGCGAAGGCCTCCAGAACCTGGTCGGTTTCGGTCTCCTGTCTGCCCGTGGCCTGAAGCTCCTCGCGGTCGGCGGGCCTGCGGGTGTCGGGGGTGCCCTCGCCCGGGGCGACCAGGCGCAGTAGCAGGCGGTGGGCCGCGGCTGCCTGGGCTTTGGTGAACCGGCGGTAGACATTCTCTGCGGTCTTGGCGACCGCGCCTTCGAGACCGCCAGCTGCTTCGTAGCCGGCCAGGGACATGCTTTTGCCGCGGCGGCGGTGCCAGGTCTCCAGCAGTACGTGTGACAGCAGCGGCAGCCCGCCCGGGGCGTTGGCGACCTCCTCGATCAGGCGGGAGGTCAGAGCGCGTTCCACGGTCAGGCCGACCGCGGTGGCCGGTTTGACGATGACCGCGCGCAGTTCCTCTGCGCTCATCGGGCCAGTCAGCAGGTTCGCGTCGCGCAGCGCCTCTGCCAGGTCGCGGTGTTCGGAGCAGTGGCCGTAGAAGTCGGCGCGCACCGCGATGAGGACCCGTAACCGGCGCTCGGGCTGCCGGGCAGCCAGCAGCAGGTCGATGAACGTGGCGCGCTCGGCCGGATCGTGGCAGAGGGTGAAGACCTCCTCGAACTGGTCGACAACGACGAACGTGTCCGCCCCGCCACCACCTCTGGCACCGCTGTCGCTGGGATCGAACACGCGGGCGTGGGTGCGCGCTGGGCGCTCTCCAGGAGTCAGGATGCGGATCGCGGCTGGACGCAGCTCCGCATCCTGGGTGTGCTGAAGGGCTGGGATCAGGCCGGCGCGCAGCAGCGAGGACTTGCCGCTGCCGGACGGCCCGAACACCGCAGTGAACCGCCGTCGGCGCAGCAGCTCAAGTAGGTCGGCGGTGAGCCGGTCCCTGCCGAAGAAGCGGTCGCGGTCGCCGGTCTCAAACCGTGCCAGCCCACGATACGGCGGCTCCCCACCCTCGCCGTCCTTCTCCGGTGCGGAGACGGCCGCCTCGTCTACCGCCTGCTTCCACCTAGCCTCCCACTCCGCTCGATCGCCCCCGCACGCCGCCACGTACGCCAGGACCACCGGCAACGTCGGCAACTGCTCACCGGTAGCAGCCTGGGACAGTGTCGTCACCCCATACCCGGCTCGCTGCGCCAGCACCCGGTAAGTCATGCCGCCCGCCTCGGTGCGCAGCTTGCGCAACTCGAACGCGAACCGCTCCACTGGCCCCGCACCCGGATCCACCGGCACCTCACGACGTCCCGCCACATGCCACCCCCGCTGAGTCGTCCTAGCCCGGCGGCCAAGCTATGTGCCCTCCGCCACTCCCAGAAAGATCACGCCCGGCCATTGTTCGGTTGCCAGAACACCACTACCGAACAATGCGTCAGCTGCTGAACTCGGTGATGCAAGCGCTCAGGGGAGCTCACCAGCACCCCGATCCACAGCATTTCGAAGAGATTGGAAATCACTGATGCATCTCCGTCACGCTCTTGCAGGCGCTGCCCTCGGAGCCACGCTCGTGCTCGGCGTAGCGGCCGTACCGGCTCAGGCAGCCCAGCCGCCAGTTCCCACCGTTTCCGCAGAGACCGTTGCCGCATCCTGCACCAGCCACCTGGAGACGCTCCCCATCCAGGCGCGCACCGATGGCTATGCGAAGGGGCGGGTCTACATCGACGACTCCGCTACGCCTTGCAGCGGAAAGCGAATCATCGTCGGTACTCAGACCAAGAACCGGGACGGAAGCTGGAGCCCTCTTCGAGGAGGGCTGCACTACGTCCCGACGGACGAGTTCGGCTTCGAGATGGAAGGCCAGTGGATCTACGCCGGATGCGGAGGCACCGCCCGGTCGGTGTACCAGCTCGGCAGCCTGACCGTCACTGGCACGGGCTACCGAATCAACTGCTGATCACTCAGTGCCTGTCCATGAACTGATCGTCTGGGCGGCGGAGCGGAACCGGTGAAGTCGTCCGGACGAGCAGGACCTCTTGGTAGCAACAGCGGTGTCGAAGCCGGCCGCTGGGGCTTTACCGACCCGACGCACTTCAGCCGCCTGTTCCGGGCAACCTACGAGATGCCGCCGCGGGACTACAGAAACCTGCAGCCCAAGACATGCGCGAATCGTCAACAGCCCTGCGTGGAATGACAAGGCCGGGTGCTGTCGCGCTCGGCATCCTAAATGCCTCTTAAGTGCTCGTTTAGCCGCTCTCAGTGAACGGCTCCGCAGATCTCTAGATGGAGGACAACAATGCGCATACGTCTTGCCCTCGCAGTCGGCACCACCCTCCTGGCCACGGCAATGGCTACAGGAACAGCGATAGCGGCTCCGGTGGGTGCAGCGTCCCCAGTCACCAAGTGCCGCAACTTCGACGTCTCAAAGGATGGCTACGCCGAGACATACGGGACGATCTGCTGGAAGGTCTACGACAACGGAGGCGTCGACAGCGGCTCCCTCGACGGCACGATCCTGGACACCGTCGGGGCCGACAACAAGTGTGCCTACGCGAAGGTCAAGACCGTGTTCACGAATGGCGCGTCAGCGATCAATGAGACCGACCGCGCCTGCGGGCAGGGCCGAGCCCTGCATTACTCCACAGGCCGCCGTGATGTCAAGGGCCTCTGGGTCCAGGCCTGTGTAGAGGGTCGGGGCTGTACCGGTTGGAGCTGATCACGCTCGGCGACGTCTCCCGAGTGCCCGTCTCTGACCGTCCTCGAAACGCTGCTCGGATCCGTGCGGGGTGCTGCTCTCGGAGATCCAGGTGTGCGCCCCGGCGACTGCTCCGGCCTTCAGCTGGGACACGAGCTCGTCCGCTCGCTCGGTTGTGAGTGGGCGTGTTGGTGGTATCGGGGTGGGGGTGCTGAGTGCCTGGTTATGCGCATAGGTGCGGGTTGATTCCGCTGTTATGGGGTGGCAAGCGGGGGAGTGTCAGGAGTCTGATTCATGACACTCCCTGTCCCGGCGGTCGATCAGGTCGCGGTCAAGGGGGTGTGTGATACCGGGCCCGCCTGCCTGCTGCGCGTACCCGGTGCAATGCGGTGGGGCGAGGCGATGGTGCGAACCACCGCCGTCCCGGTGCGTACTACACGGCGGGGGTGCCCGTCGGGTACGCGCCGGTCGGCGGACCGTACGCCTGTATCGCCTGTTCGACGCCGGCGTCTTGGAGCTGAGGTTGATCCCCGGGGGTGGACACCAGGTTTCACGCGACGAGTGACACCTGGTAGCCCTCGAGCCACACCAGCGACTCCGGCCGGTAGATCCGCGTGCGCAAGAAGGCCACGATGGTGGCGGCGTCCCGGGGAGAGGAGAAGTGCAGCAGCGCCGACTCGACCGCACCGTCGGCGTCCTGCTCCTGGGCCTCGCCGTCCTCGCCGCCGGCCCCGACGTGCGATGTGTCGGCTTCGTGTCAGTGAGAGCGTGTCAGTCACGGGTGAGCGGAAGAACTGTGTTCTTGCGGGTCGTCGGTCCGTGGCCGCGGTGTGCCACCGACACGGCGGTGGCACACCGCGACCTCTCGGCTGGCATTGGGCGGTACATCCCCGGCTGGCTCGCTGTCACGAAGACGGCCCATCGCAGTTCTCGAAGTCCAGTGCGCCCCGGTTCCCGAATCCAAGTGCCTATGTCCTGTCGGTTCGGCACCATGGCATAGGAGCGGTCGGCAGCCCGGGGGAGACGTCGGGCAGTCATTCCGGACGGGGGCGAGGCAGTGGGGAAGAACCAGGGCGAACGCCGCGCGGTGCCCGCCGAGATGGCGGCGGACGAAGCGGGTACCGGGGACTTACGGCCAGCCGTACCCCGGCAGTCCCGCGCCCAGGGTGTGCTCCTCCTGGCCGCCGCTATGCCGATGGGTCTTGCGGGATTCTGGCTGGCCGTGGCCGCGTGCAACCACTGGCAGGCCGCCCGGCTCCAGTCCACGATGGCCGTCGATGCGCCCGGCCTGCGTGACCCCTGGTGGTACGCGACGGTCGTCGCCGCGGCCGTGATCGTGGCTGGGGCCGTGGCGCTTGGGGCCGTACGCGCTGTGGTGCTGCGACGCCCTCTGGGCGGGCAGGGTTTTAGCCGTCTGCGGCTTTTCCTGCCGATCATGGCGTCCAACTCGGTCTTCGGACTCTGGGGGGAGGACTTACCGGTGCCTTGGTGGGACTTCGACCTCCTTATTCCTCTCGTTGCGGTCTCCGCCCAGACCCTGATGTTCGGCGCGCGTCGTCTCGCCGTGCTTGGACGGCAGCACCTAGCGGAGATCATCCGGTCCCCGGGAGAACTCCGCAGGGACTCGTTCACGCTCTACCTGAGGTCCTTCGAGGACGACGTCCGGCGTACGGCCCTGGAGGAGACCCGGCATCCGGCCCCCGGGGCGGGCGCCGTGGTGTCGGACCTGGGTCTGTCCTCGCGGACCGAGGAGGAGCAACTGGCACAGGCACTGAAGCTGGTGGCACCGATGGTCGCTGTGGGCCGACCCGGGGAGCGGCTCCCTCTGGTCGGTGCCCGGCGGTTGTATCTGCCGATCGATGACTGGCAGGACACCGTCCGGGACTTGATGGGTCGAGCGCGACTCGTGGTGATGGCTGTGGGGCTGGGTCCCGGACTGCTGTGGGAATTCAGGGAGGCGACACGGCTGCTCCCCGCGGAACGGCTCGTTCTCCTTGTACCCGGTCGCGAGGCGTACGAGACGTTCCGAGCCCAGGCGGCGCCACCCCGGCAAGGCGCAGCGCGACCGGCGCAGGCGGAGCATGCCTGGTCACCGCCCGTCCTGCCGCCCTATCCCGACAGTGAGCCTCCGGCCGACCTCACATTGAAGGGCGCTGTGTACTTCGACGCCGGCTGGGCCCCTAACTTCGTACTCTTCGGCGCGGGCAGGAACCAGATCAGACTCGGCGGCGTGGTCCGAGGGGCTATGAAGGATGGGCTCAAGCCGGTTCTCGACCGGTACCGTCCTGGCCGCCACCGGTGACACAGCCCGCACCGCACCGTGCCGGCCCTGGAGTGAAATTCCGCAACAACGCGCAACCGCCTTGAGCGCGTCCCTGAGGGCTGTGTAGCGTCGACTGACCCATGGTCCAAGGCAGCGCCCCATGCGCTCACCCACCGACAGCACCGCCCCGCCCCCGCCGAGGAGACCGGGCCCGGCCTTCGGCTCGCCGTCTACGGCGTCCCCTCCCGGCCCTGCTCGCCCGCACGGACCGCGGCTACGCCCGCTTCCTCGCCCAGCAGACCGGCGACTAGGACCGCGCGGTCGCCCACGCAACGAGCACCCTGCGGTGACCGCCAGCTCTCCAGGGGATGGTGCGCCGGCCACGCTGCCGCCGTCGCGTCCCCGCACGTACACCGTCTTGTACGACCCCGACGAACGGATCGAAGCCGGGCTCCCGCTCGACCGCGAACCCTACGACAGCCTCATCAAAGCCGTCCTCGCATGGACCTGCCCCGACACGCTCGCGATCCGCGACTACCCCCAGATTGCCCTCCAGCTCACCGGCCACCCCCGCGCCGTCGCCACCGAGCTCCACCAACGAGCCGACCACCTGCCGAAGTCCAGCGGACCCAAGGCACTCGCCGACCTTGTCCTGCGGGAGGCGGAAGAACAGCTGTCCCCGCTGCCCGAGGGCACCATGAGCTGCGTCAAGGCCCGTGCCCGTACCGTGCGCGCCCTATACGAACGCCTGGACCGACTGGAGGCCCCGCCGGTCGCCTGGGGAGGGTGGAACCGAGCGGCGGGTGAGTTGTCGCCCACGCGGCAGGGCGAGCCCCCGGGACTATTGCGGCCCCGAGGTTTCGCAGACAGCCGCTCCTGCTGCTTGGGGAGGAGCTGTGTCCAGGTGCTCGGTGGCGACGGCCACGACGCCCCCTGGCTGAGGCCGTTCTAGTGATCTGGCCCGTTCTTGAGCTCCCGAGCAGCTGCTCGAATGGCCTCCGCGTAGGGCGCGTCGAAGGCGCGGGTTGCCGGGTCGAGATCGCCGAAGGGAACCAGCGCTTCATGAGCGTCATTCACCGTTTGCATCCACGCGGACCAGGCGTCGTGGACGTCCTCATCGGTCACGTGTTCGCCCTTGGCTCTCAGCAGCACTGCATAGATCCGGAACAGGGCTGCAGAGTCTTCGGGGGGTTCGGCGTCCTTGGGAAGACAGGAACGGACGAGGGCGGCGTAAGGATCGAGGTAGGTCACGCGGTCAGTGTGCCCACAAACAGGAGTACATGCGCCGCGACGAATACCAGCGGCACGACGCGCTCAGACGTGCCCAGCTCGGCGTAGCGCTTGCGCCAGCCAGAAATTGGGTCCCGACGCAAGGCTTCCCACTCGTTGGCAAAGATCCTGACAGGGAGGCGTGCCTCGATCTTGTTGATGCCCTGGAACTTCGCCGTGTTGAGGTCCCGATAGCTGCGGAGCTGCAGCCACCAGGTTGCCGAAAGCGTCACTCCCGCCAAGGCCACGGCGGTTGCTGCCCACCAGGGGGACTCCGCCAGCTTCGGGAACCCGAAGCCAACGAGGCCGATGAAGGCGGTCTGGACGGACAGGAAGAAGGCATTGGCGGTTCCCCGGCGCGCGGAGACGCGGTCGGCCATCTCCACGGCAAGCTTGTAAAGCTCGAGGACCTCTGCTCGATGATTCGGCTCGGGCGGTCCTGGTTCCCCGGAGGGCGTGGTCATCGGGCCCCTCCGACGAGGGCCTTGAGGACGTCCCACTCCCACTTGTAGAGCTTGTCGCCGGCCTTTGCGGTGGTCGGCTTCTTGCCGGTCCTGCCCTTGTAGCCGTTCAGGAGGAAGTAGTCGACTCCTTCCTCCTGGGCGATCTTGAGCTCGATGGCCACACCCACTGCGGTGTCTGTGTGGTCGCCGCACATGACGATGACGATGTCCGAGGCCCTGATCCTGAGGCGGGCCTTGTCCTTCCAGTCGGGCGAAGCCTCCTTGATCGACCAGTCGTGGATCTCGAAAGGCGAGTCGGGGTTCTTGGCCTGCCCGATCAGGAAGTCCTTGAGGGTTTTGTCATAGTCGTAGTCAAAGCTGACGAATATGCGCTTCGGCACGGGGACTCCTTACTCCAGGTAGATGTATCTGTGCGCATCGTAAGTGTGAGCACTGACATCAGATCAACGGATATGGAGAACCAGCCCGTTGTAGCTGCCTCCCGTGCTGACCACGCAACGCGCCGAGCCGGAAGACCGCTCTGGCGAGCGACGCCGACCGGGGTGCCACCCCGCGGCCCGATGCGCGTCCTGCAACACGAGCGTGCAACAGAGGCGCGTTGCGCTCTGACCTGCTGGAACGCCCGCAAGGTGGGGCCGGGGTGCGTGTTGCAGGAACGTGCGACGTTTGGACAGGACGAGACCCCGGACCTCAGAGGGCCGGAGTCCGGTCGTGCGGGAGCGGTCAGTAGTCGTCGCGGTCGGAGGGCCCGTACTGGTCGATGAGGTCGCAGGTGCAGGTGCCGCCCTTGTGAAGTGTCTTGTCGCACTCATCGTGGTGGTCGCGCTTCGGCAGGCGTTTCGGGGCGGGTTGTGCGGCGGCGGGCTGCGCCGGAACAGCCCGGGCGGCCAGTACTGGTCCCGCCCACTGGATGCCCAGCTCCCGTAGCGCGTCCAACTGCTCCGCGCTGAGTTTGTCGCGCCTGGTTTTGGTGTTGGAGACCCACACACCGAGCCGGACTACTACCGGCTCGGTCTCGCCGTCGAGGGCGATCTGTTCGCTGTGCCCGCGTGGTACCGGCCGGTGGGAGCCTTCCCGTTCCACCCACTGCGCGAGGGCTGCCAGGCCGCGCTGGAATGCCTGCTGCGCCTTGCCCGACCCTTTCGCCGCACGCCCGGCTGCCGGGACCGCAGACGGCACCTGGACGGGCTGCACGCCCAGTTTGGACAGCCGTTCCTGCTGCTCGGTGGACAACTGCGTCCAGGTGCCGGGCTGTTTCTGCCGTTCCAACCACCGGCCGATGTCGTCGCCGTCCATCAGCACGCCGGGTGCGATGTCGGGCAGGTGGCCGTCGGCGTCGACCAGGTCGGCGAGGACGCGGTAATGCCGCTGCCAGTCCAGGGGCCAGGGGCAGTTCCAGTCCTCGTCGATGGCCGTCAGCTGCTTGGCGCGCCCGGCGGCTCGCTCCGCGTCCTTGCCGAGGCCGCCCTTCCGGCGGAGGTTGGCCAGATGCTGTCCGATGGGTACCAGGCCCTCGGCCTCGTTCTCGCCCCAGACGGCGTCCTGCCGGGGTGCGAGGTGTCCGGTGGCCCGCCGGTACGACCGCAGCGCGGCGAGCTTGCTCTCCCACGCCTCCTCGCCGGGCTCCCACACCATCCCGGCCTCCGGCAGGTCGAGCAGTTCCTTGCGCCGCGGCTCCAGCTCACCCGCCCGCAGCGCCTTCCTCTGCTGGTGGACCCACCGGCCCAGCGGAAACGTCTTCACCGCGCCGACAGGGGTCTCTACGTCGTAGGGGATGGCGTAGAGGCCGGTGATCTCGTTCTCGGCCCGCCAGCGGAGCAGAGCCTGGTAGCCCTCCAGCCACACCAGGGACTCCGGCCGGTAGACCCGCGTGCGCAAGAAGGCCGCGATGGTTGCCGCGTCCTTGGGAGAGGAGAAGTGGAGCAGCGCCGACTCGACCGCACCGTCGGCGTCCTGCTCCTGGTCCTCGCCGTCCTCGCTGCCGGCCCCGATGATCCGCCCGTCCTCATCGCGCCGGACATGCACCGTGCGCTGTCCGCTGGTGAGGGCGCGGGAGGCGAGTTGCTCCACGAGTCGTTCATCATGACTGCGCAGGCCCTGAAGGACGGCTACGAGGGGGCGGAAGCTGGCGGAGGCGATCATGTCGGTCGGGTCCTCGCCGGGCTCAAGGAACACCGGGACGATGATCCTGGCGACCTTGGTAGAGCCGTCCTTGTTGAGGCGGAGCGCGCGGCCGATGTTCTGCACGATCTCCACCTGGGAGCCGCGGGTGTCGGCGAAGCAGACGGCCTCCACGCCGCGCTCGCCGGTGATGTCCACGCCTTCCCCGAGCACGCGACAGCTCGCGAGGAACGCCCGGTGCACCCGGCGCCCGGCCGAGTCGATGCCATTGGCGAACTGCCGCAGCGCCTCCCGCCGCTCGGACACCAAATGGTCGCCGCACAGCCACGCCGACCACACCCGGTCCGGGGGGACGTGGCGGCCGGCCTCCAGCTCGTAGAACTCCGCCTCGATCGACGACGCGGGGAGCCGGTCCGCGGCTGCCAGGTCGTCATCGGAGGCATCGCTCACGTAAAGCTCGGCTGCAGTCTTGGGCAGCTTCTCCGCGAACGCCGCGGCCTCTTCCACCTTCTGGTGGAAGGTCATGACCGTACGCAGGTTGTACGCCGCCGCGTGCTCCAGAAGTGCGGTCTGCAACAGCGCCAGGCGCCGGCCCCGCTGTGCCTCCTCCGATTCCCCGAGGACCGGTGAGGGGTCACGGATCTCCAGCACATCGATCTCGAACCCGGCGAGGACGCCCCGCTCGATCGCCTCCGAGAGCCCGAGCTCGGCCAGCCACGACCCGTAGGTCCCGTCCGGGTCGTCGGCCATGCTCGCGATCTCCAGCTCGCGCCCGTCCGTGCCCTTCTGTGGCCGGGGCGCCGCGAGGATGCGCGGGGTCGCGGTCAGATACAACCGGAAGTCCGCCGGGATCCGGGCGTTGTCATGGATCGCCGCCCACGGCCTGCCAAGATCACCCGCCGTGCCGTGGGCCTCATCCACGATCGCGAGGTCGAAACCGCTCATCCGCTGCCCGTACAGCCGCTCCCCGCCCGCCAGAGCGGCCTCCAAAGGCCCGCGCACCTTCCGCCGGCCCCTCGGATCCTCGACGTCCTCGCGGTCCACCAGGGAGGCATACGTGGCGAACACGACCACCGGCCCCGACCCCGCCCACAGGGCGAGCTGAATCGGGTTGGTGGTGGTACGCACCCCCAGCGAGTCGAGCACCGCATCGCTCTCCAGCGAGCACACCGCTACCATCGGGACCCGGTGGCCCACCAGCCGCCACGCCTGGGCGGTCTGCACCAGCAGGTCCAGGGTCGGCACCATCACCAGGACCCGTCCGCCCGAAAAGCACTCCCGCGCACACGCGGCGGCGGTGATCGTCTTCCCCGATCCGGTCGCGGACACGATCGTGACCCGCGCCCCCTCCGACGGTACGGATGATCTTGCAAGGAATCCCACCCACCGACGGAAACTCGCCTTCTGGGCCACCTGGTGTTCCCGAAGCCGAATACCCAGCATTTCCCCGCTCCTCCGCTGCCTTCTTTTCCACTCGTTTCGGAAATCACCAGGACGGCGTGAAGGACGGCACGGACACCGTACCGTCCTCACCCACCACGATCCGCTCGGCAAGCTGGGCCAGCACCTCAGCGGGACGCAGCCCCGCCCGGTCGGCCACCACCCCGACCAGCCGACTAGACGCGGCGGACAGCCAGACCTCCGCCCGCAGTTCATCCGCCCCCTCCCCCCGCCGTTCCCCGAAAGCAGCCTGTGCCGCAAGAGCACCAGCAAACCGTTCCTCGCGCTCGCGAGCCCACACCGAGCCCTGAGCATCCCGTTCCGGCTCGTACACACTCCAACCGACTGCAGTCATCAAATCCCTGACGCGCCGCCACTCAGCGTGCTGGGCCAACCAAATGACAGCCAACCGCTCCCGGTCCATCTCGAACTCGTAAAAGGAACCGTTCCCCCTCAACTGCTCCGCAGTTTCCCGCTCACGGACAGCGGCCTCCGCGACCTTTTCCGCAACGGCGGCGACGTCCAGGCCATTCGCCTGACGCCGGACCTGATCCCGCGCCACGTCCTGAGCACTCCACATGAGCTTTCCCTTTTCCGGAAGCGCGGGCATCTGGACCCGCATCGGGTGGTTGGAGGGTGTCCCGTGCTTCCGCCAAGTCTACATGTGCATCAATTTGGATGAAGCCACTACACCGGCACCCAAAACGAACGAGCGACCCCGCCTCTCACAGCCAGCCCGGCCCGCGAAGCGGGCCCCAACGGCCCTGTAGGAGAAGCCGGAAGGACCTTCAGGCGGGGGAGCACAGCGGACCCGCCAGCCCGGGCTGGAGCGCAGCGGAAGCCCGGTAGCGGGACGAAGTCCCGCCGCTCCGGGAGCGCAGCGGACGGAGCATCAACCCCGATGCACAGCATCGGGGTTGCGCGAGTGGCGCAGCCACTCGCCAGCGCTTCCGCGGAGCGGAAGCGCAACACCACCGCGCAGCGCGGTGGTTCGCTTGCACATCGCGCAGCGATGTGGTACCCGC
>NZ_LIQT01000280.1 GCF_001418415.1 Streptomyces hirsutus
ACTACGCGATCTGGCAGCGCGGCGGACCGGTCGCTCTCGCGCTGCCAGATCGCGTAGTCGGTGTAGTCCAGGGGAAGTTCGGGCAGGTCCGCGGCGCGTCCCCGCGTCCTGGCGCGGTACAGCTCGGCCAGGTCGCGGACGACGAGGTCGAGGGACCAGCCGTCGGAGACGATGTGGTGCATGCCCAGGACGAGCACATGGTCGTCGGTGGCGGCGCGCACGAGCGTGGCGCGGAAGGCGGGTTCGCGGGCGAGGTCGAAGGGGCGCAGGGCAGCCGCGTGCACGGCGGCGGCCAGGCGGCGCTCGCGGTCCTCGGCGTCCGCGCCGGTCACCTCGGTCACGTCCAGGACCGTGCCGCCCGCGGGCAGCACCCGCTGGTGCGGGACGCCCTCGTGCTCGGGGAAGACCACGCGCAGCTGCTCGTGCCGGGCGACCAGGTCGGCGACGGCCGCGCGCAGGGCCGGCACGTCCAGCGGGCCGGTCGTCCGCCAGGCGGCGGGGAGCAGGTAGGTGGGCGCTCCGGGGTCGAGCCGGTCCAGGAAGTACAGGCGCTGCTGGGCGGCGGACAACGGGATCCGCTCCGGGCGGGGCCGGATGCGGGTCGGCCCCGTGTCCCGGGACGCGGCCCGGCCGCGCAGCCGCTGCTCCAGCAGGCGCCGGGCCGCCGGGGAGAGGCCGCCGCCCGCGGCGGCGGGGCCGGGACGCACGTCGGATGTGGTCATGAGGGCACTCCGATCTCGGTTCTGGAGAAGAGGAAGTCGGTGAGGGGTGGGGGCGCACGGACTCGGCGGCGGGGCCGGGCGTCACGGACGGCCGGAAGTCGCCTGTCGGGGACGGTCAGAGGTCGGCCGTCAGGGACAGGTCGATCTCGTCGTCGCTCATCTGCGAGATCAGCTCCAGCAGGCGCCGCTCCACCTCGGCGGCGAGCCGCTCGACCGTGGGGTGCTCGAAGAGGTCCCGGACCTGGAGCGGGCAGTCGAAGGCGGTCCGCAGGCGGGAGGCGACCGCCACCGCGCGCAGGGAGTGGCCGCCCAGGGCGAAGAAATCGTCGTGGACGCCGACCTTCGGCAGGTCGAGCACCTCGCACCAGATCTGTGCCACGACCGTCTCGGCCGGGGTGCGCGGTGCGACGCCGGCCCGCGGCGCGGGCTTCTCGGGTTCGGGCAGGGCGGCGGTGTCCAGCTTGCCCTGCACGGTCAGCGGCAGGGAGTCCAGGAGGACGAAGGCGGAGGGGACGAGGTAGTGGGGCAGATGGGTCCGGCAGTGCGTGCGCAGGGATTCCTCCGACAGCCCGCCGCCCGCGGCGTAGCCGACGAGGGCGGTCTCGCCGTTCAGGGGGCGCACCACGACGGCCGCGCCCCGCACCCCCGGGTGCCCGCGCAGCACCGCCTCGGCCTCTCCCGGTTCGACGCGGAAGCCGCGGATCTTGACCTGGTCGTCGTTGCGGCCGAGGAACTCCAGTTCGCCGTCGGCCAGTCGGCGCACCACGTCGCCGGTGCGGTAGAGACGGCCGCCGCGCGGGCCGAACGGGTCGGGGACGAACCGCTCCGCGGTGAGGGCGGGCCGCCCCAGGTAGCCGCGGGCCGTCTCCGGTCCGCCGATGACGAGTTCGCCGGGCACGCCGAGCGGTACGGGTTCGCCGAGCGGGTCGACCACGTAGGTGCGGCGGCCGCCCAGCGGGCGGCCGATGGGCACCCGGCCGGCCGGTGCCCCGGGGAGAGTGTGCGCGGTGGCGGAGATCACCGTCTCGGTGGGGCCGTACGTGTTGACCACGGGCACCCCGGGCAGGTGCGCGAACCAGTGCCGCAGGGGATCGGCGGGCAGTGCCTCTCCCCCGGTCACCAGCAGTCGCAGGGAGGCCAGTCGGGGAGCCAGCGTGTCCAGGCGGGCGACCAGCTCCGTCCAGTACGACGGTGTCAGTTCCATGACCGTCACCCGCTCGGCGGCGACGCGGGCGGCCAGCTCCTGGGGCGCCCAGATGTCGTCGGGGCGTACCAGCACCGTCGCCCCGGTGCTCAGCGCGGGCAGGATCTGCTCGAGGGAGGCGTCGAAGGAGGTCGAGGCGAAGGTGAGCACCCTGTCCCGCGCGGTCAGCCCGAACGTCTCGCGGGCGGCGCGCACATGGGCGTCCAGGGCGTGGTGCTCGACCCCGACGGCCTTGGGGCGGCCGGTGGAACCCGAGGTGAAGATGACGTAGGCGAGGTCGTCGCGGTGGGGGGTGTGGCGGGGCCCGTCGGGGTCGGGCAGGACGTCGTCGACATCGACCGCACCGGTCGTGAGGGCGGCGGCGCGCTCCCGGGTGCGCGTGTCGCACACCACGTGCCGTACGGCGGCCTCCTCGCACATGTACCGCAGGCGTTCCCCGGGGAGCCTGGGGTCGAGCGGGACGTAGACGCCGCCCGCCCGCCAGACGGCGAGCATCGCCGCCACGGACCACACGCCGCGGCCGACGCACACGCCGACGGCGTCGCCCGGGACCGTGCCCGCGCGCGTCAGGGCCGCGGCGAGGCCTCCGGTGAGGGCGTCCAGGCGGGCGTAGTCGAGGGTCGTGTCCTCGCAGACGACGGCGGGGGCGTGCGGCGCGCCCGCCACCTCGAACGGAGGCGCCGGCTCCGTGTCCCGCCCGGCGCCCGCGACGAGGCGGTGCCGTTCGTCCGCCGAGAGCAGGGGGGCCTCGTCGACGCGGGCGGTGGGATCGGCCAGCAGGGCTTCGAGGACGCGGCCGACGTGGCGGGCGAACCGGGTCGCGGTGTCCGGGTCGAACAGGTCGGCGGCGTACTCGACGTTGAGCGCGAACCGGTCCGGCCGGACCACGAAGGTGGCGGTCAGGTCGAACTTGGCCGAGCCCCAGGGCAGCGCGAAGTCGGCGGTCTCCAGGCCGGGCAGGCCGATGCCGGCCTCCGTGGACTCCTGGACGTCGACCATGGCCTGGAACAGCGGGTTGCGGGACAGGTCGCGCTCCGGGCGGAGCCGCTCCACGACCTGCTCGAACGGCACCTCCTGGTGGTCGAAGGCGCCCAGGACGACGTCGCGCACCCGGTCCACGAGCGTGCCGAAGGCGGGCCGTCCGGACAGGTCGGTGCGCAGGACGACGGTGTTGACGAAGAAGCCGACCAGCGGCTCCAGTTCGAGGCGTCCGCGGCCGGCGACGGGCGTGCCCACGCAGATGTCGGTCTGCCCGGTCCAGCGGGCCAGCACCGTCTGGGCGGCGGCCAGCAGCACCATGAAGCGGGTCGCGCCGCGCTCGCGGGCGAGGGCGTCGGCCCGGTCGACGAGTGCGCGGGGCAGCTCGATCTCGACCGCGCCGCCCCGGCCGGTGAAGGCGGGGGGCCGCGGCCGGTCCGTGGGCAGGTCCAGCACGGGGGCGGCCTCGAGGACCCGTTCCCAGTAGGCGAGTTGCGGTTCCAGGGCGCCGCGGTCGGCGCGGTCGCGCTGCCACACGGCGAAGTCGCCGTACTGCACGGGCAGCGGCGCCGACGGGGCGCCCCCGCCCGTCAGGCGGGCCGCGTAGCGGCGGCCGAGTTCGTCCAGCAGGACGCCCTTGGACCAGCCGTCGGTGACGGCGTGGTGCAGGGCGAGCAGGACGACGTGGTCGTCACCGGACAGCTCCCACACGCCGGCCCGCAGCAGCGGCGGCCGGGCGAGGTCGAAGCGGCGTTCGGCATGGGCCACGGCGAGGCTCCGTACGGCCTCCACGCGGGCCTGTTCGTCCGGGGCCTGCGGTGCCCGCTCCCAGCGCAGGGGTACCGGGACCGGGTCGTGGACCTGCTGCACGGGGCGGCCGTCGGACTCGACGAGGGCCGTGCGCAGCACCTCGTGCCGCTCGACCAGGTCGTTCAGGGCCGCCTGCCACGCGGCACGGTCCAGGCCGCCGCGCACCCGCCAGCAGTACCACAGCAGGTACGACTCGCCCCGGTCGGAGGTGCGGTCCAGGAACCACAGGCGCTCCTGCGCGAAGGACAGCGGCAGCGGCCCCCCGCGGTCGACGGGGACGATGCCGGTGGCGCCGCCGACGCGGGCGGCGGCCACCCGCGGGGCGAACCCCCGGACGGTGGGGTGCTCGAAGACGGTGCGCAGCTCGATCTCGCGGCCGAGGCGCTGGGCGATCCGGGAGACCGCCATGGTGGCGAGCAGGGAGTGGCCGCCGAGGTCGAAGAAGCTGTCGTCCAGGCCGATCCGGTCCAGGCCCAGGACGTCGGCCCACACCTCGGCGACGATCCGCTCGGTCTCGTCGCGGGGCGCGGTGTACGCGGGGTCGTCGGCGGGGCGGGTGTGCGCGGGATCGGGCAGGGCGGAACGGTCGAGCTTGCCGGAGACGCCGACCGGGAGGGCGTCCAGGACGACGAACTCGGACGGTACGGCGTAGTGCGGCAGGTAGCGGGCGCACCAGGCGCGCAGGCTCGCCCGGTCGGGGGCGGCGGGCGCGTCCGGGGCCGGTACGACGTAGCCGGTCAGGCCGCGGCCGGTGGCCCGGTCGGGGCGGGCTGCGGCAGCGGCGACCAGCGGGCAGGCGCGCAGCACCGTCTCCACTTCGCCGAGTTCGATCCGGAAGCCGCGGATCTTGACCTGGTCGTCGTGGCGGCCGAGGAACTCCAGTTCGCCGCCGGACGTCCAGCGCACCAGGTCACCGGTGCGGTAGAGGCGGCCGCCGGGCGGCCCGTAGGGGTCGGGCACGAAGCGCTCGGCGGTCAGCGCGGGGCGCCCGAGGTAGCCGCGGGCCACCTCCGTGCCGCCGATGAGGAGTTCGCCGCGGACGCCGACCGGCACCGGCTCGCCGTCGGCGTCGAGGACGTAGGCGCGGCGGTCGCCCAGGGGCCGGCCGATGGGCACGGTGTCCCCGGGCGGGTCGTCGGCGTCGTGGGTGGTGGCGGTGACCGTGGTCTCGGTGGGGCCGTAGGCGTTGCAGACCCGGGCCCGGGGGACGGCGGCGCGCCAGACCGCGAGGGTGTCGGGCGGGACGGCCTCGCCGCCGAGGATCAGCAGCCGCAGGGAGCCCAGGGCGGCGGCCAGCCGCCGGTCGAGACAGAGCGTGAGTTCGGACCAGTAGGTGGGGGGCACGTTGACGACGGTGAGGCCGTGCCGCTGGACGATCTCGGGCACCTGCGTGGGCAGCCAGGGCTCGTCGGGCCGCATGACGACGGTGGCACCGGAGGTGAGGGCGGGCAGCACCTGGTCCAGTGAGGCGTCGAAGGCGAAGGAGGCGAAGGCCAGCACCCGGTCCGCGGAGGTGATCCCGAAGCGCTGCCGGGCGGCGGCGACGTGCGAGGCGAGGGCGGCGTGTTCGACGCCGACCGCCTTGGGCCGGCCGGTGGACCCGGAGGTGAAGATGACGTGGGCCAGTTCGCGGGGGTGCGGCCGGTGGCGGGGGCCGTCCGCGGCCGGGCCGGCCGCGGTGACGTCCACCGTCACCGGCGCGAGCGGGGCGGCGGTGGCGGCGGTGGCGGGTTCGGCGACCACGCAGGCCAGTCCGGCCTCCTCGGCCATGTACCGCAGCCGCTCGGCGGGGAGTTCGGGGTCGAGGGGCACGTAGGCCCCTCCGGCCCGCCAGACGCCCTCGATGGCGGCGACCGACCACAGGCCGCGGCGCAGGAGCACGCCCACGGGATCGCCCGCGGTGACCCCGGCGGCGCGCAGCGCGGCGGCGAGTGAGCCGGTCATGGCGTCCAGTTCCGCGTAGCTGACGCTGTCCTCGCCGCAGCGCAGCGCGGTGACGTCGGGGCTGCCGGAGAAGGCCACCGGCGGCGCGGGGTCCGCCGTGCGGTCGGGCGCCCGGTGCCAGTCGGGCCGGGGACGGCCGCGGCCGCCGGGGCCGTCGGGCAGGGCGCGCGTCAGGTCCCGCACGGGGGTGTCGGGGGCGGCCAGGACCGCCCTGAGCAGGGCCGTGTAGGAACGGGCGAAGGCACGCATGGTGGCGGCGTCGAAGAGCGCGGTGGCGTACTGGAGGATGGCGGCGACGCTGCCGTCGGCCCGCAGGGTCAGGTCCAGGAAGACGTCCAGCGGGGTCTCGGTGAGCGGCGGGGCGACCAGCGTCACCTCCAGGCCGGGCATCTCCACCGGTTTGACCGGCGCGTTGAGCAGGGTGAACGAGGCCTGGGCGAGCGGGTGCCGGGACAGGTCCCGGGAACCGCCGAGCGCGCCGACGACGAGGTCGAAGGGGGCCTCGGCGTGGGCGAGGTCCACCGGCACCCGGCCGCGCACCCGGTCCAGCAGGGCGCCGAAGCCGGGTCTGCCGGACAGGTCGGTACGCAGCACGACGGTGTTGACCAGGGGGCCGATGAGCGCGTCGGCGCCGCGCCGGGCCCGGTCGGCGAGCGTGCTGCAGACGGCGATGTCGTCGCGGCCCGCCCAGTGGCCGAGGAGGACCTGGTAGGCGGTGAGCAGGAGCGTGTAGCGGGTGACGCGCCGGGAGCGGGCCAGGGCGTCGACGGCGGCGACCAGGTCGGCCGGCAGGTCGAAGCGGACCACGTCGCCGGAGCCGTCCCACACGCGCGGTCGCGGCCGGTCGGTGGGCAGGTCGAGCGGGGTGAGGCCGCGCAGCCGTTCGCGCCAGTGGCCGAGGAGCCGTTCCAGCCGTTCGCCGCGCAGGCGTTCGGACTGGGCGCGGGCGAGGTCGGCGTACCGCAGGGCGGGCGCGGTGACCGGCTCGCCGCGGTATCCGGCGGCGAGTTCGTCCAGCAGGACACCCCACGACCAGCCGTCCACGGCGATGTGGTGCACCTCGACGAGCAGCAGGTGCTCGTCGGGCGCCAGACGGGCGAGCACGGCCCGGACCGGGTGCTGCGCGGACAGGTCGACGGGGCGCCCCAGCCGGCGGGCGAACAGCTCCTCGGGCCCGTCCACGTCGACCCGCTCCAGTTCGACGCCCGCGGGGGCGTCGACCACCGGCACCGGCTCCCCGCCGACGGCGCGGAACCGGGTGCGCAGCACCTCGTGCCGCGCCATGATCCCGGACAGCGACCGTTCCAGGCGGTCCGCGTCCAGCGAACCCCGCAACCGCAGGACCAGCGGGAGCATGGATCCGCTGGAGGAACCGGCCAACTGGTCCAGGAACCACAGCCGGCGCTGCGCGAAGGATGCCGTGGGGGAGTCGACGCCGTTCGGTGCCCTCTCGGGGGCCGGTCCTGCTGTCACTGTGAGCCTCCAAGCCGTGTTTCGCAGCAGACTGCCGTCGGCGGCCGGAGGCCCATAGGGAAGAAGACGCAGCACCGCGAGCAGAGCGGACTGCCGTCGTGGAGGGGGTCGACGGCGATTGGTTCGCACGCTGCTGCGGGGCACGGAGCGGCGGTGTCCGCGTCCGGTGGTGGCGGGAGGCGTGAAGGAGCGGTGGGGGCGGCGGACGGGGACGCGACGGCGGGCCCGGCGACACGCGCGGCGTACGCCGGGCCCCCGGAGCGGCGGCGCCTGTGGGGGACGTCAGAGCGGTGTGACGTACGCCCCCGAGATGCCCCCGTCCACGAGGAAGTCGGTGGCGTTGACGAAGGAGGAGTCGTCGCTGGCCAGGAAGGCGACGGCGGCGGCGACCTCCTCGGCCTCGGCGAACCGGCCGAGCGGGATGTGCACGAGCCGGCGGGCGGCGCGCTCCGGGTCCTTGGCGAACAGTTCCCGCAGCAGCGGGGTGTTCACCGGGCCGGGGCAGAGCGCGTTGACGCGGATGCCCTCACGGGCGAACTGCACCCCGAGTTCGCGGGACATGGCGAGGACGCCGCCCTTGGAGGCGGTGTAGGAGATCTGGCTGGTGGCCGCGCCCATCCGGGCCACGAAGGACGCGGTGTTGATGATGGAGCCCCTGCCCTGACGGCGCATGTGGGGGATCGCGGCCTTGCAGCACAGGTAGACGGAGGTGAGGTTGACCTCCTGGACGCGCTTCCAGGCGTCGAGTCCGGTCTCCAGGATGGAGTCGTCGTCGGGCGGGGAGATGCCGGCGTTGTTGAAGGCGATGTCGACGCTGCCGTAGGTGTCGTACGCCGTCCTGAACAGCGCCTCGACCTGCTCGGGCTCGGTGACGTCGACCTTGACGAAGGTCCCGCCGATCTCCTCGGCCGCCGCCTTGCCCCGGGTCTCGTCCACGTCGCCGCAGACGACGTGCGCGCCCTCGGAGGCCAGCCGGCGGGCGGTGGCCAGGCCGATGCCGCTGCCCGCTCCGGTGACGACGGCGGTACGGCCGACCAGGCGGCGGCAGATGATGTCCTCGGTCGCTTCGTTCACTGTGCGGAGCCCTCCGTGCTCGACGGGACACTGCTGATGAAGACGTTCTTGGTCTCGGTGAAGGCGGCCAGGGCGTCCGGGCCGAGTTCACGGCCGAGGCCGGACTGCTTGAACCCCCCGAAAGGGGTCCAGTAGCGGACACTGGCGTGGGAGTTGACGGACAGGTTCCCGGCACGGACGGCGCCCGAGACCCGCAGGGCGCGGCCGACGTCCCGGGTCCAGACCGAGCCGGACAGGCCGTGGTCGGTGGCGTTGGCCAGGCGGACCGCGTCGGCCTCGTCCTCGAAGGGCAGGACGACGGCGACGGGCCCGAAGACCTCTTCGACGGCCACGCGCGCGTCCGGGTCGACGCCGGTGAGGACGGTGGGCGGGAACCAGAAGCCGGGGCCGCCCTCGGGGGCCTTGCCCCGGATGCCGTCGGCGTCGTCGGGGACGTAGGAGCGGACGCGGTCCAGCTGGGTCCGGGAGATCAGCGGGCCCATGTCGGTCCGCTCGTCGGCCGGGTCGCCGACCAGGACGGACTCGATCGCGGGGGTCAGGAGGCCGAGGAAGCGGTCGTACGCCGAGCGCTGGACGAGGATGCGGGTACGGGCGCAGCAGTCCTGGCCGGCGTTGTCCAGGAAGGACATCGGGGCGGCGGCCGCGGCGGCCTCCAGGTCGGCGTCGGCGAAGACGATGTTGGGGCTCTTGCCGCCGAGTTCGAGGGTGACCGGCTTGAGGAGCGCCGCGCCCTTGGCCGCCACCCGCCGGCCCACGGCGGTCGACCCGGTGAACACGATCTTGGAGACGCCCGGGTGTTCGACGAGCGCGTCGCCCGCGACCGGACCGTGTCCGGGGAGCACCTGGAACAAGCCCTCGGGAAGGTCCGCCTCCAGGGCGAGTCGGGCCAGGCGCAGCGCGGTGAGCGGGGTCGTCTCGGCGGGCTTGAGGAGGACCGCGTTGCCCGCCGCGAGGGCCGGTACCGCGCCCCAGGCCGCGATCGGCATCGGGAAGTTCCAGGGCGCGATGACGCCGACGACGCCGAGCGGTTCGAGGAACGTCACGTCCAGGCCGCCGGCGACCGGGATCTGCCGGCCGGTGAGCCGCTCCACTCCCCCGGCGGCGTAGTCGAGCAGGTCCCGGACGTTTCCGGCTTCCCAGCGGGCGTTGCCGAGGGTGTGCCCGGCCTCTTGGACCTCGAGGCGGGCCAGCTCCTCCAGGTGCCCGTCGACGACGGTGGCGAAGCGGCGCAGCAGCCGGGCGCGGTCGCCGGGGGCGAGGGCGGCCCAGGTCGTCTGCGCCCGCGCGGCCGCTGCGACGGCGGCGTCGACGTCGGTCGCGGAGGCGGCGGGGACGGTGGCGACGACCTCTTCGGTGGCGGGGTTCAGTACGCGCAGCTCGTCGGGCGGCGGCACTTCGTCGGGCAAGGCGTCGGGCAGCGGCAACGGGGGCCTCACATGCGTTCGAAGGAGCGGCGCAGCTCCCAGTCGGTGACCGCGGCGTCGTAGGCGTCCACCTCGACGCGCGCCATGTTGCGGTAGTGCGCGACGACCTCGTCGCCGAAGGCGGCCTTCGCGAGGGTGCTGTTCTCCCACAGCTCGGCGGCTTCCCGCAGGGTCGTCGGGACGTGCTCGAAGCCGGCGGCGTAGGCGTTGCCGCGGCAGGGCTCGGGCAGTTCCAGCCCGTGCTCGACGCCGTACAGCCCGGCCGCGACCATGCCCGCCACGGCGAGATGCGGGTTGACGTCGCCGCCGGGCAGCCGGTTCTCGAAGCGCAGGGAGCGGCCGTGGCCGACGACGCGCAGGGCACAGGTGCGGTTGTCGTACCCCCAGGCGACGGCGGTCGGTGCGAAGGAGCCCGGCTGGAACCGCTTGTAGGAGTTGATGTGCGGGGCGTAGAGCAGGGAGAACTCGCGGAGCGCGACGAGCTGTCCGGCGAGGAAGTGCCGCATGACGTCCGACATGGCCTCCGGGTCCTGGGCGGAACCCGGCATGGCGCTGGTGCCGTCGGGGGCGGCGAGGGAGAGGTGGATGTGGCAGGAGTTGCCCTCGCGTTCGTTGTACTTGGCCATGAAGGTGATCGACACGCCCTCCTGGGCGGCGATCTCCTTGGCGCCGGTCTTGTAGACGGCGTGCTGGTCGCAGGTGACCAGGGCCTCGTCGTAGCGGAAGGCGATCTCGTGCTGGCCGGGGTTGCACTCGCCCTTGGCGGACTCGACGGTGAGGCCGGCGGCGGCCATCTCGTTGCGGATGCGGCGCAGCAGGGGTTCGATCCGGCCGGTGCCGAGCACCGAGTAGTCGACGTTGTACTGGTTGGCCGGGGTGAGCCCGCGGTAGCCGGCGTCCCAGGCCTGTTCGTAGGTGTCCCGGAAGACGATGAACTCCAGCTCGGTACCGACCTGGGCGGTGTACCCGAGTCCGGCCAGGCGCTCGAGCTGGCGGCGCAGTATCTGGCGGGGGGCGGCGCCGACCGGGGAGCCGTCGGCCCAGGCCAGGTCCGCGACGACCAGGGCGGTGCCCTCGTTCCACGGCACGCGGCGGAGCGTGTCGAGGTCGGGGAACATGGCGAAGTCGCCGTAGCCGTTCTCCCAGGAGGACATGGCGTAGCCGTCGACGGTGTTCATGTCGGCGTCGACGGCGAGCAGGTAGGCGCAGCCCTCGGCGCCGTGCCGGAGCACCTCGTCGAGGAAGAAGCGCGCGGCGAACCGCTTGCCTTGGAGCCGCCCCTGCATGTCGGGGAAGGCCAGGACGACCGTGTCGATCTCACCGCCCGCGACGAGGGCGTGCAGCTCCTCGACACCGAGCGGGGGTGTGGGGTCTGCCACGGAAGGGCCTCCTCGGGCTGCTTCTGGCACTTCTGGCCACACGCGGCCGCTGAGGGCTGCTCGTGGCTTCTGCGGGCTTCGGTTCGGTCGGCCGGAAGCCATAAGGTATTGCGGACGACCATTGCTTGGGAAGGGGACGCGGCCGTATGCCGGAGGACTCGGAGAAGTCGGGGAAGTCGGGGAAGCCGGAGGACGGGGCCGGCGCGGTCGGGGACGGT
>NZ_LIQT01000281.1 GCF_001418415.1 Streptomyces hirsutus
CCCCGGCGCCGGGGCGTCCGGGGCACAACGGCGTGCCGGGTCGTCAGCCGGCTTCCACGACCTCCTGGAACGACTCCATGCAGGGGAAGCAGTGGCGGTCCGTCGCGTCCCGCCGACGGGGTTCGTCCTCCTTCTCCACTCCGCACAGCGTGGTCGTTCTGTCGGTGGTCAGAACATGCCACACAGGCTCCCCCGAAGTGTCCGCACCGCACCACATCTCGTGCATTCCCAGCTCCCTCCGGGTAGGCAGGCCGCTTCCATACGAGCACGCCGCGGGCCGATGCGACGTCCGGAGAGGGCCATGCGGGTGATGTGGGGGGCGGGGGCGTTTCCGTACGGCGGTCACCGTCGGCGCCGAATCCGACGGTGACCGCACCTGCTCCTCTTCCCTACCCCGGCTCCCCTTGCGCATACGGTGCCGGCCACCGCCGGCCACCGCCGACCACCGCTGCCCCGCCGCTCCGCCCGCCGACGGGCCGGTGCGCCGTCGGCGGGCGGAGCGACGAGACCGGTGAGATTGCCGGTCCGCGCGGACTCCTTCCTCTCCGACAGTGGCAACCGCCAGCCCATCGGCGGCGCCCACGGCCGGCGCACGGTCACATCCCACGTCGTACCCGTGCACCGGCCACCGGGCGGCCCGCCGCCACAGAGAGGACTCCCCGCCGTGCAGCAGCACCCCCACACCAGCACCGCAGGCCCGACCGCGCGCCCCTCCCACACCCGGCGCGGCAGGACCGGACGGTTCGCCGGACTGGCCGCCGCCGTCGCCGTCGTCGTCGGCCTGAGCACCCTCACAGGTCCCGGCGCCCACGCCGCGGCCAACCCCTACGAGCGCGGTCCGGCGCCGTCCCAGTCCAGCATCGAGGCGCTGCGCGGCCCGTACTCCGTCTCCGAGACCTCGGTCTCCTCGCTCTCCGTCACCGGCTTCGGCGGGGGCACCATCTACTATCCGAGCAGCACCGCCGACGGCACGTTCGGCGCGATCGCCATCTCACCCGGCTTCACCGCCTACGAGTCCTCCATCGCCTGGCTGGGCCCGCGCCTGGCCTCCCAGGGCTTCGTCGTGTTCACCATCGACACCAACACCACCCTCGACCAGCCCGACTCCCGCGGCGACCAGCTGCTCGCCGCGCTGGACTACCTCACCGGACGCAGCGCGGTCCGCAGCCGTATCGACAGCAGCCGCCTCGGTGTCATGGGCCACTCGATGGGCGGCGGCGGCAGCCTCGAGGCGGCGAAGGACCGTCCCTCGCTCCAGGCGGCGATCCCGCTGACCCCCTGGAACCTCGACAAGACGTGGCCCGAGGTCAGGACCCCCACCCTGATCTTCGGGGCCGACGGCGACACGGTCGCCCCGGTCTCCACCCACGCCGAGCCCCTCTACACCGGTCTGCCGTCCTCCCTCGACCGGGCCTACCTGGAACTGAACAACGCCACCCACTTCACGCCCAACTCCAGCAACACGACGATCGCGAAGTACAGCATTTCCTGGCTGAAGCGGTTCATCGACAACGACACCCGCTACGAGCAGTTCCTGTGCCCGCTGCCGCAGCGGAGCCTCACGATCGCGGAGTCGCGGGGCAACTGCCCGCACACCTCCTGACATCCCGTCGGACACCGACAGGCTCCGGTGGCGGCCCGCGTACGACGCGGGCCGCCACCGGCGTTGTGCGGGTGCACCGCCGAGGGACCGCCCGCTTGGGCGGCGGCACACGCCGCCCGCCGCACATCTCGTGAGAAGCCCCAGGTGGAACGGCGGACGGGCCGCCTCCGGCACCCGGACGGACGCCTTCCACCGCTTCTTACGCGTAAGTAACGTCGCGGAAATGACCGGACAGACGACCCGTGGATCCGCTCCGCTCCGGTACCGCGCGGGACCCCGACGGCAGGCGTTCGCCGCGCTGCTGGACGGGCTGCGCACCGACGGCGGCGCCCATGTCGTGACCGGCGAACCCGGTGGCGGCCGTACGGCCTTCCTGGAGTTCGCGGCACGCGCCTTCCGCGCCGGACCGGTGTGGCACGTCCGCGCCGAACCGGCCTGTTCCCCGCAGCCCCACAGCGGTCTGCGCACCCTGCTGCGCGCCGCCCGCCACGCCGGGCGCGTCCCCGGCGACGGCACGGCGGAGGAGGTGCTCCTGGACATCCTGCGGGCGGCGTCCGCCCGTTCACCCCTGCTGGTGTGCGTGGACGACGTGCACCTGTGGGACACCGCCTCGCGCACCGCGCTGGGCCGGGTGGCCGCACGGGTGCACGCGGCGGACGGCGTTCACCGGGTGGGCCTGCTCGTCACCGTGCCCGGACACCGGCCCGTGGAAAGGGAATGGGCGACACTGCCGGTGCTGGAGCTCACCCCGCTCACGCCCGGGGACGCGGCGGGACTGCTGCACGATCTGACGGACGGTGCCGTCGACCCGGTCGTCCGCGAGGAGCTGGTGACCGAGGCGCAGGGCAACCCCGCGCTGCTGCTGGCCCTGGCCCACCGCCTCTCGCCCGCCCAGCTCCGCGGCGACCACGCGCTGCCCCGCCCCCTGGCCGACGCCGGGACGCTGACCGTCGTCGCGGGCGGATGTCCGATCGGCCAACGGCCGGACCGGGCCGACCTGTTGCTCGTCGTCGCGGCGGCGATGCGGGCCACGGGGGAGCGGGACGCCGAGGCCGCACTCGTAGGGCGGGCGACGAACGGCCTCGGCGGTCGGGACGGGGACGTGCCTCCCGAACCCTCCGAGCCGCCGCAGGCGTCCGAGCTGCTCGCGGTCCCCGGGGGCCGGCTCCGGTTCCGCAGCCCGCTGGTCGGCAGGGCGGTGTACGCCGGTGCCCCGTCCGAACGCCGCCGTGCCGCGCACCGCTCGCTGGCCGCGGCACACCCCGCACCGCACGGCGTGCCCGCACTGCTGCACCGCTCGTGGACCGCCCCCGGACCCGACGCGGTGCTGGCCGCCGAACTGGAGGCCGCGGCCACCGACTCGACCTCCGGCACACCGCCCGCCCTGCGCCGCACGGCCCAGGTGCGTGCCGCCGAGCTGACGCCGGACGACGCGCTGCGGGCGCGGCGTTACACGGCCGCCGCGGAACAGGCCCTCCTCGCCGGATATCCGCCCGAGGCCCTGCGGCTGCTCGACGCCGCAGGGCCTCGGGC
>NZ_LIQT01000282.1 GCF_001418415.1 Streptomyces hirsutus
GGGGAGGGGCCGGGGGCGGGGGAATCCGCCGCCCAGTGCACTTCGGTGATCCTCAGCTCGCGGCCCGACAACAGCTCGGTGGCACCCCCGCGACAGGAGGCGCAGATCATGTCCGGGGGCATCCCGGTGTCCCAGGTCCGCCCGCACGGCGCGCACGACGCCCGGCCGGGCACGGACCCGGTGACGAGTTCGGCGCCCTGGAGAACCGTCCCGGAACAGGCGAGTTCGAAGCAGAAGGCGAGTGCGTCGGGGACGACTCCGGCGAGTTCGCCGATGTCGAGGCGGACCCGGCGCACGCCGCGCGCGGAGCGGGACCGTGCCGCCTGCTCGACCTGGTCCACGATCGACAGGGCGACGGACATCTCGTGCATCGCCTCTCCGTTCTCGGCCGGGGTCGTGTCGCACCGCCCAGTAGTAGGGGGCTCGCGCCGCCGGTCCGACCGGCACGCCGGGGCGAGGCGCACGCATAGCTCTTTCGGGGCACGCCGGTTGGGCCGTCGAGCGGGCGTCCGGTGGGTCACATCCTGCGGATGCGCAGATAACGACGGACGTCCGGCCAGACGTTCGCGACGAGCGCTGCCAGGGCCGCTGCGGTGACGGCGGCCGTGGCACCGCCGATGAGGCGTTTCTTCATGGTTGCTCTCCTGGAGGCGGAAGGTGTTCTCGCCGACCGACGGGGCTCGGTCGTACGACGTGGTGTGCGGGTCGGACGACGGCTTCGTCCCGGATCAGTTCGCCGACCATGCGCACCGCTCCGGGCACGGCGTCGGCCACCGGCGGGCTGAGGCCGATGCCCTCCTCGACGGTCGCGGGTTCGCAGCCGACCACCAGGGTGCGCCGCGGTGGCACCGCTCCGGTGCCCGCGCACAGGGTGTCCAGCAGGGCCAGTACGGCATCGGGCGACATCCGGTGGCCGTCCAGGGCGACACCGTCCGGTGGCCGCCGGCCCGCGGGCTCCGTGGCGTCGATCAGGTACAGCGTTCCGGGCTCCCCTCCGCGTGCTGTCGCGTCGAGGAGGACGAGCGTGTCGTAGCCGTCGAGGAGCCGGTACGCCAGATGGACGCCGCGGATGCCGATGTCGGCGACTTCGACGCCCGCCGGGCACCCCTGTTCGGCCAGCCGGCGGGCGGCCTCCACCCCGAAGCCGTCGTCGCCGAGGAAGATGTTGCCCACCCCGGCGACCAGGGTGCGGGGACGGGGCGCCGGACCACTGGTCATGGGGTCTCCTCACCCTCCACGACGCCGACCTCGTCGGGCTGGAAGTAGAGATACCGGCCCTGTTCGCGGCGGATGTCGGCGCCGGGATCGTCCTCGAGGGTGACCGCGATGTGCACACCGCCGTCGACGTCGTGCAGGACCGCCTCGACCAGGGCGCGCCGGCCGGCGACGAACAGGTCCTGGGCGTCGGAGTGGCGCGGCCCGGGCCGCAGCACGACGCGGCTGCCCGCCCGCACCTCCCGTCCGTCGACCAGGACGTGATCACGGGCGGGATCCACGGAGGCGTCCGCGCCCGGATCCCACCAGGGCGTTTCCTGCCGGACGAACCCGTCCTCCCCGAAGACGCCGGACGCCCCGGCGCCGGTGCCGAACCCCGGCACGTCCGGCGCCGGGGAGCGCGGCGCGGACACCCCGGGCGTGGCGACCTCGCGCAGGCTCCGTACCGCGCCGTGCAGTCGCTCCAGCATCTCCGCCGGCATCGATTCGGTGAGGTCGATCACCGCTGCCGCCCGGTCGTCGGTGCCTCTGGCCTCGCGCTTCTCCTCGTCGGTGAGGGCGGCGGTGCGCAGCGCGAGGATCTCGTCGATCTCCGTGGCGTCGTACAGGGCACCGGGGCTCTCCGGGGCGATGGCCGGATGGTCCTCCAGGATGATCGGAGAGGAGAGCACCAGGTCACGGGAGCCCGGCTCACCGGCCGGTACGGGCCAGGTGTGCAGATTGCGGCAGGCCGCCACGGCGCCCGTGGCCCACTGGGGCGGGTCCGTCAGCGACAGGAACTGCCCGGAGTCCAGATGCAGCAGGGTGTGGGTGGCGACCAGGGAACGGGGCAGCGCCGCATCCCGGCCGGCACCGTCCTCGGGCAGCCAGTCGCTGGTGTTCTCCACGACCACTCGCAGCCGTTGCGTGGCATACGGTCCGTCCAGCGGGCTCGCCGACAGGCGCAGGACTCCGTCGAGCTCCTCACGGCGCCGCACCAGCCGTCCCACGACCGCCCCCGTGGCGTCCCTGACGGGCTCGGTCTCCTCGGCCGCGGGACGGGTGAAGGGCACGACGGCACCGGTCCTCGCCAGTTCGTCCGCATCGACGGCCAGCCGGACCCGCTCCTCCCGGCCCTCGTCCCACGGCACCAGCACCCGGTCCTTCAGGGGCAGCTCGCGTACGGTCTCGAAACCGCCGTCCGGCAGAACGCGCTGAACCGTGCGCCGCTGGGCGTGGAGGAAGCGCACCTCGACGAAGAGGGTCGCGCCCCGACGCGGCTCCATCAGCAGTTCGGTGTGCTGGACGTCGTGCTCCGCGGCGGCCGCCGTCCAGGACGGCGGCACGAGCACGCCGAACTGCCAGCGCAGCCGGTTCTTGGCCGCCGAGGCACGGTACGGGTAGAGCACGTACCCCTCGAACAGCACGGCGTCGGCGACGTGGCGTGCCACCGCCAGCCGGGCCTCGGCCCGGGAAGTGAACGTCGTCGTGGTCACGGTGTGCTCTCCCCGGCCGCGTGCAGCAGGTGCTCGACGGTCGCCTGCCACGAGGGCAGCGCCTGCCGCGACCGGTGGGCGAGCAGCGCGTCCATGGCGTCCCGGGGCAGACGGATCCAGCCCGAGCCCGGGAAATGCTGCTCGACCATCTCCTGCCAGGTCTTCACCGGCATCCGGAACGTGGCCTCCCGGTCCCAGGGGACGGGCTCGACCTGAAAGCCCCCGGCTCCGGTGAAGGCCGTACCGGAGAACAGCATCAGCAGCGGGACCTCCCCCTCCTCCAGCGCGTGGAAGTAGCGGGAGGAGGCGATGTCCATGTCGTAGGTGCAGGGCACCACCAGATCGGTCTCCGTCTCGCCGGTGAACCCCTGCACCATCACGGGCACCTGGGCGAACTGCACGGGGTGGAGGCTGCTGCCCCAACGGGACCGCTCCCCGAACAGGTCGGCCAGCGCCTCGGCCTCGGCGTCGCCGTAGCCCCGGCGCGCGGGCTCGATACGGATCTGGCAGCGCAGCGCCAGCGCGTGGATCCGGGTACCCGGCGAGGCGGTGATGCGCAGCCGGAACACGAGCGTGGGGCCCGCGGCGTACGGATCGGCGCGCACACCGGTGCAGGCGAAGGTGAACCCGGTCACGACCGGTCACCCCCGAACGCACGGGCCCGGCCCCGCACCTGGGTGAAGAAGGCGTCCAGGTCGGCCCGCGCCTCCGCGCCCCCGTCGAAGCCCTGCCACGTCAGTCGCATGCGGCCCACCAGCTCGTAGCAGATGTCGATCGGCACCAGGTAGCACTCCACCTGCCCCTGATGGCGGCGCAGCAGCAATGCCTCCACGTCGGGTTCGAGAACCCCGGTGAGCGGCGAGCCGTCCAGGACGGACTGCCAGGAATCCGGCTCCAGTTCGCTCTCGGTCGCTCCGGCCGGGCTCGGATAGAGCGCGACCAGGCGGTCGAGCGCGGAGTTGCGGAAGAAGAAGACGACGCCGACGGGGATGCGCAGCCGCTCCCAGGTCTGCTCGTCGAAGCGGTGCTCCGGGTCGCTCAGGCAGCGGTCGGGAACCGTGCGGAAGCGGCCCGTCGGCGCGCCCGTACGGTCCAGGAGTTGGGCGCAGGGGCCGCAGGCGCAGGCCAGCGCACGGTTCTCGATGTCCACGAGGTGCCGGTGACGCTCGTCGGGCAGCGGCACCGCGCACAGCTCGCAGCGTTCCTCGCGGGGCGGACGGGGCCCGGTGAAACGGAACAGGCCCCGGGGCGCGGAAGGTTGCCGGAGCCGTTCCGGCCCGGCCGGCAGCGCGCTCACGGCGCGGTGGTGGCCGGCGGCCGGCCGCTCGGACCGGACGGGGCCGGCGGGCCCGCACCGATCTGGAGGAGGACCGGTTCGCGTTCCGCGTCCGCCTCCAGCACCACGGCGGTCACCTCCGGCGCGAAACAGGCGAGGACGTCGCGCGCCGCCTGCTCGACGGCCTCACGGGTGCCGCCGCAGCCGCAGCCGCCCGATTCGGTGAGCCGCAGCCGCAACTCGCCCGTGGCCGGGTCGAATCCGGCACTCTCCACGGAATGCGGGACCGCGTTCAGCGCCCGCGTGACGCGGGTGGGAACGTCGTCCGGGTGCAGCCCGTGCAGGACCAGGAGGCTCGCGACGAGTTCGTCACCGAGGAGGGCCTCCCGTGCCTCCCCCACCGGCCTGTCCGGATCACGTCCGAGCAGGTCCAGGGCGCGGGCGAACCCCGCACCGTAGAACTCCATGAGGCTCCGCACGAGTTCCTCGGCGGCCTCGCACGCCGCGCGGTCCCCGGCGGCGGCGAGACGGTCGAGGATCTCCTCGACCGTCCGCCCGGCCGTCTCCGCGTCCGTCCCGCCTCGCACCCCGCTCATCCGGCCAGACCGCTCAGGCCGGTGGGTACGTGCATCGACTTCACGGTTCTGCCGTCGCCGACGTACATGTGGACGCCGCACGGCAGACACGGGTCGAAGCTGCGCACGGTGCGCATGATGTCGATGCCCTTGAAGTTCTCGGGGGTGTTCTCCTCGAAGATCGGCGTGTTCTGCACCGCGTCCTCGTACGGGCCGGGGGTGCCGTAGGTGTCACGGGTGGACGCGTTCCACGGCGTCGGCGGGTACGGG
Source organism: Streptomyces hirsutus (assembly GCF_001418415.1). Classification (GTDB taxonomy): domain Bacteria; phylum Actinomycetota; class Actinomycetes; order Streptomycetales; family Streptomycetaceae; genus Streptomyces; species Streptomyces hirsutus. The sequence goes on from NZ_LIQT01000282.1 coordinate 4,812, forward strand.
TGGTAGTTGGCGATCTTCCCGTCCCGGATGACCATGTGGTGGGAGAGGAGACCGCGCACCGCCTCGGTGAAGCCGACGCCGATGGACTCGTCCGGCACCTCGAACTTCTCCCAGGTCTGGGTGCGTCCGGCGCGCACCTCCGCGAGGCCCTTCTCCGCGCAGTGCAGGGCGACGGCGGCGGCGTAGGCCTGGAAGTAGGTGCGGGCGCGGTTGCGCTCCAGCGCGTTGCTCCACTGCGGGATCTTCCACTCGAAGGTGGTCTCCGGCTTGGTGAGAGTGCGGGGCAGGTTGATGACGACGCTGTGTCCGGTCGCCTTGACGTACCCGATGTCGACCAGCCCCGACAGGGCCGTGGACCACAGGCGGGCGAGGGGGCCGCCGCCCGTGTCGAGCGGCAGGTGGTCCTTGCCGTCGAACCAGCGGGGTGACATCACCCAGCTGTACTTGTCGTCGAAGTTCCGCTTCTGCGGGGCGGGGATGGTGTGCTGGTTCCACGGGTGGCGCGGGTCGACCGGGTTGCCGAGCGGGTCGTGGGTGACGAACTGCTCCTTGCCCGCCCAGTCCTCGTAGTACGAACTGCCCAGCAGGATGCGGATGCCGAGGTTGATCTCGGTGAGGTCGTTGGTGACCAGCTTGCCGTCCACGATCACGCCGGGGGTGACGAACATGCGGCGTCCCCAGTCCGTCATGTTGGCGTAGGTGAAGTCGCAGTACTCGGGGTCGTTGAGCGCGCCCCAGCAGCCGAGCAGCACGCGCCGTCGGCCGACCTCCTCGTAGCCGGGCAGGGCCTCGTAGAAGAAGTCGAACAGGTCGTCGTGGAGCGGCACGACCCGCTTCATGAACTCGACGTAGCGCATGAGGCGGCTCATGTAGTCCGTGAACAGCTGGACCGAACCGATGGTGCCGACGCCGCCCGGGTACAGCGTGGAGGGGTGCACGTGGCGGCCCTCCATGAGACAGAACATCTCCCGCGTGTACCGGCTGACCTGCAGCGCCTCCCGGTAGAACTCGCCCTCCAGCGGGTTGAGCGAGCGCATGATGTCGGCGATGGTGCGGTAGCCGTGCTCGCCCGCGTGCGGCGCCTCGGTGCGCTCGGCGAGTTCGAGCACCCCCGGATTGGTCTCGCGGACCATCTTCTCGCAGTAGTCGACCCCCACCAGGTTCTCCTGGAAGATGTTGTGGTCGAACATGTACTCCGCGGACTCGCCGAGGTTGATGATCCACTCGCCGAGGTGCGGCGGCTTCACCCCGTACGCCATGTTCTGCGCGTACACCGAGCAGGTGGCGTGGTTGTCACCGCAGATGCCGCAGATACGGCTGGTGATGAAGTGGGCGTCGCGCGGGTCCTTGCCGCGCATGAAGACGCTGTAGCCGCGGAAGACCGACGAGGTGCTGTAGCACTCGGCGACCCGCTTCTGCTTGAAGTCGATCTTTGTGTGGATGCCGAGACTGCCCACGATCCGGGTGATCGGGTCCCATGCCATCTCCACCAGGCCGGTGCCGTCACCGGTCGTCGTCGAGGTCGCCATTGTGTCGGTGCTGCCCTTCGGTCGGTCGGGTCGGTGAGCGGGTCTTGCGTCAGGCGGGGCGGGGGAG
>NZ_LIQT01000283.1 GCF_001418415.1 Streptomyces hirsutus
GCTTCCCCCGTGCTCCCCCGTCCCCTCCGGAAGGCTTCCCCGTCCTCCGGAAGGGGTTCCCCCGTCGCCCTCCACCGTTAAGAGCGCGACACTCGCCGTCTGATACACCCTCCGGAGGAATTCCCCGAAAAAAATCCGGTCCCGGCACAGGAAGCGCGCAGGGACCGGCCGGTGGGCAAGGAGGGCGTGCGGCATTCGGGTTCTAGCGGTGGTGCGTTCCCCAGGCGGCGGAGCCCCCGGCCACGGCGTCCGCGGCGGTGGCGCGCACCTGACCGGAGTCGGCCGCGGCCCGAGGCCCGGCGGGCACGGCCGGGGCCGGTACACCGCCCAGCGCGGGTGCGGGGACGTCCGCGGGCACGTCCGTGCGCTGCTGCGGCACCGACACCGGGCGCAGCGGACGCGGCCCCGACACCACCGAGTAGTCCTGGCCCAGGAACGGCGGGGACATCTCACCCGGATCGTCACCGAGCGCCAGCCGCACGGCGGCCCACGGCGCGTTCACCCCGCACAGCGACAGCTGGTGCAGTCCGCCGGCCGGGCGGGTGTTGACGTCCATCAGCACGGGCCGCTCGCCGAACATCCGGAACTGGATGTTGGACAGATGGTGCAGCCCGAAACCCTCCGCGATCCGCCGGGCCGGCTCCAGCCAGCGCTCGTCCACGGTGAACCCCCTGCGGCGGCCGTTCTTGGTGCGGCCGACGGCCAGCCGGACCCGGTTGTCGGGCCCGGTGAGGCAGTCCACCGACACCTCCGGCTGCTCCAGCACCGGCATCACCAGCCAGTCCACCGGCTCCTCGGCCTGCCGCACCGCCTCCAGCGCCAGATCCAGCGGCACGTACGGGCTGGGAAAGCCGTTCAGCTGAGTGAGCGAGAAGGGGGCACGGGTGATCACCCGGAAGCCCACACCCCCCGCGCCGGACGCGGGCTTGAAGCAGGCCTGATGCCCCCGTGCCTCCAGTTCGTCCACCGCGCGGACCAGCTCGTCCGCCGACCGCACGCGCCACCACGGCGGCACCGGCACCCCGATCGCCTGGACGGCCTCGTAGGCGATCACCTTGTCGTGGAAGACGGCCACCGCCTCGGGCGGCGGGGCCAGCAGCGCCGTACCGGCCGCCTCGAACTCCGCGCGGTGCGCGACGATCGCCCCTTGGTGCAGCCGGGGCACGAACACGTCGATGCCGCGCCGCGCGCACTGGGCGAGCGCGTACTCGACGTACGCCGCCGGGGACAGGCCCTCGGGTTCCAGCTCGGCGGTGTCGGCGGCGGCCAGGACGGGGGAGTCCGGGTCGCCGTGGGTGGCATGGATCTCGACGGCCCGGTCGCTGGGGTTCTTCCTCACCTGATCCATGAAGAACACGTTCTCCGCGTACGTGCGGTTGAGCCATACGCGTACGCAAGAGGCCATGCAGGCCGCCTTTCACGGTGTGCGGGCAGGCCTCGGCGGCCCGTGCCCGGGCAGAGGGTGTGGAGGATCGCCGGACGGCCCTGCGCGAGGGCTTCACTGCGGCGGTGTTGCGGCCGATCATACGGCTTCGACACGCGCTCCCGAACCACGGGCGTGTTACGGATCCGCGCTCCTGTTCCCCTGCGACCATACTCCTCGTGCATGCTGTGCGTACGGGTTGATCCTTCATGCTCAGGGGGCGACGGGTGACGTCAATGGCAGCCGGCGGCGGACAGCTGTGGGCCATCAGCGACCTTCACATCGGCTACGACGAGAACCGCGCCCTGGTGGAGCGGATGCACCCCGAGTCGGACGAGGACTGGCTCCTGGTGGCCGGAGACGTCGCGGAGACCGTGGACGACATCCGCTGGGCGCTCGGGACCCTCGCGGGCCGGTTCCGGAAGGTCGTCTGGGCGCCCGGCAACCACGAGCTGTGGACCCACCCGAAGGACACCGTCACCCTGCGCGGCGTCGCCCGCTACGACCACCTCGTCGAACAGTGCCGCGACCTCGGCGTGATCACCCCGGAGGACCCCTACCCCGTCTGGGAGGGCCCCGGTGGCCCTGTGGCCGTGGCCCCGCTCTTCCTCCTGTACGACTACTCCTTCCTGCCGGCCGGGTGCGCCACCAAGGACGAAGGGCTGGAGTACGCGCACGGCACCGGCGTCGTCTGCGCCGACGAACGCCTGCTGCACCCCGACCCGTACCCGAGCCGGGAGGCCTGGTGCCGGGCCCGGGTCGAGGAGACCGAACGGCGGCTCGCCGGACTGCCCGACGGCCTGCCCGTCGTGCTCGTCAACCACTACCCGCTGCACCGGCATCCCACGGCCGTCCTGTGGTATCCCGAGTTCGCCATGTGGTGCGGCACCGTACTCACCGACGACTGGCACCGCAGGTTCAACGTCCACACGATGGTCTACGGCCATCTCCACATTCCGCGGAGCACCCGGCAGGACGGCGTCCGTTTCGAGGAGGTGTCCGTGGGCTACCCCCGTGAATGGCGGAAACGGCCGGCACCGCCGGGGCGGCTGCGCCGGATCGTGCCGGGGGAGGAGCCCGGTACCGAGGCCGAGTCCGGGGCCGTGGCGGGGGAGGGCGGTGGCCGGTGATCGGGGAGCTGCTGCCCGGGACGGTCGTCGCTGTGGAGGCCTACGGCGACGAGGGCGCCGACGCCCCGCTGTACCCCGAGGAAGCGCACGTCATGGCGCGGGCCGTCGACAAGCGCCGCCGGGAGTTCACCGCGGTGCGCTCCTGCGCCCGCCGGGCCATGAAGAAGCTCGGCGTGCCCCCGCAGCCCGTCCTGCCCGGCGAGCGCGGCGCACCCGGCTGGCCGGACGGGCTGGCCGGCAGCATGACCCACTGCGCGGGCTACTGCGCCGCCGCCCTGGTCCGTACGGGGGACCTGGCCTCCCTCGGCATCGACGCGGAGGTCCAAGGGCCGCTGCCCGAGGGGGTGTTGTCGTCCGTGGCGCTGCCGGGAGAGGCGGAGCGCATCGGACGGCTGGCCCTGGAACGGCCCGGGGTGCACTGGGACCGGCTGCTGTTCAGCGCCAAGGAGGCCGTGTACAAGGCGTGGTTCCCGCTGACCGGGAAGTGGCTGGACTTCATGGAGGCCGACATCGAGCTGTTCACCGAAGCCGGCGGCGGCAGCGGGAGCGGCACCGGCACCGGTGGTTCCGACTCCGGCGGCTCTGCCGTCGAGGGGGCCGGGGCTCCGCTGCGCGGCGGGTTCCGGGCGGCGCTCCTGGTGCCCGGCCCCTGGGTGGGCGGCCACCGCCTCGACCACTTCGACGGCCGCTGGACCGTCGAAGGCGGTCTGGTCGCGACCGCGGTCGCCGTACCGCACGGCTGACCGGGGCGGCGGGGCCGGGAACAGCGCGGCGCCGTGCCCGCCCCCTGGGCGGTCGGCTCCGGTCGGCCGTGCGGTCGGATCACGGCTGCGGGTGCCAGTCGCGGAGCATCCGGAAGAAGTACTCCTCGTTGCCGGACAGCCCCGCCCGGGCCAGGGCGGTCTCCGCCTCCGCGAGAACGGAGGGCGCCACCATCGGGGGCCTGCGGGCGCCCGGCGGTCCGGTCTCCCTGTCGTAGGCGGCGCGCACCGTGTGCAGCAGTCGCAGATAGGCCTGGACGGCGGTGCGTTCGCGGTCGGTCGGTACGGCGGTGGGCATCGCTTCGCTCTCCCCGAGTCATGATCCCGCATCGGGCGCCCCGCACGGTGCGGGCGCACCCCCAGCTTGCCGCCCACCACTGACAGTCGGTCCCTGCCGCACGCCGGTCCGCCCCCCCGGCTGAAGCGTTCCCCGGCTGAAGCGTTCCCCGGCTCAGGCGCCCCGGCTCAGGCCTTGGGCCGCTGGACGCTCTCCAGGAGCATGTCCAGCCACTCCGCGACCTTGTCGCGGTGCTGGTCGGTGGGGAGCTGGGCGGCCCGCCACGCGATGCCGCGCACCCCGTGGTCCTGCAGCAGTCGCTCCAACGGGTCGTCGGCCGCCGCGGCGGCCCGCCGCTCACGGTCCGCCAGGCTCTGCAGCAGCTCCTGCTCGGTGTGCCGGAGCGCGTTCGCGAGGGCTTCGGGGTCCTCGGCGGTGAGGAATCCGGCGTGCACCCGGAAGAACCGCTGGATGGCGTCGCAGTGCTCCATGGTGGGACGCCGGTCGCCGTTGATCAGGGCACCGGCCTGCTGCCGGGACATGCCCGCGCCGTCGGCTATCTCCTGCTGCGTGTACTTGCGGCCGTTCGGCTTGAGCCGGGTGCGGCGCAGCAGGTCCAGGCGCTGCACGAACCGGGTCTGCACCTCGGGTTCGCCCGCGCTCCGGCCGCTCAACAGGGCCTTGACCACCGGCTCCGGGACTCCGGAGGCCGCGGAGAGCCGGCCGATGCCGAAGACCTCGGTGTGCGGCACGTCGAGCCGGTCGGCGAGTGCGGCGACGCGGGCGACGACGGCCGACAGTGCGGTCGTCGGCGCGGTGTCCTGACCCTCACCCACGAAGCCACCCGTCACCGACAGATCTCCTACGTCTCTCACATGCTTCTCACATGCGGTTGCCGTGAACTTCACGGAGACTAGCCCGTGTCTCGAACTCACATCCAGGTCTCGCCACAACTGTGGCCAATTTCAGCCGTCAACCGGCATGAAATGCCACGATAGTTGACACGCTCGAGGTTCGGCCCGCAGGATCGGGGCCCTGCGTCAAGGCCGCACAGGCAAGAGGGGTGACCTCCCGATGGCACATCAGGCAGGAGGCCGGCGGCCGGTACCGCGGCCCGGCCCCGAGACTCCCGAAGCGCAGGCCTATCTGGAGGACTACGCCGCGTTCCTCCACGCGGTGCCCTTCCCTTCCCTGGTGGTTGACCGCCGCTGGGACGTGCTGCTGGCCAACACCGCTTTCCGGACACTTTTCCGGGATGTCGAACCGCATCCGACGGCCATGCCCGGCGACAACTTCCTCCGCTTCGTCCTCTTCCACCCGGACGCCGCCACCGTGCTGGAGGAACACGAGTCGAGCTGGTGCCTGCCGATGCTGGCGCACTTCGCCAAGACGGTGGAGCGGCACGGCCACGACCACGGGCTGCAGGCCATCCGCCGGGACATCGCCCAGGACCCCATCATGGAGGCCGCCTACCGGCAGGGACTGCCGCACTGGCTCCGTGCCGTCGGTGAGCAGGCCGCCGAACACGACGGTGCCGTAAGGCCGTTGCGGCACCCCGATCCGCGCTGGGGAGTCACCGACTGTCGTCTCGTCGTGGAGACGACCAGGATCCTCGACGACATGGACTGCATCCGGCTGACGCTGGTCCTGCGTGAGGCGCGCCGCACCCCGTCCGGCCACCGCAGACGCCGGCGCGCCGCATCCCATCTCAGCGTGGTGCCGGAACCGTTCTGACGCGCCGGTTTCTTGCATGCTTGCGCAAGTTGCTTGCGTGACTTGCGCTATTCTTGCGTTCATGACGCGACGACTTGCTGTGGTGGCGAAGAAGGTCGGGGTCAGCGAGGCCACGGTCAGCCGGGTGCTCAACGGCAAGCCGGGAGTCTCCGAGTCCACCCGGCAGGCCGTGCTCTCCGCCCTGGACGTGCTCGGCTACGAGCGGCCCACCCAGCTGCGCGGCGAGCGCGCCCGGCTGGTCGGCCTGGTGCTGCCCGAGCTGCAGAACCCGATTTTCCCCGCCTTCGCCGAGGTGATCGGCGGCGCGCTGGCCCAGCTCGGACTGACGCCGGTGCTGTGCACCCAGACCCGTGGCGGCGTCTCCGAAGCGGACTACGTGACACTGCTGCTCCAGCAGCAGGTGTCCGGCGTCGTCTTCGCCGGCGGGCTCTACGCCCAGGCCGACGCGCCCCACGACCACTACCGGCAGCTCGCCGAGCGCAACATCCCGGTCGTCCTCGTCAACGCGGCCATAGAGAACCTCGGCTTCCCCGGCGTCTCCTGCGACGACGCCGTGGCCGTGGAACAGGCCTGGCGGCATCTGGCCTCGCTCGGCCACGAGCGGATCGGTCTGGTGCTCGGCCCCGCCGACCACGTCCCGTCGGCCCGCAAGCTGGCCGCCGTCCGCGCGGTCGCGGGCGGGGTGCCCGACGAGCACGTCGCCCGCGCCATGTTCTCCATCGAGGGCGGGCACGCCGCCGCCTCCCGGCTCATCGACCGGGGCGTCACCGGTTTCATCTGCGCCAGCGATCCCCTCGCCCTCGGTGCGGTACGGGCCGCCCGCCGCCGGGGACTCGACGTCCCCGCGCAGATCTCGGTCGTCGGCTACGACGACTCGGCCCTGATGAACTGCACCGAGCCCCCGCTCACCACGGTCCGCCAGCCCATCGAGGCCATGGGCAGGGCCGTCGTGGAACTGCTGAACGCGCAGATCAACGGTGGTCAGGTCGCCGCCGAGGAGCTGTTGTTCGAGCCGGAGCTGGTGGTGCGCGGGTCGACCGCGCAGGCCCCCCGGACCTGAGGGTCGGGGCGCCCCGCCGTCCCCGTGATCCGGACGGCGCCGTCCGGGAGGCCCGGCCCGCCGCGGACCTGATTCCGCTTCGCTTCCGGTCGACTGTCGAATAATTTCAAAGTCTGCGTGACATCTTGCGGACCCCTGTCGTCGGTGCTTGAGTGTGCCCCGCCCACCGCTCCTGTTCCGAGGGGTTCACCCGCTCCTGTCCCAGAGGGGTCCACCGATGAGAAGCACCGGGATCCGCCGTACCCTCGTCGCGCTAGGCGTCGGCGCCCTCACACTCACTGCCTGCGGGTCGAACGACGACCAGGCCGCCGACGGCAAGACCCGCATCACGGTCAACTGCATGCCGCCCAAGAGCGCCGAGGTCGACCGCCGGTTCTTCGAGGAGGACATCGCCGCCTTCGAGAAGAAGAACCCGGACATCGACGTCGTCCCGCACGACGCGTTCCCCTGCCAGGACCCGAAGACCTTCGACGCCAAGCTCGCCGGCGGGCAGATGGAGGACGTGTTCTACACGTACTTCACCGACGCGCGTCACGTCGTCGACATCAAGCAGGCGGCCGATCTCACCCCGTACGTCAAGGAGTTGAAGAGCTACGGGACGATCCAGCAGCAGCTGCGGGACATCTACACCGTCGACGGCAGGATCTACGGCGTACCGCGCACCGGGTACTCCATGGGGCTGGTCTACCACCGGCAGCTCTTCGAGCGGGCCGGACTCGACCCCGACCGGCCGCCCACCACCTGGGCCGAGGTCCGCGACGCCGCGAAGAAGATCGCCGCACTCGGCGACGGCACCGTCGGCTACGCCGACTACAGCGCCCAGAACCAGGGCGGCTGGCACTTCACCGCCGAGCTCTACTCCCAGGGCGGGGACGTCGTCACCCCCGACGGAAAGAAGGCGGCCGTCGACTCGCCCGAAGGCCGCGCGGTCCTGCAGACCCTGCACGACATGCGGTGGAAGGACGACTCCATGGGCAGCAAACAGCTGCTCGTCATCAACGACGTCCAGCAGATGATGGGCGCCGGCAAGCTCGGCATGTACCTCGCGGCTCCCGACAACATTCCGATCCTGGTGAAGGAGAAGGGCGCCGAGTACAAGGACCTCGCCCTCGCGCCCATGCCCGGCGGACGGGCCACCCTCATCGGCGGGGACGGCTACATGTTCCACAAGAAGGCCTCGCCCGCACAGATCAGGGCCGGCCTGAAGTGGCTCGACCACATGTTCCTCACCCCCGGCGACGGCTTCCTCGGCGACTACGCCCGCGCGAAGAAGAACGACGCACCGGTCGGCCTGCCCGAGCCCCGGCTGTTCACCGGCGCCGCCGACGCCAAGGACCAGCAGGTCAAGGAGGACCACGCCAACGTGCCGGTGGAGAACTACCAGGCCTTCCTCGACGGCAACCAGAGCCTGGAGATGAGGATCGAGCCGCCGCAGGCGCAGCAGCTGTACTCCGTCCTCGACGGTGTCGTCTCCGCGGTCCTCACCAAGGAGGACACCGACATCGACCGGCTCCTGAAGGACGCCTCCACCAAGATCGACGGCATCCTGGCGCGAGGCTGACCGGCGATGACCACCACCACGCGCGAGGCCGGCCCACGATGACGAAGACCGCCGCACGGCCCGCCGCCCCGGCGCCCGCCGTCCGCCCGGTGAAGGCGCCGTCCCCGTCCGGAGACCGGAGACGGCGCCGCCTCGCCGACCAGGCACACGCCTACGGCTTCCTCCTGGGCGGCCTCGTCTGCTTCGCCCTGTTCTCCTGGTACCCGGCGATCCGCGCCGTCGTGATCGCCTTCCAGAAGTACACCCCGGGTTCGCCGCCCGAGTGGGTGGGCACCGCCAACTTCTCCCGCGTCCTGTCCGACCCCGAATTCGGCGCGGCCTGGCGCAACACCCTCACCTTCACCCTGCTGGCCCTGCTGATCGGCTTCGCCGTCCCGTTCGTCCTCGCCCTCGTGCTGAACGAACTCCGGCACGCCAAGGCCTTCTTCCGCATCGTGGTCTATCTGCCGGTGATGATCCCACCGGTGGTCAGCGCCCTGCTGTGGAAGTGGTTCTACGACCCGGGCACCGGCCTCGCCAACGAGGCACTGCGGTTCCTGCACCTGCCCACCTCCCACTGGTCCAACGGCGCCGACACCGCCCTCGTCTCCCTGGTGATCGTCGCCACCTGGGCCAACATGGGCGGCACCGTCCTGATCTACCTCGCCGCCCTCCAGTCCATCCCGGGCGAGCTGTACGAGGCCGCCGAACTCGACGGCGCGAACCTGCTCCAGCGCATCCGGCACGTGACGGTCCCCCAGACGAGATTCGTCATCCTGATGCTGATGCTCCTTCAGATCATCGCCACCATGCAGGTGTTCACCGAACCGTTCGTGATCACCGGAGGCGGCCCGGAGAGCTCCACCGTCACCGTCCTCTACCTCATCTACAAGTACGCCTTCCTCTACAACGACTTCGGCGGTGCCTGCGCGCTCAGCGTGATGCTCCTCGCCCTCCTCGGACTGTTCTCCGCCGTCTACCTCCGGCTCACCCGTTCCTCCGAGGAGGCGGCATGAGCAGCACCCGCACCCTCGTCTCCCCGGCCGTCCTGGCCCGCCCCCGGGGCCGGGCGATCTACTGGACCGTGTTCACCGGCGTCGTCCTGCTCTTCGCGCTGGCCTTCCTCTTCCCCGTCTACTGGATGGTCACCGGCGCGATGAAGTCCCCGGACGAGGTGGCGCGCACCCCGCCCGACCTGCTCCCCGACCGGTGGAGCACGAGCGGCTGGACCGACGCCTGGGAACTGATGCAGCTCCCCACCCACCTGTGGAACACGGTGGTGCAGGCGGCCGGAGCCTGGCTGTTCCAGCTGGTGTTCTGCACGGCCGCCGCCTACGCCCTGTCCCGACTGCGGCCCGCCTTCGGCACCGTGGTCCTCGGCGGCATCCTCGCCACCCTCATGGTCCCCGCGCAGGCCCTGGTCGTCCCCAAGTACCTCGTCGTCGCCGACCTGCCGCTGATCCACACCAGCCTGCTCAACGACCCGCTCGCCATCTGGCTCCCCGCCGTCGCCAACGCCTTCAACCTCTACCTGCTCAAGCGGTTCTTCGACCAGTTGCCGAGGGACGTCCTGGAGGCCGCCGAGATCGACGGCGCCGGACGGCTGCGCACCCTGTGGTCCATCGTGCTGCCCATGTCCCGGCCGGTGCTCGGTGTCGTGTCGATCTTCGCCCTGGTCGCGGTGTGGCAGGACTTCCTGTGGCCGCTGATGGTCTTCTCCGACACCGACAAGCAGCCGATCAGCGTGGCCCTGGTACAGCTGTCGCAGAACATCCAACTGACCGTCCTCATCGCCGCGATGGTGATCGCCAGCATCCCCATGGTCGCGCTGTTCCTCGTCTTCCAGCGGCACATCATCGCCGGGATCGGCGCGGGCAGCACCAAGGGCTGACGCGGCACCGGCGGCCGTCACGGCCCCGAGGGCCGACGCCGACCCCGTCCACCGAAGAGAAAGGCACGCACCGTGGGACAGCCCACCCCTGCCCGGAGCGACGACGACTGGTGGCGCTCCGCCGTCATCCACCAGGTGTACGTCCGCAGCTTCGCCGACGGAGACGGCGACGGCACCGGCGATCTCGCCGGAGTCCGGGCGAAACTGCCGTACCTCGCCGAACTCGGTGTCGACGCGCTGTGGTTCAACCCCTGGTACCTGTCCCCGATGAAGGACGGCGGCTACGACGTCGCCGACTACCGGATGGTCGACCCGGCCTTCGGCACCCTCGCCGAGGCGGAGAAACTCATCGCCGAGGCACGGGAACTCGGCATCCGCACGATCATCGACATCGTGCCCAACCACGTCTCCGACCAGCATGCCTGGTTCCGCGCCGCCCTGGCCGGCGGGCCCGAACGAGACCTGTTCCACTTCCGGCCGGGCCGCGGCGAGCACGGCGAACTGCCCCCGAACAACTGGACGTCGGAGTTCGGCGGCCCCGCCTGGACCCGTTCGTCCGTCTCCCGCCACCGCCCTTCCGGGGAAGGCCCTTCGGGTCCTGTCGATTCCGACGGCGACTGGTACCTCCACCTGTTCGCCCCCGAGCAGCCCGACCTCAACTGGGCGCATCCCGCGGTCCGCCAGGAGCACGAGGACATCCTGCGTTTCTGGTTCGAACGGGGCGTGGCCGGTGTCCGCGTCGACTCCGCCGCCCTGCCGGCCAAGGACCCCCTGCTGCCGGACCTCGTCGAGGGCCCGGGTCCGCACCCGTACGTCGACCGGGACGAGCTCCACGACGTCTACCGGGCGTGGCGGGCCATCGCCGACGAGTACGGCGCCGTGTTCGTCGGCGAGGTCTGGCTGCCGGACGCGGAACGCTTCGCGCGCTACCTGCGCCCCGACGAACTGCACACGGCGTTCAACTTCTCCTTCATGACCTGCCCCTGGGACGCGGCACGGCTGCGGACCTCCATCGACGAGACGCTCGCCGAGCACGCCCCCGTCGGCGCGCCCGCCACCTGGGTGCTGTGCAACCACGACGTGACCCGTACGGTCACCCGCTACGGCCGCTCGGACACCGGATTCGACTTCGCCACCAAGGCCTTCGGCACCCCGACCGACCTGGCCCTCGGCACCCGACGCGCCCGCGCCGCGGCCCTGCTGTCGCTGGCGCTGCCCGGCACGGTCTACCTGTACCAGGGGGAGGAACTGGGCCTTCCCGAGGTGGAGGTGGCACGGGAGCACATCCAGGATCCGATGCACGCCCGCTCGGGGGGCACCGATCCGGGGCGGGACGGGTGCAGGGTGCCACTGCCGTGGGCGGCGAAGGAGCCGTACGCGGGATTCGGGTCCCGGGAGACGCCGTGGCTTCCGCAGCCGGATGGCTGGGCGGCGTACGCGGTCGACCGGCAGCAGGACGATCCCGGCTCCATGCTCACCCTCTACCGACGGGCGATCCGCCTGCGCCCCGCCTTCGGCACGGGCCCGCTCACCTGGCTCCCCGCCCCCGACGGCGTCCTGGCCTTCGAACGCGCCGACGGCCTGCGGTGCCTGGTCAACCTCGCCGACACCCCGGCCGACCTGCCCGAGCACGCCGGGATCCTCCTCGCCAGCGGGCCCCTCGACACCGGGGGGCTGCTGCCGAAGGACACGGCCGTCTGGCTGCGTACGTAGACACCCGCCCCCCACGCCCTCGTTGCCCGATGGACCTGCTCTCCCCACGCACCGCTGTCCCCGCACCGTTCCTCTGGGCTGAGCAGGAGTGAGTCTGCTCAGCCACACGCCCCGAACGGCCTTGGGCGCACTGGTTACCGGCGTACTCGACCCCGGGGCGGCGACACGCATTCTGTGCGTGGTCCGAGCCCGGGAGGCCGGTTCCCTGCGCGACTCGGCCACTGGGTAAGGCCAGAGGTGACGGGGAGGCCCTGAACCATCACTCCGGTGGAGCAGGGGCCCCGCTCACCGGCACCGTACCCAGCGTTACCAGATCGCACGATCACGTTAACCCGGACGGCCCACGACGCCGAAAGCCCGGAAGCCGACCATCACACGATCGAGTTACACCGCCCTTGTGCACACTTCCCGGCAAGCAGCTGACAACCCCCACCACGAAGGGATCGGCACATGAGCAATAGATCTGTCAGGCACATGCCAATTTTGGGGGCCGTCGTCGCCCTGGCCGCCGGCATGCTCGTCGCCCTGACGCCCGCACCCGCCCACGCCGCAGCGGGCGCCACTCTCCCCTTCACCTCGGTCGAGGCCGAGGCCGCCACCACCACGGGTTCGACGGTCGGCCCCGACCACACCCAGGGCACCCTCGCCTCCGAGGCGTCCGGCCGCCGGGCGGTACGCCTGAACAGCGGCCAGCGCGTGGAGTTCACGGTGCCGCGCGCGGCCGACGCCGTGAACGTCGCCTACAGCGTTCCCGACGGGCAGTCCGGTTCGCTCGACGTGTACGTCAACGGCGCGAAGCTGGCGAAGACCCTGCCGGTGACCTCCCAGTACTCCTACGTCGACACCGGTTGGATCGCCGGCTCCAGAACCCACCACTTCTTCGCCAACTCCCGCCTGCTGCTCGACCGGAACGTCCAGGCCGGTGACAAGGTCGCCTTCCAGGCCACCGGCGTCCAGGTCACCGTCGACGTGGCCGACTTCGAACAGGCCGCCGCACCCGCCACCAGACCGGCCGGTTCGGTCTCCGTCACCGACCGGGGCGCCGACCCCAGCGGCCGGGGCGACTCCACACAGGCGTTCCGGGAGGCCGTCTCCGCGGCCCGGGGCGGGGTGGTGTGGATCCCGCCGGGCGAGTACCGGCTCACCTCCGCCCTGGGCGGTGTCCAGAACGTCACCCTCCAGGGCGCCGGTCACTGGCACTCGGTCGTACGCTCCTCACGCTTCATCGACCAGTCGAGCTCCGCGGGCAACGTCCACATCAAGGACTTCGCCGTCATCGGCGAGGTCACCGAGCGCGTCGACTCCCAGCCGGACAACTTCGTCAACGGCTCCCTCGGCCCGAACTCCTCGGTCTCCGGCATGTGGCTCCAGCACCTGAAGGTCGGCCTCTGGCTGACCGGCAACAACGACAACCTGGTCGTCGAGAACAACCGCATCCTCGACACCACCGCCGACGGCCTCAACCTCAACGGCACCGCCAAGGGCGTCCGGGTCCGCAACAACTTCCTGCGCAACCAGGGCGACGACTCGCTCGCCATGTGGTCGCTGAACGCGCCCAACACCCAGAGCAGTTTCGAGAACAACACCATCTCGCAGCCGAACCTCGCCAACGGCATCGCGATCTACGGCGGCACCGACATCACCGTCAAGGACAACCTGATCGCCGACACCAACGCGCTGGGCAGCGGCATCGCGATCTCCAACCAGAAATTCCTCGACCCGTTCCACCCGCTGGCCGGCACGATCACCGTCTCCGGGAACACCCTGGTCCGCACCGGCGCCATGAACCCCAACTGGAACCACCCCATGGGCGCGCTGCGCGTCGACTCCTACGACAGCGCCATCGAGGCACAGGTCAGGATCACCGACACCATCATCACCGACAGCCCGTACAGCGCCTTCGAGTTCGTCTCCGGCAGCGGACGCGGGTACGCGGCGAGGAACATCACCGTGGACGGCGCCACCGTCACCCGGACCGGCACGGTCGTCGTGCAGGCCGAGACACAGGGCGCCGCCACCTTCCGTGGCGTCACCGCCACCGGCGTCGGCTCGGCCGGCGTCTACAACTGCCCCTACCCGTCCGGCTCGGGCACCTTCACCGTCACCGACGGCGGCGGCAACTCCGGCTGGAACAGCACCTGGTCGGACTGCTCCACCTGGCCGGAACCCGGCCAGGGCAATCCCGACCCCGACCCGGACCGCAACCTGGCCCGAGGCCGCCCGGCCACGGCCACCGGCTCCCAGGACGTCTACACGCCCGGCAGAGCGGTCGACGGCGACGCGAACAGCTACTGGGAATCCGCCAACCACGCCTTTCCCCAGGACCTGACGGTGGACCTGGGCTCCAGCCAGGCCGTCCGCCGCCTGGTCCTGAAACTGCCGCCGCAGGCCGTGTGGCAGGCCCGAAACCAGACCCTGTCCGTGCAGGGCAGCACCGACGGCTCCGCGTACACGACGGTCCTCGCCGCGAGGGACTACCGCTTCGACCCGGCCACCGGCAACACGGTCACCGTGAACCTGCCGTCCGGCCCCGGCCTGCGCCACCTGCGGCTGCACGTCACCGGCAACACCGGCTGGCCGGCGGCCCAGTTCAGCGAAGTGGAGGCATATCTTTCCTGACGTCCACCGGGACGCCCCCGGCCGTGCCGACGGCCTTGGCGACCTCGGCCTCCTCGCCGGCCCCGGGCGCCGCCACCGCCCCCCGCTTCGCCGCCTGGATCTGCTCGTACACATGGGTCCGCAGCTCGGCGAAGCGCGGGGTGACCCGCGTGGTCAACTGGTCCCGCTCCCGCGGGAGGTCGACCTTCAGCTGCTCCTGGACCACCGTGGGGGACTTGGACAGCACGATCACCCGTTCACCGAGGTAGACGGCCTCGTCGATGTCGTGGGTGACGAACAGGACGGTCATCGACCGCTCCTGCCACAGCCGGCGCACCAGGTCCTCCAGATCGGCCCGGGTCTGCGCGTCCACGGCGGCGAACGGCTCGTCCATCAGCAGCACATCGGGCTCGTACGCCAACGCCCGGGCGATCGCGACCCGTTGCTGCATACCGCCGGACAGCTGCCACGGATACGCCCCGGCGGCGTCCGCCAGACCCACCGACTCCAGCGCGTCGGCCACCAGCTCCTTGCGCCGGGCCGCGCCCAGCCCCTTCTTCTGCTTCAGCGGGAGTTCGACGTTCGCACCGACCCGCATCCACGGGAAGAGACTGCGCCCGTACTCCTGGAAGACGAACGCCATCCCGGGCGGCGGCCCGTCGACCTTCCGTCCGCCCAGCGTCACCTCGCCGGACGTCGGCGCGAGCAGCCCGCTCATGCACTTCAGCAGGGTCGTCTTGCCACAGCCCGACGGGCCGACGAGACAGACCAGTTCACCCGCCTCGACCGTGAAGGTGAGATCGCGGACCGCTTCAGTACGGCGTCCAGAACCCTCGTAGACCTTTCGCAGGCCGCGTACGTCGAGCACGGACCCTCCTTTCTCGTGCTTCACGACGACCCCCTGGTGGCGTCGCGCAGGCCGTGGTACCAGGCGAGCACCCGTCGTTCGGCCAACCGGAAGAGGACGGACAGGGCGAAGCCCAGCAGCCCGAGCAGCAGGATGCCGGTCCACATGTCGGGGATCGCGAAACTCCGCTGGAACTGCACGATGGTGAAGCCGAGCCCGTTGCTGGCGGCGAACATCTCGCTGATCACCATGAGGATGATGCCGATCGACAGGGCCTGGCGCAGACCCGCGAAGATCTGCGGGCTCGCCGAAGGCAGCACCAGCCGCCGCAGCCGCGCGACGCCCGTGATGCCGTAGGAGCGGGCCGTCTCGGACATCACGGAGTCGACGGCCCGTACCCCCTCGACGGTGTTGAGCAGGATGGGCCACACGCAGCCGCTCGCGATGACGACGATCTTCATCGTGTCGCCGATGCCGGCGAACAGCATGATCACCGGAACCAGCACCGGCGGCGGCACGGCCCGCAGGAACTCCAGCACCGGTTCGCACACCGCCCGCACCCGCCGGTAGGAGCCGATGACCGTGCCGAGCGCCACACCCACGACAGCGGCGAGCGCGACGCCCGCCGCGAGCCGGAGCACGCTGGGCAGCACGTCACCGGTCCACCGTTCGGCGGTCCACACCTCCCAGAACGCCTCCACGATGGTGCGCAGCGGGGGCCAGTACACGTCCTGGCTGCCGGCCGACGTCACCCACCACACGGCCACCAGGACCACGGGAAGGGCGAACACGAGGACCAGCTGCCGCAGCAGCCGCCTCCAGGCGCTCGATCCGGTCCGGTCGGGGGCTGACCCCTTCACACCGTCACCTCCCCGCGTACCGACTGGTGCCAGGCCAGAGCGTGCCGCTCGACCGTCCGGGCCCCGATGTTGATCAGCAGCCCGAGCAGCCCGGTGACCACCACCAGCGCGTACATCTCCGGTACCGCCTGCGAGGTCTGGGCGACCGCGATGCGTGCGCCCAACCCCGGTGCGCCGATGACGAGTTCGGCGGTGATGGCGAGGATCAGCGCCACCGCCGCCGCCAGCCGCACCCCGGTCATGACGTAGGGCAGCGCGCTCGGCCACATCACGTGCCGCACCCGCGCCCAGGTGCCGAGCCCGTACGAGCGTGCCGTCTCCTCGGCGACCGGGTCGACGTCCCGCACGCCGTACAGGACCTGGAGCAGGACCTGCCAGAACGCGGCGTACACGACGAGCAGCAGCACCGACCGGAGTTCCGTGCCGTAGAGCAGCACCGCCAGGGGGATCAGCGCGACCGAGGGGATCGGGCGCAGGAACTCGATGGTGGACGCGGTCGCCTCGCGGAGATACGGCACCACCGACAGGAGCACACCGACGACGATCCCGGCCACGACCGCGATCGTCAGGCCCAGCGCCCAGCCCGTGAGGGTGTCGCCGAGCGCCGTCCAGAAGGCGGGGTCCCCGACCTCCACGCCGAGCGCTTCGGCGATCCGGCTGACCGGCGGGAAGTACTCCTGCTTGACCAGGCCGAGCCGCGGGATCACCTCGCCCAGGACGAGGAAGCCGGCGAGCCCGGCCGCGCCGAGCGCGGCGTTCTCGCCCCTCACGGAAGCAGTTCGTCCAGGTCGGGCGCCTGCTTGAACAGGTCGTTCTCATTGCCGAGCTTCACCAACTGCTCGACGGAGGCGCGGTTGGGCTCGGTCGGCCACTTCGGCAGGGTCACCTGCTCCAGTACGGCCGGCGGGATCTTCGTGTACGTGGTGACGATCTCGCGCACCTCGTCCGGGTGGGAGTCGGCGTACGCGAGGGACTCGGCGGTGGCCTCCTGGAACTTCTTCACCACCTCCGGGTTCTTCTGCGCGTACTGCGTGGAGGTGAAGTACAGGGAGATGGTGAGGTCCGGGGCGATGTCGACCATGGACGACGCGATCTCCCGGCCGCCCTGGCCCTTGATCGTGGCCAGGGCCGGCTCGACCACCATGGCGGCGTCGATCTGTCCGCCGTCGAGCGCGGCGGGCATCTGGTCGAAGGCCATCTCGACGAAGTCCACCTTGTCGGGGTCGCCGCCCGACTTCATCACCGAGGCGCGTACGCCGAGCTCCATCGTGTTCTTGAGCGTGTTGACGGCGACCTTCCTGCCCTCCAGGTCCTTCGCCGACTTGATCGGGCTGTCGCCCTTGACGGTGATCGCGGCGAAGTCCTCGCCCTCCACGCCGGTCGAGGCGTTGCCGTTCGCCACCCCCTTCACCGGCACGCTGTTGGACTGGGCGATCAGCAGCGAGGTCATGTTGGAGAACCCGAACTCGAACTGACCGCTGGCCACGCCGGGCACGATCGCCGCGCCGCCCTGCGCGCTGGAGATCGACAGCTTCAGGCCGCGTTCGCTGAAGAAGCCCTTCTTCTCGCCCAGGTACAGCGGCGCGACATCGACGATCGGGATGAGGCCCACCTTCACCTCGGTGGTGCCGCCGGACGAGGCGTTCGCGTCAGAGGCGCCGCCCCCGCCGGACGAGCCGCACGCGGTCGCGGTGACCAGGACGGAAGCGGCCGTGAGGCCGATGAACAGACGACGACGCATGAAGGGGTCCCCCTTGTGGGACTGGGGTGAGGCACTCAGAGGAGTTGTGCGCAGACAGAACACTTGTGCTCAGCGGGAACCTAGGGCTCCTCTTGAAAGCCGGTCAATCCCCCTGCACGGTCGGGTTTTTCGGCGTTCAACCATGTCGCTCACCGGCCGATGCTCCGGGCATCCGTCGAGGATCACCTCGTTGACACCGTCCATCGCCCGCTCGTAGCGTGCGCACCGCGTACACTCGTACGTCATTCCGGAGGCCACATGACCGTTGAGATCCGCGGACCGCACTTCGTACAGTCCTTCGAGCGAGGCCTCGCCGTACTCCGCGCCTTCGACGCCGACCATCAGCAGCTCACCCTCAGCGAGGTCGGCCGCACCTGTGGGATGACCCGGGCGACGGCCCGCCGTTTCCTGCTCACGCTCGCCGACCTGGGCTACGTCCACACCGACGGCCGGCTCTTCCGGCTCACCCCACGCGTACTGGAGCTCGGCTACTCCTACCTCGCCAGCTTCACGCTGCCGGAGATCGCCGAGCCCCATCTGGAACAACTCGTCGCGCACGTGAGGGAGTCGTCGTCGCTGTGCGTCCTGGACGGCGACGACATCGTCTACGTGGCCCGCGTCCCGACCCGGCGCATCATGAGCGCGGCCATCACCGTGGGGACGCGTTTCCCCGCCCACGTCACCTCGGTCGGCCGGGTCATGCTCGCGGATCTGCCGGACGACGGGATCGACGCCTGGCTCGACCGCGCCGACCTGCGGCCGAACACCTCCCAGACCCTCACCTCGCCGCGCGCCCTGCGTGCCGAACTGGTCCGGGTCCGCCGCCAGGGGTACGCACTGGTCGACCAGGAACTCGAGGAGGGCCTGCGATCGGTCGCCGCACCGGTGAGGGACCGGGACGGCACGGTGGTGGCCGGCGTGAACATCGCGGTGCACGCCGGCCGCAACTCCGTGGAATCCGTCCGCCGGGACCTGCTGCCGCACCTGCTGGCGACCGTCGCGCGGATCGAGGCGGACCTGTGGATCACCGGCCCGGCCCGGGCCGCCTCCCACGGGCACGGGGCCGGGAACGAAGACGGGGCCGGGAGGTGAGCACGGTCGCCCTGCCGTGCCGCCGTTCCGCTCAGGCGCCGGGCTTCCAGCCCAACTCCGGTGCGATCAGGTGGCGTACGTCGTGCAGGATCTGCTCGTAGTCGTCGCGGTGGAACTCGTACGGCAGCTCCAGGCGCAGCTCGGAGACCGCCGTGACCACCGGGTCGGCGGTCAGTCGCTCCAGGATCTGCTCCGCGGTCCCGACCACGTCCGGCGCGAACAGGATCCGCTTCGGCCCCTGCGGTGCCAGGGTCCGCGCGTGCCGGGAGGCCGCGTACGCGCGGTAGCGGGCCCGGGTGCCCGCGTCGGCACCGTCGAACGGCACGATCACCCGCCCGAGCGCCACCCGGGGCGGCGCGACCCGGGCAGGCGCCACCTGGGCAGGCGCCACCCGGTCCCGCGAACGCCCCGCGAGAACGTGCCGGTACTCGTCGAGCAGGGCGAGCTGGGCCGTGGTGAAGTCGTCGGTGCCCTCACCGGTGACGATGTTGCCCATCAGCAGGTTCAGGCCCTGTCCGGCGGCCCACCGGATCGAGCGCAGACTGCCGCCCCCATACCAGAAACGGTTCACCAGGCCGGGATCGTGCGGCTGCAGCCGCGGCCGCCGGGTGTTGCCCGGCGACTGGATCACCGTGTCCGGACCGCCGAGGTAGTCGCCGCGCAGGTGGTCGATGACCCGGGCGATCCTGCCGTACGACAGGTCGAAGCCGCGCCAGTCCCCGTCGTGCACGAGGTCCCCGAGCAGCTCGGCGTGCGGCATGCCGGTGCTGACCCCGACCTGGAGGCGGCCGCGGGACAGGACGTCGGCCAGTGCCAGGTCCTCCGCCAGCCGGAACGGGTTCTCGTACCCGATGGGGATGACCGCGGTCCCCAGTTCGACCCGCTCGGTGCGCTGGCCGGCCGCGGCGAGGAACACGGCGGCGGAGCCGACGCCGTGCTCGAGATGGCGCTGCCGGATCCAGGCGCCGTCGAAGCCGAGCCGTTCACCGTACTCGAACAGCCGCAGTGTCTCCTCCAGGCCGGGGTACGGGTCGTCGTCGGCGAAGTTGCCGGGAGTGAGGAAGGCCAGCGAGTCGATCGCGGGGGTGCTCATGCCGTGCTCCGGCCGGAGACCTGGCTGGGCCGGTGCCGCTCGAACCCTTTCAGGCCCACTACGTCGAGCCGGCGCGCCACTTCGTCCCGCCGCTCGGCACGCGTCAGCCCGCCCGGCAGCCCGAAGGCCACATTGGAGGCGAGGGAACGCCAGGCCATGAGCCGCGCGTCCTGGAAGACGACAGCCGCACGCCGGTCCGTGTCCCGGACCCCTTCACCGTCGAGGAGGACGGCCCCGTCCGAGGGGGTGTCCAGGCCGGCGAAGAGCCGCAGCAGCGTGGACTTCCCGGAGCCGGA
>NZ_LIQT01000284.1 GCF_001418415.1 Streptomyces hirsutus
CGGACGTCCGCCGCCGGCGGCGGACGTCCGCGGCGCTGCTCGCGTCGGCCGTCTCCGTCTGCCTCCTCGCCGCGAGCGCTCCCGCCACACCGCTGGGCATCGGCGACCGTCTCTTCCCGTATCTGGGCAACCCCGGGTACGACGTGGCGTCGTACCACCTCGCCCTCAGCTACTCCGGCACGAACGACACGCCGCTCCAGGCCACCACGAGGATCGACGCCCGGACGACCACGGACCTGGACCGGATCAACCTCGACTTCGCCCACGGCACGGTCCATTCGGTCGAGGTCGACGGCACCCCAGCCGCCTTCACCACCGCCGGTGAGGACCTCGTGATCACGCCCGTGAACGGCCTGGACGCCGGCGAACGGACCCGTATCACCGTGCGCCACACCAGCGATCCGGTGGCCGCCGAGGGCCGTGACGGCGGTTGGGTGCGCACCGCGGACGGTCTCGCCATGGCCAACCAGGCCGACGCCGCGCACCTGGTCTTCCCGTGCAACGACCACCCGTCCGACAAGGCCTTCTTCACGTTCCGCATCACCGCCCCCGACGGTCACACGGCCGTCGCCAACGGCCTGCCGATCCATGTCCACCGCACGCGCGCGGCGGCGACGACCTGGACGTACCGCACCCGGCACCCCATGGCCACCGAACTCGCCCAGGTGTCCATCGGCCGCTCCACGGTCCTGCACCGCACCGGTCCGCAGGGGCTGCCGCTGCGCGACGTCGTCCCCACGGCCCACCGCGAACAGCTCGAGCCGTGGCTGGCGAAGACCCCGGACCAGATCGCCTGGATGGAGAACAAGGCCGGCCGCTACCCGTTCGAGACGTACGGCCTGCTCATGGCCGACGTCTCCACCGGCTTCGAACTCGAGACCCAGACGCTGTCCCTCTTCGAGCGGGAGCTCTTCACCGACCCGGCCCACCCCGCGTGGTACATCGAGTCGATCATGGTGCACGAGCTCGCCCACCAGTGGTTCGGCAACAGCGTCAGCCCCCGTACCTGGTCCGACCTGTGGCTCAACGAGGGCCATGCCACCTGGTACGAGGCGCTGTACGCGCAGGAGAAGGCCGGCCGGTCCCTCGAGGCCCGGATGAAGGCCGCCTACGAGGCCTCCGACCGCTGGCGCGCGGAGGGCGGACCACCCGCCGCTCCCAAGGCCCCGCAGCCCGGCCAGAAGATCAGCATCTTCCGGCCGATCGTGTACGACGGGTCCGCGCTCGTGCTGTACGCCCTGCGCGAGGAGATCGGCCGCACCGCGTTCGACCGCCTGGAACGGCGCTGGGTGACCCAGTACCGGGACGGCACGGCCTCCACCGCCGACTTCGTCCGGCTCGCCTCCGACACCGCGGGACGCGACCTGACCGGATTCCTGAACGCCTGGCTCCACGGCGCGAAGACCCCGCCGATGCCCGGCCACCCGGACTGGAAGACCACGGACCGGGCCCCGGAGAAGTCCACGGCCTACAGGTTCACGGGCCACAGGCCCACGGCCCCCGAATCCGCGGCACAGCCCGCTGAACGTTCCGGTCCGGCCGTGCATCGACCGGGCGCGAGCCGGGAACAAACACGGTGACGAGACGTGCCGTGCCGTGCCACCATCGTCAGGACGCCACCGCACGGGTCACGGGAATCTCCCGGGAGGCCCGTGCGTTGTGAAGGGTGACGGGCGTAGTCCGTCACCCCTGCGACCTCCCATCGACGTATCGACGTAAGGACCCAATGACCTCCTCTTCTTCCCCTTCCCAGGACACCAAGCGCTTCGCGCGGACCTACCCCGAGGGCCTCCGGGCCGATGCCCTGATGGAAGCGGACGTCGCCTGGAGCCTCGAGATCGACGGAGAGCGGGACGGCGACCAGCTCGACCGCTCCGAGCGGGCGGCCCTGCGCCGCGTCGCCGGCCTCTCCACCGAGCTCGAGGACGTCACCGAGGTCGAGTACCGGCAGCTCCGCCTGGAGCGCGTCGTACTCGTCGGCGTGTGGACATCGGGAACCGTGCAGGACGCGGAGAACTCCCTCGCGGAGCTCGCCGCCCTGGCGGAGACGGCGGGCGCCCTCGTGCTCGACGGCGTGACCCAGCGCCGCGACAAGCCCGACGCGGCGACCTTCATCGGCTCCGGCAAGGCCCAGGAGCTGCGCGACATCGTGCTCGAAACGGGCGCGGACACGGTCGTCTGCGACGGTGAGCTGAGCCCCGGCCAGCTGATCCACCTCGAGGACGTCGTCAAGGTCAAGGTCATCGACCGGACGGCCCTGATCCTGGACATCTTCGCCCAGCACGCCAAGTCCCGGGAGGGCAAGGCGCAGGTCGCGCTCGCGCAGATGCAGTACATGCTGCCGAGGCTGCGCGGCTGGGGCCAGTCGCTGTCCCGGCAGATGGGCGGCGGCTCGGGCGGCGGACTCGCCACCCGTGGCCCCGGTGAGACCAAGATCGAGACCGACCGGCGCCGGATCCGCGAGAAGATGGCGAAGATGCGCCGGGAGATCGCGGAGATGAAGACCGGCCGCGACATCAAGCGCCAGGAGCGCAGGCGCAACAAGGTGCCGTCCGTCGCCATCGCGGGCTACACCAACGCCGGCAAGTCCTCGCTGCTCAACCGCCTCACGGGCGCGGGCGTGCTGGTCGAGAACGCCCTGTTCGCGACCCTCGACCCGACCGTGCGCCGGGCGGAGACGCCGGGCGGACGGCTGTACACGCTGGTCGACACCGTCGGCTTCGTCCGGCACCTGCCGCACCACCTCGTCGAGGCGTTCCGCTCCACGATGGAGGAGGTCGGCGACGCCGATCTGATCCTGCACGTGGTGGACGGTTCGCATCCCGTCCCGGAGGAGCAGCTGGCCGCCGTGCGCGAGGTGATCAGGGACGTCGGCGCCACCGACGTACCCGAGATCGTCGTGATCAACAAGGCCGACGCGGCGGACCCGCTGACGCTCCAGCGGCTGCTGCGGGAGGAGAAGCGCTCCATCGCGGTCTCCGCCCGGACCGGCCAGGGCATCGACGAACTGCTCGCCCTCCTCGACAACGATCTGCCCCGCCCGGCCGTGGAGGTCGAGGCGCTCGTGCCGTACACGCACGGCAAGCTGGTCGCCCGCGCCCACGACGAGGGCGAGGTGATCTCCGAGGAGCACACCGCGGAGGGCACCCTGCTCAAGGTGCGGGTGCACGAGGAACTGGCGGCGGAGCTCACACCGTTCGTGCCCACGCCGACCGCCGGCTGAGTCAACGGCCCGCGGTTCCGCGCGCAAGGGAGACGGCCCGCCCCCAGCTCATGAGCTGGGGGCGGGCCGTCTCCCTTGCGCGGATCAGCGAACGCCGCGATCACGCACCGCCGCGATCACGCACCGCCGTGATCACCGGCCGCCGTAGGTCCTGCTCATGTTCTGGTACAGCGCCTCGGCGTCCCGGCCCAACTGGGGGCCCGCGAGCCAGGTGTTGTCGGTCGGGCCGATCGAGGTGTTGGACACCAGCACGGTCTCGC
>NZ_LIQT01000285.1 GCF_001418415.1 Streptomyces hirsutus
TCATGCGCAAGGCGCGTTCCGCGGCGCCGGACTCCTCACCGACGCCACGGAACGCGCCTTGCGCATGATCGTCCTGGGCACTCGCCTGCACTCCCCCGCCGTCCCCGCCGTCCGGCGGGCGGTGCCCGGCGGGACGCGCGTACCAGGGCAGGCGACCGGGGCTCAGGCGGAGGTGTCCGGCACGCAGCGGCCGTCGACCGTCCGGTAGCTCCAGCGGGCGCCACCGCGCACGAGCTCCCGGACGGCGCGGACGAAGCGCTCCACGTGTTCGTCCGGCGTGCCCGCGCCGAAGCTGACGCGGATCGCGTCGAGGGCCGTCCCGCCGGGCGCCGCCCCGGGGGCGCCGCACTCGCCCCCGTCCTGCGGATCGCCGCCGAGCAGGGCGCGCAGCAGCGGGTGGGCGCAGAACAGTCCGTCCCGTACGCCGATGCCGTACTCGGCGGAGAGGGCCGCGGCGAAGTGGGAGCCGTTCCAGCCGTCGACGACGAAGGAGAGCACGCCGACGCGCGGTGCGTCGTCCCCGAACAGGGACAGGAACCGCACCTCGGGCACGTCCGCGAGCCCGTCCCGCACGGTGCGGATCAGCCGCTCCTCGCGGGCGGCCAGTGTGCCGAACCCGGCCTCGGCGAGTGCCTTGCAGGCCGAGGCGAGCGCGTAGGCGCCGATGACGTTGGGCGAGCCGGCCTCGTGGCGGGCGGCGCTGTCGTGCCACTGGACGTCCACTCCCCCGTCCTCGCGCCGGGTGACCTTGCGGCTGGCGCCGCCCCCCGCGAGGTAGGGCTCGGCCTCCCGCAGCCAGTCGGCGCGGCCGGCCAGGACGCCGGCGCCGAACGGGGCGTACAGCTTGTGCCCGGAGAAGGCGACCCAGTCGACGTCCAGCTCGCGCAGGCTCACCGCGTGGTGCGGGGCGAGCTGGGCGGCGTCCAGGACGATCCGGGCACCGTGCGCGTGGGCGGCGGCGGCCAGCTCGCGCACGGGCCACAGCTCGCCGGTGACGTTGGAGGCGCCGGTGACGCAGACCAGGGCCGGGCCGTGGGAGTCGCGGGCGGCGAGGGCGTGTTCCAGGGCCCGTACGGCCTGCTCCGGGCTGTCCGGGGCGTCGAGGAAGGTGACACGGGCGCCGCGCCAGGGCAGCAGGGCGGCGTGGTGCTCGGTCTCGAAGACGAAGACCTGGCAGTCGTCCGGGAGGGCGGCGGCGAGCAGGTTGAGCGAGTCGGTGGTGGACCGGGTGAAGACCACCTGGTCCCCGTCCCGGCAGTCGAGCAACCCGGCAACGGTCCGGCGGGCGTTCTCGAACAGCTCGGTGGAGAGCTGGGAGAGGTACCCGGCGCCGCGGTGGACGCTGCCGTAGTAGGGCGCGTACGCGGCCACGTCGTCCCAGACGCGCTGGAGCGCCGGGGCGCTGGCGGCGTAGTCGAGCGCGGCGTAGGTGACCTCCCCACCGGTGACGAGCGGAACGGTGACGTCCCGGCCGAGCACGGGCAGCGGAGCGCAGCCGGACGGGGCGACGGCATCGGCGGCGGAGACGGCGGCGAGAGTGGAAACGGACATGGCTGGACTCCCGTGGAGGCAGGCGGAATCACCACGCGAGCGCACACGGCTCGAGCGTGGGAGAAGGTGGGAAAGAATCCTGCGGGGGGGGGGCGGGGCTCTGCGGCCTCGAAGGGCCCGTCAGAAGCGCCCTAACGCATTCGCATGCTCAACGGAAGGCTCCCTCGAACGACCAGGACCCCTGGTGTCCCACTCGATCGAGTGCGAGGGATCCGCGCTTGCCGCGAGCCCTGCTGCTCACGGCCTGGTCCTCACCCGGGGCACCCCGCCACGGACGGAGGGTTGCCGGACAGCCGGCCGGGGCCTGATGGCTGTCGCTCATGACCTGGTCCCACATCCTGCCACACGGGCCCGCGGCACGCGCAAGGCGCGGTCCGGATCCTGGACGGACCGGACCGCGCCCTCACACCTGCCGTACCGCTCGAACGCGGCTCACGCGTTGCTGGCCAGCACCCAGCGCTCCAGAACCCGCCGGGCGGCGCCCGAGTCGATCGATTCGGCGGCCTTGGCCATCCCTGCCCGGATCTGCTCCACCAGCGTCCCGGTTCCCGGTTCGAGCGCCACCAGCGCCGCCGCCGAGTTCAGCAGCACCGCGTCCCGCACCGGGCCGTGCTCGCCGTCCAGCACCCGCCGGGCGACCTCCGCGTTGTACGACGCGTCGGCGCCGCGCAGGGCCTCCAGCGGTACGGGTTCGATGCCGACGTCGCGCGGGTCGAAGCGCTCCTCGGTCACCTTTCCGTCCCGGACCACCCACACCGTCGAGGGGCCGGTGGTGGTCAGCTCGTCGAGGCCGTCGTCGCCGCGGAACACCAGCGAGGAGTGGCCGCGTCCGGCGAACACGCCGGCCATGATCGGAGCCATCCTCGGGTCGGCGACGCCGACGGCCTGGGCCCTGACCCGGGCGGGGTTGGCCAGCGGACCGAGGAAGTTGAACACCGTCCGGATGCCCAGCTGGCCTCGCGCGGCCGCCACGTGCCGCAGCGCCGGGTGGAACTTCACCGCGAAGCAGAAGGTGATCCCGGCCTCCTCGGCGACCTCGGCGACCCGCTGCGGGGTCAGCTCCAGGTTGACGCCGAGCTTCTCCAGGACGTCGGAGGCGCCGGACGCGGAGGAGGCGGCCCGGTTGCCGTGCTTGACGACCTTCGCCCCGGTGC
Source organism: Streptomyces hirsutus (assembly GCF_001418415.1). GTDB lineage: Bacteria > Actinomycetota > Actinomycetes > Streptomycetales > Streptomycetaceae > Streptomyces > Streptomyces hirsutus. The sequence continues at coordinate 2,706 of NZ_LIQT01000285.1, forward strand.
CGGCGATGACGACGGAGGACATCGTGGAGATGTTCACCGTCCTGGCGCCGTCGCCGCCGGTGCCGACGATGTCGACGGTCTTCCCGGGCACCTCGATGCCGATGGCGTGGTCGTACATCGCCCGGACGCAGCCGGTGATCTCCTCGACGGTCTCGCCCTTGGCCCGCAGGGACACGGCGAACCCGGCGATCTGCGCGTCGGTGGCCTCACCGCGCATGATCAGGTCCATCGCCCAGGCGGTGTCGTCGGCGGACAGGTCCCGGCCGTCGAGCAGGCCGTTCAACAGGGCGGGCCAGGAGCGGCCCGCCGCGGTGTTGCCTCCTGCGGGGGTCACAGCGCTCATCAGCCGCTCCTGGGTCCTCGACGTCTTCGGCAGACGGATGGGTAGGGGTTTCGTCCCCACCCTATCGATCCCGGGGCACGACGAAGGGCCCCCGTCCGGTCCTCGGACGGGGGCCCTTCGCAGTCGTGTGGCGACTCGGTTGCCTTGGAAGGCGGTTGAGGCGGTGCGGGGATCAGTGGTGGCCGTGGCCGCTCGTGATCTCCTTGTACTCCTCGACGGTCGGCTTCGGAATCTGGGACTCCTCGCCGTAGTAGCCCTTGCTGAGCTTGACGCGCAGCTTCTCGAGCGGCTTCACCTTGCGCTCGACACCGTTCTCGTCGACGAGCGGGCCGATCTCGGCCGGCTTGTACTGCTCGTGCGCCGTGAGGGTGTGCAGCTGCTCCTGGCTGAGCGGCTCGTGGACCTCGATGAACTCACCGTGCGGCAGGCGCTTGATGATGCCCGACTCGCGGCCGTGCAGCACCTTGTCCTTGTCCCGGCGCTGGAGGCCGAGGCAGATCCGCTTGGTGACGATGAACGCCACCACGGGCCCGACGAAGAACCCGATGCGGATGAACCAGGTGATCGCGTTGATCGACAGGTTGAAGTGGGTGGCCCACAGGTCGTTGCCACCGCCGACGAGGAGCAGGAAGTACAGGGTGATCCAGGCGACACCGAAGGCGGTGCGCGTCGGGGCGTTGCGCGGGCGGTCCAGGATGTGGTGCTCGCGCTTGTCCCCGGTGACCCAGGACTCGATGAACGGGTAGAGGGCGATGGACCCCAGGACCAGCCCGAAGATCATCAGCGGGATGAACACACCCAGGACGAGCGTGTGGCCCCAGAAGTTGATCTCCCAGCCCGGCATCACACGGATCAGGCCCTCGGAGAAGCCCATGTACCAGTCGGGCTGGGCTCCGGTGGAGACCATGTCCGGCCGGTAGGGGCCGATGTTCCAGATCGGGTTGATCGACGCGACCGCCGAGACGACGCACAGCACGCCGAAGACCAGGAAGAAGAAGCCTCCGGCCTTCGCCATGTACACCGGCAGCAGCGGCATGCCCACGACGTTCTTGTTGGTCTTGCCGGGGCCCGCGAACTGCGTGTGCTTGTGGTAGAAGACCAGGATCAGGTGCGCCACCACGAGGCCGAGCATGATGCCCGGCAGCAGCAGGATGTGGATCGAGTAGAACCGGGCGATGAAGTCGTCCCCCGGGAACTCCCCGCCGAAGATGAACATCGAGAGGTACGTGCCGACGATCGGCATCGACAGGACCGCGCCCTGCGTGAAGCGGATACCGGTGCCGGAGAGCAGGTCGTCCGGGAGCGAGTAGCCGGTGAACCCGGTGAACATGCCCAGGACGAGCAGCAGGAAGCCGAACAGCCAGTTGACCTCACGCGGCTTGCGGAACGCGCCGGTGAAGAACACGCGCATCATGTGCACGAACATGCCGGCCACGAAGATCAGCGCGGCCCAGTGGTGGAGCTGCCGGATCAGCAGACCACCGCGGACGTCGAAGCTGATGTCCAGCGTCGACTTGTACGCCTCACTCATCAGCTGTCCCTGCATCGGGACGTAGCTGCCGTGGTACACCACCTCGTTCATCGAGGGGTGGAAGAACAGCGTCAGGTACACACCCGTGAGGATGATGATGATGAAGCTGTAGAGGCAGATCTCACCCAGCATGAACGACCAGTGGTCGGGGAAGATCTTGCGCATGTTGGCCTTGGCCAGGGAGTAGATCCCCAGCCGGCCGTCGGCCCAGTCTGCGACGCGTTCGCCGGCCGGGGCCTTCCCGCGGGAGCGGCCCGGCCCGTCGGCGCCGGACGGATTCGTGGTGCTGGTCGTGGTACTCATCCGCGCTCCCAGAAGGACGGACCGACGGGCTCTTCGAAGTCGCCGAGCGCTTCGAGGTAACCCTCGTCGTTCACACCGATACGCAGCTGCGGCAGGGCGTGACCGGCGGGACCGAAGATGACCCGGGCCCCGTCGGAGAGGTCGAAGGTGGACTGGTGACAGGGGCACAGCGCGTGGTGCGTCTGCTGCTCGTACAGGGAGATCGGGCAACCGACGTGGGTGCAGATCTTCGAGTACGCGACGATTCCCTCGTGCGACCACTCGAGCTCGCGCTTGTCCTTGATGTTCTCCGGCTGGATACGGACGATCATCAGGGCGGCCTTGGCGATCTCGTTCATGAACCCGTGCTCGTGCGGGTCCAGGCCCTCGGGCTGGGCAAAGGTCAGCGAGCCCACGATGATGTCGGACGGCCGCATGGGCTCGTTCGTGTTCATGTTAACGAGCAGCTTGCCCTTTTTCCACGCCGTGTGGCGGAGCTTGGTCTCGGGCAGCGGACCGAGGTCGCGCAGCAGGACCACGCCGGAGAGCGGGACCAGGGCCAGCGCGCCGAACATCGTGTTGCGGATCAGCTTGCGCCGTCCGATCACGGATTCCTTCGCGCCCTGGCGGAAGTCCTCCATGACCTTCTCGCGGACCTCCGGCGGGGCGGCGATCGGGTGCCGCTCGTCGGCGGTCTCCTGGTCCGACATCAGCGTGCGGGCCCAGTGGACCGCGCCGGCGCCGATGGCGAACAGGGCGATGCCGAGGGTCATACCGAGCGCGAAGTTCAGCGCGTTGATGTGACCGATCGGGAAGATGTAGACGGACTGGTCGACCGGGATCGTCACGAACGACGCGATGAAGCCGACGGTGGCCAGCATCGACAGCGTGAACAGCAGGGCGACCGTACGCTCGGACCGCTTGGCGGCCCGCTCGTCGACGTCCTGGACCCGCGGTTCGTGGGGCGGCAGCCCCGGGTCGGCGAACGGGTTCTTCTCGTCCGCGACGCGCACCGCGCCGTGCGCGGTGTCCTGCCCTGCGGGCAGCTTCTCTTCGGGAGTCTCTTGGGTACTCATGACTTCCTGGCCTTTGCGGTCCGAGCGGCGACCCAAGCGGCGACCGCGATCATCCCGCCGAGTCCGAAGATCCAGGCGAACAGACCCTCGGAGACCGGGCCGAGCCCGCCCAGCGACAGGCCGCCGGGGCTCACGGTCTCATCGCCGTTCACCGTCTTCACGTAGGCGATGATGTCCTTCTTGTTCTGCTCCGACAGCGAACCGTCGGGGAAGGACGGCATGTTCTGCGGGCCGGTCAGCATGGCCTGGTAGATGTGCTTGGGGTCCACGCCCTCCAGGTCCGGGGCGTACTTGCCGTGCGTGAGCGCACCGCCCTTGCCGGTGAAGTTGTGGCACTGTGCGCAGTTGTTGCGGAACAGCTCACCACCCTTGGCGATGTCGGCGCCCTCGGGGCCGTACTGCTCCTCGGTGGGAACGGCCGGGCCGGCGCCCAGGGAGGCGATGTACGCCGCCATCTGGTCGATCTCGGCCTGGGTGTAGACGGCCTTCTTCTTCGGAAGCTGTGCGGCCTGCGAGGTGGCGGCCGGCATACGGCCGGTGGCCACCTGGAAGTCGACGGCCGCTGCGCCCACGCCCACGAGGCTCGGACCGTCGGTGGTGCCCTGCCCACCGGTGCCGTGGCAGCTGGCACAGCCGACCGCGTAGAGCTTCTTGCCCTCCTCGATGGTGAGGGATTGGGCGGTTTCGTCGGCCTGTGCCTTGCTCGCGGGTGCGAACACGGCGTACAGCCCCCCGGTGCATGCCAGCGCGAGGAGCAGGACGACGAGCGCCGCCAACGGGTGGCGTCGTCGTGCGGAGAGCTTTTTCACGGATTACCCCGGTGTCAGGATCTTCTGCGTCGATGCTTCTGGTAAGTGCGCTTCTTCGAGCGCGCGGATTCGGGTCCGCCTACTTGATCATGTAGATCGTGGCGAAGAGGCCGATCCAGACGACATCGACGAAATGCCAGTAGTAGGACACGACGATGGCCGCCGTCGCCTGGTCATGGGTGAACCTCCGAGCCGCGTAGGTCCGGCCCAGGACGAACAGGAAGGCGAAGAGACCGCCCAGCACGTGCAGGCCGTGGAAGCCGGTGGTCAGGTAGAAGACCGATCCGTAGGGGTCGGAGGAGATGGACAAGCCGTAGTGCTTGACCAACTCGGTGTATTCGAGAACCTGACCGCCGATGAAGACGGAGCCCATGATGAACGTGACGATGAACCACGCCCGGAGCTTCTTCACGTCCCCGCGCTCGGCGGCGAAGACGCCGAGCTGGCAAGTGAGTGAGGAGAGCACCAGGACCGTGGTGTTCGTCAACGAGAACGGGAAGTTCAGCGTGTCGGCCTTCTCCGACCAGAAGTCGGGTCCGGTCACCGATCGCAGGGTGAAGTACATCGCGAAGAGGGCCGCGAAGAACATCAGCTCGGAACTCAGCCAGATGATGGTTCCGACGCTGGTGAGGTTCGGTCGATTGACCGACGGGTGCGCGTGCCCGGTATCTACTGTCGTTGCTGTCGCCACGCCGACATTATGTCGGTCGCTTATCCCGCCCTCACCCCGGGGGGTGCTGTTCGGTGTGTTCGCCCGTCGTGTACTGCCCGGATGGCCCATCGAAGCGGTGTCCGAACCAGTGTTGACAAGCTGCCGGAAGGGGTAGCATCCGCGCCATCGGCACCACTGGTGCCGGACGATGCCGTGCCCCTCGGAAGCGTGGAGGAACAATGCAGGCGACCGCCACGGTGCTGGTCTACAGCGACAACGCAGGCACCCGGGAGCAGGTGCGGCTCGCCACCGGCCGGCGGCCGGCCCCGGACGTGCCCGTCGTGGAGTTCGTGGAGTGCGCGACCCTCCCGGCCGTCCTCAAGGAACTGGAGCGGGGCGGGATCGACGTCTGCGTCCTGGACGGCGAGTCGTCGCCGGTGGGCGGCATGGGCGTGTGCCGGCAGATCAAGGACGAGATCTTCCAGTGCCCGCCGGTACTGCTGCTCATCGGCCGGCCCCAGGACGCCTGGCTGGCCACCTGGAGCCGCGCGGAGGCCGCTGTGACGCTGCCGGTGGAGCCGGTGGAGTTCGCCTCGGCCCTGGCCTCCCTGCTGCGCCGGAAGCACGCCCTGAGCGTCTAGGGCCCGTCCGGCGGCTCAGGCCGGAGACGCGGGGGCCGGCACGCACATCTGCCGCGTTGTCGTCACTCGCCGGCTCCCCCGAGCTCTCGGCTCCTCCCCCACTCTCGGCTTCGCTCGAGCGGGGGCACCCCCATGAGCAGGGGGGACCCCCATCGCGTCGACGCCCTCCTCCGCCTCGCAGCTGCACGCACCAGAACCCGCTCACCCCAGCTCGAAAGATGCCGCCGGCCACCTCCGACTTGACCCGCCGGACAGACCGTAGGGCCCGTCCGGCGGCTCAGGCCGGCTGGGGGCGCAGGCGGGCCTTCTCCTCGGGGGCGGGACCGGGCCCGGTGCCGCCCACCAGGGCGCTGCCCTCGCGCCATTGGGCCCAGGTGAGGTTCCAGTCGCCGAAGCCGTTGCCGAAGGGCTCCATGGTCGCGCCGCCGGAGTTGACGACCTCGACCAGGTCGCCCTGGTGGAACGTGTCGAAGAACCACTCGGCGTCGCCGGTGCTCATGCCGACGCAGCCGTGGCTGACGTTGTCGTAGCCCTGGGAGCCGACGGACCAGGGGGCGGCGTGCACGTACTCACCGCTCCAGGTCACCCTGGTGGCGAAGTGGACGGGCATGTCGTACGACTCGGAGGAGCCCTCGGCTATGCCTATGGTGGTGCTGAGCATACGTACGAGGCGTTCCTTGGCGAGGACGACCTTGACGCCGTTGCGGGTCTCGAAGCCGGGCTTGCCGGCGGTGACGGCGATCTTCCTGATCTCCTCTCCGCTCTTGTAGACCGTCAGCCGGTGCGCGGCGACGTCGGTGACGGCTATGACCTGGTCGCCGGTGCTGAGGGTCAGCGGTTCGGCCTTGCCGCCCGTCAGCCGGTCGCCGATCCTGACGCCCTCCAGGGTGCTGCGCACCCTGATGGTGGCGTTCTCGGGCCAGTACCCCTTCGGACGGAAGTGGAGTTTCCTGTCGTCCACCCAGTGCCAGGAGCCGACCACCGCGGGCGTGGAGGACACCTTCAGTCCGCGCTCCACGACAGCGCGTTGGGCGGGGTCCTGGACGGGCGCGGTCAGCTCGGCGGTGAGCGGCTGGCCGACGCCGTAGGTGCCCTTTCCCGGGCCGAAGGTGACGCCGAGGCTCTTGGCGCCGCTGCTCCTGGGGGCGGTGGGCTTGCCCGTGGTGAAGGTGAGGACCTTGCGGCCCGGTGCCCCGTCCTCGTCCTCGGTGCTGACCCGGACCGTGTAGTCGGTGTCGGCGGCGAGCGGGGAGGTGCTGTGCCAGCGGCTGCCGTCGGCGGCGAGTTCGCCCCCCACGTGGTGGCCCGCGGCGTCCACCGTCGTGACGTCGGTGATGCGCCCGCCGGAGTCCTCGGCGACGATCTCCAGGGGCGTGTCCGGGTCGGCCTTCTTCCCTTCGGAGGGCCCGTTGAAGCTGATCCGGTCCGCTGCGTCGTAGGGCTCGGCGGACAGTGGGTTCCCGCCGGAGGAGCAGCCGGTGAAGCCCGCGCCGAGGGCGATCACCAGCAGCGTGCAGCCGACGGCAGTGCGGTTTCGGGGAGCACGTCTCATGAGCTCACGCTAGGGAGTCTCGTCAACTGCGGCACGCCGGAAAACTCGAACGAGTGACGCTTGTCGTGGCCGAATGCGACGCAGGGCCCGGACGCTCCTGGGGGAGTGTCCGGGCCCTGCGCGGGTCGCTCGTCCTACTGGTGCGTACTACCGGGGTGCGTCCTACTGGGTGCGGTTCTCACCGCGGTAGTACTCGAAGACCCAGCCCCAGATGCTGAGCAGGATCAGCGGTGCCGCGAAGTACATCAGCCACCAGCCGACGGCGACGGCCAGGAAGGCGACCCCGGCACCGAGGCCGAGACCGAGCGGCTGCCAGCTGTGCGGGCTGAAGAACCCGACCTCGCCGGCGTCGTCGGCGACGTCCGCCTCCTTGTTGTCCTGAGGACCCACGTCGACCCGCCGGGCGGTGAAGCCCAGGTAGAAGCCGATCATGATGCTCAGGCCGAAGGCCAGGAAGAGGGCCGTGGTGCCGGCCGGCTCCTTCGACCACACGCCGTAGACGACCGCCACGACGAGCAGGAAGGCGCTCAGCCAGACGAACATCTTGCCCTGGATCTTCACTTGCCGGCCTCCTTGCCGCCGGAGAGGACCTTCTCACCGTGACCGGCGTTCTCGAGCTGGTCGAGCGCGGCGATCTCCGGGTAGTGCAGATCGAACGCCGGGGATTCGCTGCGGATCCGCGGCAGGGTGAGGAAGTTGTGGCGCGGGGGCGGGCAGGAGGTGGCCCACTCCAGCGAACGGCCGTACCCCCACGGGTCGTCGAC
>NZ_LIQT01000286.1 GCF_001418415.1 Streptomyces hirsutus
CCGCCCCGGCCGCCGGGCGCATCCCGCGCCGGGTCCGGCTCCACGGTCGCGCACGGTCAGGACATCCGCCCACGCGGCCAGGAGTGCCGCAGCGGCGAGCAACTGCTGTCGGCCGGCACCCTGGTGACCCCGGCCGTGCTGGGCCTCGCCGCGGCCGCCGGGTACGACACGCTCAGTACCCTCCCCCGCCCCCGCGTCGAGGTCCTCGTCCTCGGCGACGAACTGCTCACCGGAGGCCTGCCGCACGACGGACTGATCCGGGACGCCCTCGGCCCGATGCTGCCGCCCTGGCTGCGCGCACTCGGTGCCGAGGTCACCGCCGTCCGCCGGGTCCGCGACGACGCGCAGGCGCTGTACAAGGCGATCACGAGGTCCGGCGCCGATGTCGTCCTCACCACCGGCGGTACCGCCGCGGGCCCGGTCGACCACGTCCACCCGACGCTGCGCCGCATCGGCGCCGAACTCCTCGTGGACGGAGTCGAGGTGCGCCCCGGCCACCCCATGCTCCTGGCCCGCACCAAGGAGAACCAGTACCTCGTCGGTCTGCCCGGCAACCCCCTTGCCGCGGTCTCCGGGCTGCTCACGCTCGCCGAACCCCTGCTGCGGACCCTCGCGGGCCGCCCCGCCCCCGAGCCGTACACGATGCCGCTGCGGAACGCGGTGCAGGGACATCCGCACGACACCCGTCTCGTCCCGGTCGTACTGCGCGGTGATGTGGCCCTGCCGTTGCACTACAACGGTCCCGCCATGCTGCGGGGCATCGCGGCGGCCGATGCCCTCGCGGTCGTCCCCCCGGGTGGCACACGACCCGGTCAGGAGACGGAACTGCTGGATCTGCCCTGGGCATCCGGAGGAATCGGGGTGTGTTTCACGTGAAACTTTCGGGCGAGGACGCCATGGCCCGTCAGGCGGACGAGCACCTGATGACGCATCGGGTGAAACTGCCCAGGAAAGTGGTCGAGCATCCGATCCGTCAGGTTGCCAAGCGGCTGTCCATGGCGTTGCTCCTCCTCGTGGTGACGGCGTTGATCGTGTACATCGACCGCGACGGTTACGCCGACAACTCCGACGGCACCCTCGATTTCCTCGATGCCTTCTACTACGCGACCGTCACCCTCTCCACCACGGGGTACGGCGACATCACCCCGGTCAGTGACGCTGCCCGGCTGACCAACATCTTCGTCATCACGCCGTTGCGCGTGATGTTCCTGATCATCCTGGTCGGCACCACCCTCGAAGCCCTCACCGAACGCACGCGGGAGGAGTGGCGACTGAACCGCTGGAGGTCCACCTTGCGTGATCACACCGTCGTCGTCGGATTCGGCACGAAGGGCAGGTCCGCGATCAAGACCGTCTGCGCGACGGGGCTCCGCAAGGAGCAGGTCGTGGTGGTCGACCCCAGCAGCAAGGCGATCGAGGCCGCGGCGGCCGACGGATTCGCGGGCGTCATAGGGGACGCGACGCGCAGTGAGGTGCTGAAGCGGGCCGAGGTCTACCGGGCGAAGCAGATCATCATCGCCACCCAGCGCGACGACACGGCCGTACTGGTGACGTTGACGGCCCGTCAGCTCAACCGCAACGCGAAGATCGTGGTCGCGGTGCGCGAGGAGGAGAACGCCCCCTTGCTGAAGCAGTCGGGTGCCGACGCGGTCATCACCAGTGCCAGCGCGGCCGGCCGGCTGCTCGGTCTGTCCGTGCTCAGCCCCGCGGCCGGCATGGTGATGGAGGACCTCATCCAGCAGGGCACCGGTCTCGACATGGTCGAACGGCCGGTCATAAAGGCCGAGGTGGGCAAGTTGCCGCGCGAGGTCGACGATCTGGTGGTGAGCGTCCTGCGCGGGCACCGGGTGCTCGGCTACGACGACGAGAACGTCGGGAAGCTCGAGCTGACGGACCGGCTGATCACCATCGTGCGGGCGACGCCGGGCACCCAGGTCACCCCCGACATCCGCCCGCTCCACGACTGACCTTGCCGGGACACGCGGGAGACGACGTGGTGNNGGCACCACGTCGTCTCCCGCGGCGTTCGCCGGTCCGCGTCACTTGTGGTGGTAGAGCCGCATCGTGATCGGTCCGAAGACCAGGACGAACAGGGCGGACCAGCCCAGCGACCAGGCCACCTCGTCGGCCGGCCAGTCCCCCGCCATCAGTCCGCGCACCGCGGACGCCAGGTGCGTGACGGGGCTGTTGTCGACGAAGGCCTGGAGCCAGCCCGGCATGGTCCGGGGGTCGACGAAGACGTTGGACAGGAAGGTGAGCGGGAAGATCACCATCATGCTGACGCCCATCACGGACTTCTCGGTGCGCAGCATCAACCCGAACATCGTCCAGATCCAGGAGAACGCGAACGCGAAGACCACCAGCAGCACGATCCCGGCGAGCACACCGGCGACCCCGCCGTCCGGCCGGTAGCCGAGGACGATGCCCACGGTGAGCATCACGACGGACGCGATGGTGTAGCGCAGGGCGTCCCCGAGCAGATAGCCGACCATCGTCGAGGGCCGCCAGATCGGCAGGGTGCGGAACCGGTCGAAGACGCCCTTCTCGATGTCCGTGTTGACCGAGACACCGGTGTACATCGTGATCATCACGACCGACATCACCAGGATGCCCGGCAGCAGGAACTGGATGTACTCCGTCGGCGAACCGGCCAGCGCTCCGCCGAAGAGGTACGTGTACATCAGCACCATCATGATCGGGAACGCGGTGACGTCGAAGAGCTGCTCCGGCACGTGCTTGATCTTGAGGATCGCGCGCCAGCCGAACGTCAGTGAGGCCGACCACGCGCTGGGCCGCGGCGGGCGCTCCTCGGCGACCAGCAGCTCGGCGAGGGAGTCGGTGCGGACCGGGGCGAGTTCCGCGCTCTCGGCGGTCGTCGTCACGGTGCTCATGCCGCCACCTCGTCCTTCGGGCCGGAGGAGTGGTCGGCGCCGGATCCCGTCCCGGAACCGGCACCGGCGCCCGGTGCCCGGGTGTCGTGGCCGGTGAGGGCGAGGAACACCTCGTCCAGGCTCGGCTGGCCGAGCGAGAAGTTGTCGACGGTGATGCCGGCCGTGGCCAGTTCGCCCAGCGCGCGGGCGGCCTGTTCGGCGGCGGTGTCCCGGCTCGTGGCCGCGCCCAGGCGGGCGGTGAGCGTGACCGGGTCGGGCTCGGGCTGCACCTGTGCGTCGAGCAGGCGGCGCAGCAGGTCCGCGGCGAGCGGCCGCTGATCCGGATCGCGCAGCCGTAGATGTACGGTGCCGGCGCCGACGGACGCCTTCAGCTCACCCTTGGTGCCCTCGGCGATCACCTTCCCGCGGTCGATGACGGCGATCCGGGACGCCAGCTGGTCGGCCTCGTCCAGGTACTGCGTGGTCAGCAGCACGGTCGTGCCCCGGGCGACCACCGCGCGCACGATGTCCCACACCTGGTTGCGGCTGCGCGGGTCCAGGCCGGTCGTCGGTTCGTCGAGGAACAGCAGGTCGGGGGTGTTGAGGAGGGATGCGGCGATGTCGATACGGCGCCGCATTCCGCCCGAGTAGTGCTTGACCTGCTTCGCCGCCGCGTCCGTCAGGCCGAACGCCTCCAGGAGCTGGGCGGCCCGGTTGCGGGCGTCCGGTTTGCGGTGACCGAGGAGCCGGGCCAGCAGAACCAGGTTCTCGGCACCGGTGAGGTCCTCGTCCACGGACGCGTACTGCCCGGTGAGGCTCACCAGGCCGCGCACCGTGTCGGCCTCGCGCACGATGTCGTGGCCGAAGACATGGGCGTCGCCGCCGTCCGGCCTCAGCAGGGTGGCGAGCATCTTCACGGTGGTGGTCTTGCCTGCGCCGTTCGGTCCGAGGACGCCGTACACCGTCCCGGCCGGGACGGTGAGATCGACTCCGTCGACGGCCCGTGTCTCACCGAAGGTCTTGACCAGGCCGGCGGTCTCGATCGCCATGCCGGACGTCTGCGTGCTCATGCTTCGGGTCCTTCCGCGTGCTTCCGCGTGCTTGGGCGTGCTTGGGCGTGCTTGGGCTACGCATGGAGAGACCTTCACGGTCGCGCAAACTCATCGCTTTTGCACATGGGTTTCCCCGCGAACCGGCCCAACGACGGAGCCCGCCCTCCGCCCGTGGACCCAGGCCTCCCTCCGCCTGTGGACCCGGGCCGGCTCCCGGACCGAGCCGGCTTCCGGACCGAGCCGGCTTCCGGACCGGATCGGTCACGGACCTGAGCCGCCCACGGCCCGGCCGGGGGTAGCGTCGCTCTCATGTATGCGATCACGATTCCCGAACCCGGTGGACCCGAGACGCTGGTATGGGCGAAGGTCCCCGATCCCGTTCCCGGTGAGGGCGAGGTGCTGGTCGAGGTGGTGGCCGGCGCCGTCAACCGCGCCGACATCATGCAGCGGCAGGGCTTCTACGACCCCCCGCCCGGCGCCTCCCCCTACCCCGGCCTGGAGTGCTCCGGCCGGATCACCGCGCTCGGCCCCGGCGTGACCGGGTGGGCGGTCGGCGACGAGGTGTGCGCGCTGCTCGCGGGCGGTGGCTACGCGGAGCAGGTCGCCGTCCCGGTCGGCCAGCTGCTCCCCGTCCCCCAGGGGCTCGACCTCAAGCAGGCGGCGGCACTCCCGGAGGTCGTCTGCACGGTCTGGTCGAACGTCTTCATGGTGTCCCACCTCCGTCCCGGCGAGACGCTGCTCGTGCACGGCGGCTCCAGCGGCATCGGCACCATGGCGATCCAGCTCGCCAAGGCCGTCGGTGCCAAGGTGGCCGTCACGGCCGGTACGAAGGAGAAGCTGGAGCGCTGCGCCGAGCTGGGCGCCGACATCCTGATCAACTACCGCGAGCAGGACTTCGTGGCCGAGCTGAACCAGGCCACCGACGGCGCCGGCGCGGACGTCATCCTCGACAACATGGGCGCCAAGTACCTGGACCGCAACGTCAAGGCCCTCGCCGTCAACGGCCGGCTCGCGATCATCGGTATGCAGGGCGGGGTCAAGGGCGAGCTGAACATCGGCGCCCTCCTCGGCAAGCGTGCCGCCATCAGCGCGACCTCGCTGCGCGCCCGGCCGACGGCGGAGAAGACGGCGATCGTCGCGGCCGTGCGGGAGCACGTCTGGCCGCTGATCGAGGGCGGTCATGTCCGTCCCGTCGTCGACCGTGAGATCCCGATGCAGGACGCGGCCGACGCCCACCGGTGCGTGGAGGCCAGCAGCCACATCGGCAAGGTGCTGCTGATCGC
>NZ_LIQT01000287.1 GCF_001418415.1 Streptomyces hirsutus
CCCCGCCCCCTCGGCCTCTCCCCGGCCGGCGCGGCCGACGGAGGGCGGCGGGTGCGAGAACCCGCACGGTCCGCGACCCGGCGGAATCCCCTGAGGGCATGAGGAACCATCCGGTGTCGGACAAGTGCCCCCGCACGGGGGGCCGTTGCGGCATCGTGTTCCCCGACCCTCCGAAGGGCACCGAGGACGCGGCCACCGGCCGAAAGGACTTCCCGACCTCAGCTCCCCGATCACCCACTACGCGGCCGGCGTGTGCGCGTCGCAGCTCGGCCTCGTTCCCTCCCCGTGAAAGGGCACGCATCCCATGACGTTCTCGCTCGGCATCGTCGGCGCCGGCCAGTTCTCCGGCCAGTTCGCCACCCTGTTCCAGGCGCACCCCGGCGTCGGCGACGTCCACGTCACCGACCTGCTGCCCGAGCGGGCCCGGCAGCTCGCCGCCGCGCAGGGACTCGCCGGCACCTTCCCGTCGTACGAGGCCATGCTGGAGTCGCCGGAGATCGACGCGGTCGCGATCTTCACCCAGCGCTGGACCCACGGCCCCCTGGTGCTCCAGGGCCTCGACGCGGGCAAGCACGTGTACTCGGCGGTCCCCATGGCGATCCGTACGGAGGAGATCGCGGCGATCATCGACGCGGTCGAGACGACCGGTCTGACGTACATGATGGGTGAGACCAGCCAGTACCACCCGGCGACGGTCCACGCCCGCGACCGGATCGCCGAAGGTGCCTTCGGGCGGCTGTTCTACGCCGAGGGCGACTACGTCCACGACATGGACCTCGGCTTCTACGAGGCGTACCGGTACAGCGGCGGCGACAACTGGAAGGCCACCGCCAGCTATCCCCCGATGCTGTACCCGACCCACGCGGTGGGCGGGGTGCTGGGTGCCTGGCGGACGCACGCGGTCGGTGTCTCCGCGATCGGCGTCAGGGACGAACGGGGCGACGGCGTCTTCGACAAGGAGGTCAGCCGGTTCGACAACGACTTCTCCAACGCCACGGCCCTGTTCGAGGTGGCGGGCGGCGGCGCGTTCCGCACGAACGAGTTCCGGCGGGTCGGCTATCCCTCGCACATCAGGGAATCGCGGTTCCGGTTCTTCGGTACGGAGGCGAGCATGGAGCAGCTCGCCACGGTCACGCTGTGGCAGGACAAGAGCGGCGTCCAGGACATCAGCGAGCTGCTGCAGCCCAAGGAGACCCTCTCCCCCGACGACCCGTCCCTCCAGCACGTGGCGCCGGAGCTGCGCTCCGCCTTCACCTCGGGATCGGCGGCGGTGCACGACCGGTCCCGGCTCCCCCGCGCGTTCGACCTGCTGCCCAACGGCCACGAGGGCAGCCACCACTACCTCGTGGACGACTTCGTGACCGCCGTGAGCACCCGCACCCTGCCCTCGGTGAACGCGTGGGTCGCCGCCCGCTACACCCTGCCCGGCATCGTCGCCCACCAGTCGGCGCTGCAGGGCGGCACCAGGCTGGAGATCCCGGACTTCGGGGACGCCCCGACCCCCTGATCTCCGGGTCCACCGGCTCTCCGAGACCTCCGACCCGTGAGCCGGGTCCCCGCCGCGGCGGGGACCCGGCTCAGCTCTCCGGCCCCGCCAGCGCCTGACGGAATCCCGCGTTGACCGCCGTGACGCCGCCGTCGACCACCAGGGTGGCGCCGGTGATCCACGACGCGTCGCAGGAGGCGAGGAAGGCCACGGCGGCCGCGATGTCCTCCGGTTCGCCCACCCGGCCCAGCGGGTAGAGCCCGCGCACCGCCGCGAGGTCCTCGTCCCTGCCCTCCCACGCCCTGGTGCGCACCGTGCCCGGAGCGACGAGGTTGACCCGGACGCCCCGGGGCCCGGCGTGACCGGCGAGGGTACGGGTGAGGGAGGCGAGACCCGCCTTGGCCGCGCTGTACCCGTGGTTGCCGAAGTCCTGGATGCCGTTGACGGAACCGATGGCGACGATGGCACCCCGGCCGGAGGCGGCGAGATGCGGGAGCGCGGCGCGGCAGCAGCGGTGGGCGCCGGTGAGGGTGACGTCGAGGTCGCGGGCCCAGGCCTCGTCCGGCTGATCCTCGAAGAGGGGGGCGTCCGGTGTGCAGTGGGCGGCGTTGTTGACCAGGACGTCGAGCGAGCCGAAGGCGTCCACGGCATGCGCGACGGCCGCTTCGACCGACGTGCGGTCCGCCACGTCGCAGGTGACGCCCTCGGCCGGCAGGCCTCTCTCGCGGAGCGCCGACGCGGTGCGCCCGGCCTCGGCGCCGTCCACGTCGGCAACCAGGACACGCGCCCCCTCCTCCGCGAACCGCAGGGCGGTCGCCGCCCCGATGCCGCGTGCCGCGCCCGTGATGAGAACGCCGTATCCCTCGAAACGCCGTGTGTCCGTCGTCATGCGGGGACGGTACTGCGCCGGACGATCACCGCGGGAGGGGCAGGGCGTCAGCGGTACCCCGTGACGTCCGCAGGCTTGCCCGGGTCCTGGACCTCGACGAGGTAGCGCCAGGCGTCCGGGCGGCTGCCGTCGAGGTCGGTGAAGCCGTACTCCCGGGCGAGACCGCCGCTGGAGAGGGAGGTGCCGTTGAAACGGGACACCCCCGGGTCGGCGGCGAGCGCGGCGACGGCCCGCCCCACGTAGCGCGGGGTCTCCGAGATGGCGAAGTGGGGGACGCGGGTCAGGGCGTCCCGCCAGTTGTCCTCCCTCACCCCGAACTCGTCGAGCATGATCTCCGAGCGGAGCCAGCCCGGGGTGAGCGCGAGGGCCGTGGCGCCGCGCGGGCCGATTTCGTGGCCGAGGGCGAAGGCCATGCGCAGGACGGCCGTCTTGGCGAGGTCGTAGAAGAAGGAGACGCGGTAGGTGTCGCGGTTGTAGTCCGCGGTGCCGTCGGTGACCTCCACGACCAGGCCGCCGGGGTGGCGCAGCAGCAGCGGCAGGGCATGGTGACTGGTGACGGCGTGCGTGTCCACCGCGAGCCGCAGCAGGCGCAGCCCCTTGTCGAGGTCGTGCTCCCAGACGGGAACGTCCCACTCGAAGAGCTTCTCGCCGCCCCAGATGTCGTTGACGAGGACGTCGAGGCGGCCCTGCTCGGCGGCGATGCGGTCGACGAGGGCCTTGACCTGGGCGGGGTCCAGGTGGTCGGTGGGGACGGCGATGCCCCGTCCGCCGGCCTCGGTGACCAGGTCGGCGGTGTCCTCGATGGTCTCGGGGCGGTCGTACTCGGAGCGCTCGGCGCGGGTGCTGCGTCCGGTGACGTAGACGGTGGCGCCCGCCGCGCCCAGTTCGACGGCGATGCCCCGTCCGGCCCCCCGGGTCGCTCCCGCGACCAGTGCGACCTTGTTCTGCGACGACCCGATGGTCGACTCCGGCATGTCCGGCCTCCCGTCACGCGTGACAGCGATCTGCTGTCACTACGAGAGTGACGGGTAAGCCGGACATCCTCTGTCGCCTTTTCCCGGGGATCGCCCGGTCGGACGTGACCGGGCGAAGTCACCGGAGCGGCCTCAGTGGCCGCGGGCGATCCACTCCTCGAGGTGCGGGGCCTCCGCGCCGATGGTGGTCGAGTCGCCGTGGCCGGTGCGTACCTTCGTCTCCGGCGGAAGCGTGAGCAGCCGCTCCCGGATCGAGTCGACGATCGTCGGGAAGTGGGAGAACGAGCGGCCGGTGGCGCCGGGACCGCCCTGGAACAGGGTGTCGCCGGTGAACACGGTGGCGAGCCCCGGGTCGTACAGGCAGACCGCGCCGGGCGCGTGCCCCGGTGTGTGCAGCACCGTGAGGTCGGCGCCGGCCGCCTCGATCACCTGGCCGTCGACCAGCCAGGCGTCGGGGTCGCGGTCCGGGTGGGTCTGCTTCCACAGCGGCAGGTCGTCGTGGTGCAGCCAGATGGTGGCCCCGGTGCGGTCGGCGAGGGCCGGCGCGGCGTCGATGTGGTCGTTGTGGGCGTGGGTGCACACGATCGCCTTCAGGCGGCGGTCGCCCACGGCCTCGGCGATGGCGTCGGCGTCGTGGGCGGCGTCGATGACGATCACCTCGTGGTCGTCGCCGACGATCCACACGTTGTTGTCGACGTCCCAGGTGCCGCCGTCGAGGCTGAACTGCCCCGAGGTGACGAGGTGTTCGATGCGGGCGGTCATCAGAGCACCACCACCGAGCGCAGGACGTCGCCCTTGTGCATCCGCTCGAAGGCCTTCTCCACCTCGTCGAGCTGGATGGTCTCGGTGACGAACGCGCCGAGGTCCAGGCGGCCCTGCTGATGCAGGTCGACCAGCATCGGGAAGTCCCGCGAGGGCAGGCAGTCGCCGTACCAGGACGACTTCAGGGAGCCGCCGCGGCCGAACACGTCGAGGAGCGGCAGTTCGAGCTTCATCTCCGGAGTGGGCACGCCGACGAGGACGACCGTGCCGGCCAGGTCGCGGGCGTAGAAGGCCTGCTGGTACGTCTCGGGGCGGCCGACGGCCTCGATGACGACGTCGGCGCCGAAGCCGCCGGTGAGTCCGCGGATCGCCTCGACGGGGTCGGAGGTACGGGAGTTGACGGTGTGGGTGGCGCCCATGGAGCGGGCGGTCTCCAGCTTGCGGTCGTCGATGTCGACGGCGATGATCTTCGCCGCTCCGGCGAGCCGGGCCCCGGCGATGGCCGCGTCGCCGACGCCGCCGCAGCCGATGACGGCGACGCTGTCGCCGCGGCCGACGTTGCCGGTGTTGATCGCGGCGCCGATGCCGGCCATCACGCCGCAGCCCAGCAGGCCGGCGACCTGCGGGGAGACTTCGGGGTCGACCTTGGTGCACTGGCCGGCGGCGACGAGGGTCTTCTCGGCGAAGGCTCCGATGCCCAGGGCCGGGGAGAGTTCCTGGCCCGTCGAGGCGAGGGTCATCTTCTGCTTGGCGTTGTGCGTGTCGAAGCAGTACCAGGGGCGTCCGCGCATACAGGCGCGGCACTTGCCGCACACCGCACGCCAGTTGAGGACGACGAAGTCACCGGGGGCGACGTCGGTGACGTCGTCGCCCACCGACTCCACGACACCCGCGGCCTCGTGGCCGAGGAGGAAGGGGAAGTCGTCGTTGATGCCACCCTGCTTGTAGTGCAGGTCGGTGTGGCACACCCCGCAGGCCTGGATGCGGACGACCGCCTCACCCGGCCCCGGGTCGGGTACGACGATCGTCTCGATGCGTACCGGCTCGTCCTTGCCCGGTGCGATCACGCCGCGTACTTCCTGCGCCATGGTGCTGGCTCCTTCATCTCCCGGTGGTACGTCCTCCCGACCCTACGCGACCCGTACGGGACCCGGCCGGTGGGCTCCACGGCAGGTCGGAACGTGGAGGCCGGGGTTTCGTGCCGGGTGCGCGGGGCGGACCCGGCGGGCCGCGGGCGGACCGCGGCGACGTAGCCTGAACGCTCCGCCCGACGCCGAGGGAGCGACGTGAGCATCGCAGCGCAGAAGTCCGGCCCGCCCGCCTGGCGGGCGCTCCTCGGTTACGTACGGCCGCACCGGTGGGCCCTGCTGGGCGGCGCCGCGCTGTCCCTGCTGACGGGGGCGACCGGCCTGATGCTGCCGCTGGTCGCCCGCGACCTCATCGACGACCTGTCCGACGAGCGGGCCATCACCGGCGCGCTGGTGCTGATGTCGGCCCTCGTCATAGCCAACGCCGCGCTGGGCGCGCTGGGTTCGTACGTGCTGCGGCGTACCGCCGAGTCGGTGGTGCTGGGGGCGCGGCGCTCGTTGTCGTCGTATCTGCTGCGGCTGCGGATCACGGCCGTGGACCGCAGCGAGCCGGGTGACCTGATGGCCCGCATCACCTCCGACACCACACTGCTGCGGGAGGTCACCACGGACTCGCTGGTGGGCCTCGGCACGGGCGGTCTGACGCTGATCGCGACCATCGCCCTGATGGGTTTCGTCGATCCGGTGCTGCTGGGGGTCACCCTGGCCGTGATCGTGGGCGCCGGGACGATCCTCACGCTGATCGTGCCGCACATCAGCCGGGCCAGCCGGCGGGCGCAGGACGCGGTCGGCGTGATGGGGGCCTCGCTGGAGCGGGTGCTGGGCGCGCTGCGCACGGTGAAGGCGTCCGGTGCCGAACCGCGGGAGGAGCGCGTGCTGCACGAGGCGGCCGAGGAGTCGTGGCGGCAGAGCGTGCGGGCCGCCAAGTGGTCGGCGGCGGCGGGCAACACGGCGGGGCTCGCGATGCAGGTCGCGTTCATCACGGTGCTCGCGGTGGGCGGGGCCCGGGTGGCGACGGGCGCCATCGACATCGGCACGCTGGTGGCGTTCCTGCTGTTCGTCTTCTACCTCATGATGCCGATCCAGAGTGTCGTGGGCGCGATCACGCAGTACCAGACGGGCAGCGCCGCTCTGGCCCGGATCCAGGAGGCGCTGCGGCTGCCCGCCGAGCCCGCCGCCGGGCCCGCGCCCCTGCCCACGCCGGGTGCCGCGCCCGCCGCGCTCGCCTTCGAGGACGTGCGTTTCCGCTACGCGGACGATCTGCCGTACGTGCACCACGGGGTGACGTTCACCGTGCCCGCCCGGGGCATGACCGCGTTCGTCGGCCCGTCCGGCGCGGGCAAGACCACCGTCTTCTCCCTCATCGAGCGCTTCTACGACCCGGATTCCGGGACGATCACCCTCGACGGGCGGGAGCTGGCCGACTGGGAGCTGTCGCGGCTGCGGTCCTCGATCGGCTACGTGGAACAGGACGCGCCCGTCCTGTCGGGTTCCCTGCGCGACAACCTGCTGCTCGGGAACCGGGAGGCGGACGACGACGAGGTGGCGCGGGTGGTGAAGACGACCCGGCTCGACGGTCTGGTGGCCAGGCTCCCCGAGGGGCTCGGCACACTGGTCGGGCACCGTGGCACCAAGCTGTCCGGCGGGGAGCGCCAGCGGGTCGCGATCGCCCGCGCGCTGCTGCGCCGTCCCCGGCTGCTGCTGCTCGACGAGGCCACCTCGCAGCTCGACGCGGTGAACGAGGCCGCGCTGCGCGACACCGTCGCCGAGGTGGCCCGGACGACGACGGTGCTGGTGGTCGCCCACCGGCTGTCGACGGTGACGATGGCCGACCGGATCGTGGTGATGGACGCGGGCCGGGTCCGCGCGGTCGGTACGCACCGGGAACTGGTGACCGCCGATCCGCTGTACGCGGAGCTGGCGGCGACGCAGTTCCTGGCGACCAGCGGGTGACACCCGGCGAGCGGTGCGCGCCGTCCCGGGACGGCGCGCAGGGCGCGGCCGTCAGGTCCGGACGGTGGGGGCTGTTCCGGGGCCGGCGGAGCGGGCGGTCCGGGCTTGCCGTACCCATCGGGCGGGAGGAGGCTCGTAGATGAGGCCCGGCGTGGCCCGCTCCGGACCGGGCCGAGGCCCTCGAAGGAGGTCATCATGGCAACCTCGGCAGCACCCCGCTTCGGCACCGACGCATTGCGCCGAGGGCTCGAGTCCCCGACGGCCGCCCCCCTGACGGCGCTCTACGCGGACGACGCCGAGCTGCGCATCGTGGACCGCAACACCCAGCCCAGCCACCCCATGGTCCTGCACGGCCGGGACGAGATCTCCGCCATGCTCGACGACGTCTACAGCCGTGACATGACCCACCGGCTGGAGCGGTGCGTCGTCCAGGACGACCAGGCCGCCTTCAGCGAGACCTGTGTGTACCCGGACGGGGTGCGGGTGTACGCGGAGTCGATGGTCTCGCTGCGGGACGGAAGGATCACCGAGCAGACGATGATCCAGGCCTGGGACGAGTGAGCGGTCCGGTTCGGCCGGACGCCGAGGAGCACAGGGCACGGCCGGGCACCCGCCCTCCGGTCGTGGAGCGCGGGTGCGGGCGACGACACACACGGAACCATGTCATGCACACGCTGAAGAAGTGCAATCGATCGACGCTCGACAGAGCCGCGCCGCACCACTCGCCGTCCCACGGGACCGGCCCTAGAGTGACCTTCGTCACCCCAAGGTCCGCCGATACTCCGTATCCGCCCGCACGGTCTCTGGAGGGCACATGGCTCACATCTCGGTGAAAGTGGACGGCACGGCGTACGAGGACGAGGTGGAACCCCGTCTGCTGCTGGTTCATTATCTGCGCGACCGGCTCGGTCTGACCGGCACCCCGGTCGGCTGCGACACCTCGAGCTGCGGCGCCTGCACGGTCGAACTGGACGGCGCGAGCGTGAAGAGCTGCTCGGTGCTGGCCGTCCAGGCCGACGGCGGCGAGGTGACCACCGTCCAAGGGCTGGCCCGGGACGGCGAGTGGACACCGCTGCAACGGGCCTTCCACGAGCAGCACGCGCTGCAGTGCGGCTACTGCACCCCCGGGATGATCATGGCAGCGCGCGATCTGCTGCGCGAGAACCCGGACCCCGACGCGGACGAGGTGCGCGAGGCGCTCGAGGGCAACATGTGCCGCTGCACCGGTTACCAGAACATCGTCCGCGCGGTGCTCGCCGCTGCCGCCGCATCGGAGGAGGTCACGGCATGACGGATCAGAGCACCGACCGGGACACCGAGCGTGAGGTGGGCCGGGGCCGGCTCCGCAAGGAGGACGCCCGGCTGGTCACCGGGCAGACCAACTGGACCGACAACATCTCCGTCACCGGTCTGCTGCACATCGCGTTCCTGCGCAGCCCCATGGCGCACGCCCGCATCGAGCGGGTCGACGTCTCCCCCGCCCTCGAACGCCCCGGTGTGGTCGCCGCGTTCAGCGGCCGTGACCTGGCCGAGGGGCTCGGTTCGCTGCCCTGCGCCTGGCCGGTCACCGAGGACATCGTGCTGCCGGACCATCCGCCGGTCGCGGTCGACGAGGTGCGGCACGCGGGCGACCCGGTGGCGGTCGTGGTGGCCCGCGACCGGTACGCGGCGGCCGACGCGCTGGAGGCGGTCGAGGTCGACTACGAGCCGCTGCCCCCGGTGCTCGACCTGGAGGCGGCGCTCGCCGAGGACGCTCCGCTGGTCCACGCGGACAAGGGCACCAACCGCAGTTACGTGTGGCCGCTGAAGACGGGCGAGGACTACGAGGCGGTCAAGCGGCGTGCCGACGTGGTCGTCACCCGCCGCTTCCACCAGCAGCGGCTGATCGCGAACGCGATGGAGCCGCGCGCGGTCGTCGTCACCCCGCTCGCCGCCTCCGGCGAATACACGGTCTACTCGGCGACCCAGGTCCCGCACATCCTTCGGGTGATGCTGGCGATGGTCACGGGGATCCCCGAGCAGAAGCTGCGGGTGATCGCCCCGGACGTGGGCGGCGGGTTCGGCTCCAAGCTCCAGGTGTACGGCGAGGAGGCCGTCGCGCTGGAGGTGGCCCGGCGGCTGGGCCGCCCGGTGAAGTGGACCGAGTCGCGTTCCGAGGGCTATCTGGCCACCCACCACGGCCGCGGCATGATCCAGGACATCGAGGTCGCCGCCACCGGCGAGGGCAGGCTCCTGGGCCTGAAGGTCGAGCTGCTCGCCGACATGGGTGCCTATCTGATGCTGGTCACGCCCGGCATCCCGATCCTCGGCGCGTTCATGTACCCGGCGATCTACAAGATGGACGCCTACGACTTCACCTGTACGGGTGTGTTCACGACGAAGACGCCGACGGACGCGTACCGCGGCGCCGGGCGCCCGGAGGCCACGTTCGCCATCGAGCGGATCATGGACGAGCTGGCGGCCGAGCTCGGCCTCGACCCGGTCGAGGTGCGGCGCAGGAACTGGATCCGGCACGAGGAGTTCCCGTACGACTCGATCGCGGGTCTGACGTACGACAGCGGCAACTACGAGGCGGCCACCGAGAAGGCGCTCGCGCTGTTCGGGTACGACGAGCTGCGCGCCGAGCAGCAGAAACGCAACGAGCGCGGCGACACCGTACGGCTCGGCATCGGCGTCTCGACGTACACGGAGATGTGCGGGCTCGCCCCGAGCCGGGTGCTGCGGGACCTGCGCTACGGGGCCGGCGGCTGGGAGGCGGCGAGCATCCGCATGCTGCCCACCGGCAAGGTCGAGGTGGTCACCGGCACCAGCCCGCACGGGCAGGGGCACGTGACGAGCTGGAGCCAGATCGCCGCCGACGTGCTGGGCGTGCCGTTCGAGGACATCGAGGTGGTGCACGGCGACACCAGGGCGGCCCCTCAGGGCATGGACACGTACGGCTCGCGGTCGCTGGTGGTCGGCGGGTCGGCGGTGCACCGCGCGGCCGAGAAGGTGGTGGAGAAGGCCCGAAAGGTCGCCGCGCACCTGCTGGAGGCGAACGAGAACGACCTGGACTTCACCGACGGTGTGTTCACCGTCAAGGGCTCGCCCGAGGCGCGGAAGACGATCCAGGAGATCGCGTTCGAGACGTTCACCTCGCACGACGTGCCGGACGGCATGGAGCCCACCATCAACGCCGAGCACTTGGTCGACCCGGAGAACTTCTCGTACCCGCACGGCACTCACCTGTGCGCCGTCGAGGTCGACACGGAGACCGGGCGGACCCGGATCCGCTCCTACGTCTGCGTCGACGACGTGGGCCGGGTGATCAACCCGGTGATCGTGGAGGGCCAGGTGCACGGCGGCCTCGCCCAGGGCATCGCGCAGGCGCTGTACGAGGAGGCCCTGTACGACGACGAGGGCAACCTGGTCACGGGCACGATGGCCGACTACCTGGTCCCGGTGGCCGGTGATCTGCCGGAGTTCGTCACGGAGCGGACCGAGACGCCGGCGACCTCCAACCCGCTGGGCGTCAAGGGCGTCGGCGAGGCGGGGACGATCGCCTCGACGCCCGCCGTGGTCGGCGCGGTCGTGGACGCGCTGCGGCCGCTCGGGGTGAACGACGTGACGATGCCGTGCACGCCCGAGCGGGTGTGGCGGGCAGTGCACTCGGCGAAGGAGGCCTCCGCATGATCCCCCCGGCATTCGACTACGCCCGGCCCACCAGCCTCGACGAGGCGCTGCGCGTGCTCGCCGACGGCGGTGAGGACGCGAAGGTGCTGGCCGGCGGGCAGAGCCTGCTGCCGCTGCTCAGGCTGCGGCTGGCCTTCCCGGAACTGGTGGTGGACGTCGGCCGCGTCCCCGGGCTGCGCGGGGTGCGCGAGGACGGCGACACGCTCGTCATCGGCGCGATGACCACGCACCACGAGGTCGTCCGCGACCCGCTGGTGCGCCGGCACGCGGGGCTGCTGGCCGCCGTCACCCGCACGGTCGCCGACCCGGCCGTACGGCACCGGGGCACCTTCGGCGGCTCGCTGGCGCACGCGGACCCGGCGGCGGACCTGCCCGCGGCGGTGCTCGCCATGGACGGTGAACTGGTCGTCGCGGGTCCCGGCGGCCGGCGCACGGTCCCGGCCCGTGAGTTCTTCGTGAACTATCTGGAGACGGTGCTGGAGCCCGACGAGTTGCTGGTCGAGGTGCGGGTGCCGAAGGCGGACGGCTGGGGCTTCCACTACGAGAAGTTCCACCGGGTGGCGCAGTCCTACGCGATCGTCGGTGTGGCGGCGCTGGTGCGCCGCGACAACGGGCGGATCGCCGAGGCGCGGGTCGGGCTGGTCAACATGGGCGCGACCCCGCTGCGGGCCACGGCGGCCGAGCGGGCCCTGGCCGGCTGCGACGACACGCAGGCCGTGGCGCGGGCCGCGCAGTCGGCGGCGGAGGGCACCCAGCCGCCCCGGGACACCTCGGGTTCGTCCGAGTACCGGGCTCACCTGGCGCAGGTGCTCACCCGGCGGGCGGTGCTGACCGCGGCCGGAATGGGGTGAGGCCGATCAGCGGCGCAGTGGGGAGCGACGGGCCGGGGCCCGGCGGACCGGGCGGGGCGGCTGCCGGGCCGGGCCCGGCAGCGGGCGGGCCGGACCGGGCTGCTTCCGGGCCGGAGGAGGTGCGGGCCCGTCTGGAGGCGACGGGGTATCTGGTCGACGACGGGCTGGCCATGGCCTGCTTCCTCGCCCTGAAGCTGCACCGGCCGGTGTTCTGCGAGGGCGACCCGGGCGTCGGCAAGACCGCGCTGGCGACCGCCCTCGCCGAGGCACTGGACGCGCCGCTGATCCGGCTCCAGTGCCACGAGGGCATCGACGCCTCCCAGGCCCTCTACGACTGGGACTTCCCCCGTCAGCTGCTGCATCTGCGGGCCGCCGAGGCGACCGGGATCACGGACGCCGACCGGCTGGAGGGCGAGCTGTACGACCGCCGCTTCCTGATCGCCCGGCCCCTGCTGCGCGCCCTTCAGACACAGCCGTGCGTGCTGCTCGTCGACGAGATCGACCGGGCCGACGACGAGTTCGAGGCGTTCCTGCTGGAGCTGCTGTCGGAGTTCTCGGTGACGATTCCGGAGCTGGGCACCGTACGGGCCGAGGTGCCCCCGGTGGTCGTGCTGACGTCGAACCGCACCCGGGAGGTGCACGACGCGCTCAAGCGGCGCTGTCTGTACCACTGGTTCGGCCATCCGGACTTCGCCCGCGAGCTGGCCATCGTCCGGCGCCGGCTGCCCGGGGTGTCGGCGCGGCTGGCCGAGCAGGTGACCGCGCTGGTGCAGGCGCTGCGCACGCAGGACCTGCTCAAGCCGCCGGGGGTGGCCGAGACGATCGACTGGGCGCAGGCCCTGGACGCGCTCGGGGCGAGCGAGGTCGACGCGGACCTCGCCGTCGCGACGCTGGGGTCGGCGCTGAAGTACCGGGAGGACACCGAGCGGGCGCGTGGACTCGACCTGGCGGCGGTACTCGCCGCACGAGGGACGTGACGGACATGGCAGGCGTGGCGGATGTGACCGGTGGGGCTGCGCGGGGACGCCCGACGCCGGACGAGGAGCGGGACATGCGGGACGACGGCGTACGGGCGGAGGACGTGCGGGCCGGTGACCCGCCCGAAGCGGTCGCGGTGCTTCTCGGGTTCGCCCGCGCCCTGCGCGCGGCGGGCGCCGACGCGAGCGCGGAGCGGGTGCACACGTTCCTGCGCGCGGTGGACGCCCTGCGGCCCGGGGCGCGGACGGACGTGTACTGGGCGGGGCGGCTGACACTGTGCGCCGGACCGGACGACCTGGAGCGGTACGACCGGGTCTTCGCCGCGTACTTCGGCACCGGCGAGCCCGGCGGACCACCGGCACCGGCCGCTCCCCGCCCGAGGCAGCGGCTCGTGGTGCGCGACGCCGCGGGCCGCCGTGCGGGCGGCACGGCGAAGGAGCGTCCGGGGCCGCCCCTGGCCACGCGGGCCAGTTCCACCGAGACGCTCCGCCACCGCGACCTCGCGGACCTGGCCGCCGCCGAGCGGGAGCAGGTGCGGCGGCTGCTGGCAGCGCTGGCACCGCGCGGCGAGGTCCGGCGCACGGCACGGCGCCGGCCCGCCCGGCGCGGGGACGTGGATCCGCACCGGACCGTGCGGGAGCTGCTGCGGCAGGGCGGCGAACCGGCCCGGCTGCGGCGCCGGGTCCGGGCCGAACGGCCACGCCGTCTGGTGTTGCTCGTCGACGTCAGCGGGTCGATGGCGCCGTACGCGGACGCGCTGCTGCGCTTCGCGCACGCCGCCGTACGGGGCCGGACGGCGGAGGTGTTCACGATCGGCACCCGGCTGACCCGGGTGACCCGGGAGCTGTCCCACCGGGACCCCGGCCCGGCCCTGAGCGCGGCCTGGGCCGCGGTACCCGACTGGCGTGGCGGGACCAGGCTCGGTGTGCTGCTGCGGGAGTTCCTCGACCGCTGGGGGCAGCGGGGCATGGCCCGCGGCGCCGTGGTGGTGCTGCTGTCGGACGGCTGGGAACGCGGCGACCCCGAGCTCCTCGCGGCCCAGATGCGCCGCCTGCACCGGCTGGCCCACCGGGTGATCTGGGCCAATCCGCTCAAGGCACGTCCCGATTACGCCCCGCTGGCGGCGGGGATGGCGGCGGCGCTGCCGAGCGTGGACGCGTTCGTCGAGGGCCACAGCCTGGCCGCCCTGGAGAACCTGGCGGCGGTGGTACGGGGTGCCCCGCCCGACCGGGCCTCCCCCGGCCGGGCCGCCGCATCCGCCCCGGCCGCCCTCTCCCGGGAAGGAACCCGCCGTGCGTGACATCCTCCCGGCGCTCACCGGCTGGTACGCCGCGGGCCGGCCGTTCGGCCTCGCCACCGTGGTCGGCGCGAGCCGCAGCACACCGCGTGATCCGGGCGCGGCGATGGCCGTGGGGCCGGACGACGAGGTGGTGGGCAGTGTGTCCGGTGGGTGCGTCGAGGGCGCGGTGTTCGAACTGGCCCGGGAGGTCGTCGGCGACGGCGAAGCCCGGCTGGAGACCTTCGGCTACAGCGACGACGACGCCTTCGCGGTCGGCCTGACCTGCGGCGGCGAGATCACCCTGCTCGTGCGCCCGGTGACGCCGGAGCGGGACCCGGCGTTCGGCGCCGTCGCGGAGTCGGTCGCCGCGGGCGAGCCGGTGACCGTGGCGACGGTGACCGACGGTCCCGCGCCGCGCGGGGCCACGCTGGCCGTGTGGCGGGACCGGCTGGCGGGCACCCTGGGGACGACCGGCCTGGACGCGGCGGTCACCGCCGACGCGCGCGGCGAACTCGCTCTCGGCGCCACGGGGCTGCGCCACTACGGGCCCCGGGGGCAGCGCCGGGAGGACGCGGTGAGTGTGTTCCTGCAGTCCTTCGCGCCGCCGCCGCGCATGCTGGTCTTCGGGGCGATCGACTACGCGGCGGCCGTGGCCCGGATCGGCGCCTTCCTCGGCTACCGGGTCACCGTCTGCGACGCCCGCCCCGTGTTCGCCACGCCCCGCCGCTTCCCGGAGGGCGTCGAGGTGGTCGTGGACTGGCCGCACCGGTATCTGCAGGGCACGGAGACCGACGAGCGCACGGTGATCTGCGTCCTCACCCACGACCCGAAGTTCGATGTGCCGCTGCTCCTGGAGGCACTGCGCCGGCCGGCCGCCTACATCGGCGCGATGGGCAGTCGCCGCACCCACACGGACCGGAGGGACCGGCTGGTCGAGGCCGGGCTCACCGGGGACGAGCTGTCCCGGCTGCGCTCACCGGTCGGGCTCGACCTCGGGGCCCGTACGCCCGAGGAGGTGGCGGTGTCGGTGGCCGCCGAGATCGTCGCGCTGCGCTGGGGCGGCACGGGCGCACCGCTGTCCGCGACCGAGGGAGCGGT
This sequence comes from Streptomyces hirsutus, assembly GCF_001418415.1. GTDB lineage: Bacteria > Actinomycetota > Actinomycetes > Streptomycetales > Streptomycetaceae > Streptomyces > Streptomyces hirsutus. The sequence continues at coordinate 15,031 of NZ_LIQT01000287.1, forward strand.
CCATCCGCCCGTGCCCACGCCCTGAAGCCCTTGAACCGCCCGGGCCCGGTCGAGCCCTCGGCCCCTGCCCCCTTTCCTGGTCACCCGAGAACCGAACCGCGAGGTGGAAGACATGGAACTGCATCACGAGTTCACCGTTCCCGTCCCGGTCGACGACGCCTGGCCGGCGCTCCTCGACATCGAACGGGTCGCACCGTGCCTGCCGGGGGCCACCGTCGAGGAGTACGACGGCAAGACGGTGACCGGCTCGGTCAAGGTCAAGGTGGGGCCGGTCACCGTGACCTACCGGGGGACGGCCGTCTTCGAGGAACGGGACGAGACGGCCCACCGGATGGTGCTGGTCGCCAGCGGCCGGGAGACCAGGGGCCAGGGCACCGCGCGGGCGACCGTCACGGCGACGCTCGGCGAGCAGGACGGCGGCACGGCGGTGTCGGTGCGTACCGACCTGACGGTGACCGGGCGGCCGGCGCAGTTCGGTCGCGGGGTGCTGGCGGAGGTCGGCGAGCGGATCATCGGCCGGTTCGCCGCCTGCCTCTCCGAACAGCTGACGCAGCCGCCCGGCACGGCCGGAGAGACCGGGGCGGCCGCTACGTCGGAGGCGGCTGTCGCGACGGGTGCGCCGCAGGCCGTCCGGCGTGCCGAGGCCCCGCCGGAAGAGCCCCTCGACCTGCTGCGCACCGCCGGTCTGCCGGTCGCCAAGCGGGCCGCCGCGGCGCTTGCGGGCGCCGTCGTCCTGGGCCTGCTGGTCGCACGGCTCCGCAGGCGGTGCCGCACCTGATATCAGGGTCGACAAATAGATACAAAAGGTATGTGTGAACCGTACCGATGCGGGTAATCGGCCCCGTAGCACCTCCGAGCACGGAAGGAGGTCCGTGAAAAGCGCATCTACTCGCAGTGTCCGGACCGCTTCCACCGACACGAGGCGGTCCGGTCCTCCGAGCGTCGGCCCTTCAAGAGCTGATCACTCCTCACATACCCTTTTCCGTACGCCGATCGACCCGGCGTGCGAAGGACGATCACGGCACGGTCTCGACGGCGTTTGAAAGGCGGGACCGGGGTGACCACGGGGTTACGATCGGGCAACGCGCACCAAGCCGCCCGTCCGACGGCAAGCGACCCGAAGGGCCACACATCCAGATGCCGGTCAAGGTCAGCGTCATCGTCCCCGTGTACAACCCGGGGACCTACATCGAGGACTGCGTCTCCTCGCTGCGACGGCAGTCCCTGCCTCCCGAAGAGTACGAGGCGATCTTCGTCGACGACGGCTCCACCGACGGGACTCCCGCACGGCTCGACCGGCTGGCCGCCGAGGACCCCCGGATGCGGGTGATCCACCAGGAGAACTCCGGCTGGTCCGGCAAGCCGCGCAACGTCGGGATCGCCGCCGCCCGGGGCGAGTTCGTGATGTTCGTCGACAACGACGACTACCTGGGCGTCGAGGCCCTGGAGCGGATGTACGCGTACGGGGTCGCCAACGGCGCGGATGTCGTCGTGGGCAAGATGGCCGGCAAGAACCGCAGTGTGCCGGTGGAACTGTTCCGCCGCAACCATCCGCGGGCCACTGTGGAGAACGCTCCGCTGATCGACAGCCTCACCCCGCACAAGATGTTCCGCCGGGCGTTCCTCGACGAGATCGGGCTGCGGTTCCCCGAGGGGCGGCGGCGCCTGGAGGACCACGTCTTCGTCACCGAGGCGTATCTGCGCGCGGCCAACGTCTCCGTCCTCAGCGACTACGTCTGCTACTACCACATCCGGCGCGACGACGCCTCCAACGCCGGTTTCCAGCGCTTCGACCCGGTGGGCTACTTCACCAACCTCCGCGAGGCGCTCGACGTGGTCGAGCGCTACACAGAGCCCGGCCCGGTGCGTGACCGACTGTTCCGCCGCTGGCTGCGGGTGGAGATGGTGGAACGGCTGCGCGCCAAGCGACTGCTGGGCCTGCCGGACGACTACCGCAGAGAGCTGTTCGGGGAGATCCACAAGGTGGTGGTCGAGCGGTTCGGGCCCGCCGTCGCGGCCGGGCTGCAGCCGACGCAGCAGGTCGTCGCCTCGCTGACGGCGGCGGACCGTTACGACGACGTGGTGGCGCTCGCCGAGTGGGAGGCGGGGGTCGTGCCGGCCGCGGCGCCCACGAGCGTGGAGTGGGAGGGCGGTTCGCTGCGCCTCGGCTTCACCGCCGAATACGCCTCCGGGGGCGCGCCGATGACGTTCCCCGCCGCTGCCGACCGTGCCCCGCTGACCGATACGCCGAAGAACGTGGAGGAGGCGGTGGCGTGGATCGGAACGGAGACCGTGGCCCGCTTCGACCAGGCCACCGCCGATCTGCTGCTGCGTGAACGCGCCAGCTCCGCCCAGTACTTCCAGCCCGTGGAGTTCACCCGGGAGACGGTTGCGGTCGACGGCGGGGAGCGGGTGCGGCTGATGCTGCGGGCCACGGCCACGGTCGACCCGGCCGTGCTGCCGGGTGACGGGGCCTGGGACGCCGTCGTACGGCTCAAGCTGGGCGGCTGGACCAAGGAGTGCCGCCTGGGTCCGGCCCCGCGCGCCACCCGCCCGGAACCGTACGCGGGGGTGACGGCGGGCCGGGCGGTCCTGCCGTACTGGACGGAGCCGCACGGCAACCTCTCCCTGGACGTCGGGGTGAAGGGCAGACGGCTCGGCCTCGGTCAGGTGCGGCGGCCGGACGTCTCGGTGTCCGGGGCGCGCCTGCACGCCCGGATTCCGCTGCACACGGCGGACGGCACTGCGGTGCGGCTCCGGTTCACCTCCGCGGGCCGGACCCTGTACGCGCCGGGCGCGCTGACGGCCGAGCCGGAACGGCCGGGGTCGCGGCTGGAGGCGACGCTGCCCCCGGGTCTTCCCCGCGGTGTCTGGCGGGTGGCGCTCTGTCTGGACCCGGAGGCCGCCGAACCGCGGTTCGGCGGGCTGCCGTTCGCGCTCCGCGTCGGCCGGGGCGGGGTGCTGGTGGTGCAGGTTCCGCGCCCCGGTACCGGAGAGAAGCTGCTGCGCAGGGCGCGGCGGGTGCTCGGCGCCGCCCGTGCGAGGGTGGCGCCGCTGATCAAGGGGAGGCGGTGACCGGTGCGCGCACTGGACCTGGAGGGTGCCTGGGTACTGGAGCCCAAGGTGTTCCCGGACGACCGGGGCAGTTTCCACGAGTGGTTCCGCGGTGAGGATTTCCGCGAGGCGACGGGGTACGACCTGTCGCTGGCGCAGGCCAACTGCTCGGTGTCGCGCCGCGGCGTGCTGCGCGGGGTGCATTTCGCGGACGTGCCGCCCGGCCAGGCCAAGTACGTGACCTGTGTGCGCGGCGCGGTGCTCGACGTGGTGGTGGACCTGCGGGTGGGGTCACCGGCGTACGGGAGCTGGGAGGCCGTGCGGCTGGACGACGACAGCCGGCACGCGGTGTTCCTCGCCGAGGGACTGGGGCACGCTTTCATGGCGCTCACCGACGACGCGACGGTGGTGTACCTGTGCTCGACGGGTTACGCGCCGGGCCGCGAGCACGGGGTGCACCCGCTGGACCCGGCCCTGGGCATCGAATGGCCGCAGGGCATCGACCCGGTGCTGTCGCCGAAGGACGAGCAGGCGCCGACACTGGCCGAGGCGGAGCGCCTCGGCCTGCTGCCGTCGTACGAGGCCTGCCGCGCACGCTACGAGGAGCTGCGCGGCAGGGGGCTCAGCGGCTGACGCCGACCTGGTCGAGCGCGCGGCGCAGGGGCTCCCAGCCCAGGCGCCGCGGCAGACCGCGGTTGCGGGCCTGGGTGAGCGGACGCCAGAAGCCGGCCTCGAGCAGCGCCTCGGGGGGCACCGCGCCGGCCCGCTCCAGGATCGTCTCGGGCACCTTCTGCGGGTCGGGCACCTTGTACTCGGCCATGATCTCGTCGTACTTGTCGTGCAGCACGGTGTTGTCCGGGTCTGCACCGAAGACCACGAGCTGGCCGGTGGGCTGGGTGTCGACGAGAACCGTCACCAGATCGGGGCGGTAGCGCGCCAGCACCTCGGTGATCTTGTAGACGTCGCCGGTCCAGGCCGTGGTGTGGCGGTCCCGGGCGGCCTCGTCGACGCTGCGCGGCAGCATGTCGTCGAGGACGATCACGCTGGACCAGTCGGAGTGCTTCTCGACGTTCATGAAGTCGCGCAGGGCGTATTCGAACAGGTGCATGCCGTCGATGAAGGACAGGTCGAGCGTGGTGCGCCGCCAGTGCCCGATGGGGCTGCGGCCGCGGCGGAGGTTGCGCAGCGGGTGCCGGCCGCCCTTGAGGTGGGCCAGCGGGTTGTCGCGGGCGAAGAAGTCGTCACTGGTGGCCTTGACCAGGTGGACGTCGCACTTCAGTTCCGAGACGACCTTGAAGGCGGGGTCGACCGCGATGCTGGGGACGCGTGACAGGCGCAGGCTGCGGCCGTCGTTGACGCCGATCTCCAGGTAGTTGCGGTTGGCGCTGGCCTTGTGCAGTGCGCGCAGGAACTCATGGCGTTTCACGAAGGGGACTCTCCTTGCGGATGCGGGGCAGTGCTTCGTGCAGGGCGACGCGCCAGTCACGCGGTGCCGGCAGGCCGATGTCCTGCCAGCGGTCGTGCGCGAGGACGCTGTACGCGGGGCGCGGTGCGGGCCGGGGAAAGGCCGCTCCGGTGGTGGGCCGCACCCGGTCGGGGTCGGCGCCGATCAGCCGGAACACCTCCCGGGCCAGGTCGTACCAGGTGGCCTCGCCGGAGCTGGTGGCGTGCAGGACGCCGTGCACGTCGTCGCCGACGCGGGGGCCGAGGTCGGCCATGCGGGCGGCGACGTCCGCGCTCCAGGTGGGCTGCCCGCGCTGGTCGTCGACGACGTCGACGGTGGGACGGCGGGCCTCGAGACCGATCATCGTCCGCACGAAGCTGGTGCCGTGGACTCCGTACAGCCAGGCGGTGCGCACGACGGCGCTCGCGCCGGGCAGCTCCTCCAGCACGGCGTGCTCGCCGGCCAGCTTGGAGCGGCCGTAGGCGGTGCGCGGGGCGGTCGGGTGGTCCTCGGGATAGGGGGTGGCGCGGGCGTCGCCGGAGAAGACGTAGTCGGTGGAGACGTGGATCAGCCGGGCGCCGTGCGCGGCGCAGGCGCGGGCCAGCAGGCGCGGTCCGTCGCCGTTGATCAGGGTGGCGCGCTCCTCGTCGGTCTCGGCGTCGTCGACGGCGGTGTAAGCGGCGCAGTTGACCACGATGCCGGGGCGGTGCTCGGACAGCGCGCGCTCGACGGCCTCGGCCCGGGTGATGTCGAGGGCGGCCCGGTCGAGGCCGGTCACCTGCTCGCCGCGCCGGGTCAGTTCGTCGACGGTGTCCCGGCCGAGCATCCCGCCCGCTCCGGTGACCAGCCATTTCATGGCTTTCCTCCGCTGACGCGCTGCTTGAGCGGCTCCCACCAGGCACGGTTGTCGCGGTACCAGGCGACGGTCTCGGCGAGGCCGGTGGTGAAGTCGTGGCGGGGGCGGTAGCCGAGTTCGTCGCGGGCCTTGGTCCAGTCGACGGAGTAGCGCAGGTCGTGGCCCTTGCGGTCCTCGACGTGCTCGACCCGGTCCCACCCGGCGCCGCAGGCTTCGAGGAGGAGGCCGGTGAGGTCCTTGTTGGTGAGTTCGGTGCCGCCGCCGAGGTTGTAGACCTCGCCGGCCCTGCCCCGGGTCCGCACGAGGTCGATGCCGGCGCAGTGGTCGTCGACGTACAGCCAGTCGCGGACGTTGAGGCCGTCGCCGTAGAGCGGGACCTTCGCTCCGTCGAGGAGGTTGGTGACGAAGAGCGGGATCACCTTCTCGGGGAACTGGTGCGGGCCGTAGTTGTTGGAGCAGCGGGTGACGCGGACGTCCAGGCCGTGGGTGCGGTGGTAGGCGAGGGCGAGCAGGTCGGAGGAGGCCTTGGAGGCGGAGTACGGGGAGCTGGGTTCGAGCGGGTACGCCTCGGTCGCCGAGCCCGACGCGATCGACCCGTAGACCTCGTCGGTGGAGACGTGCACGAAGGTGTCCACGCCGTGGCGCAGGGCGGCGTCGAGGAGGACCTGGGTGCCGAGCACGTTGGTGAGGACGAAGTCGGAGGCGGTGAGGATGGAGCGGTCGACGTGCGACTCGGCGGCGAAGTGGACCACCTGGTCCGCCTCGGCGGTCAGTTTGCTGACGAGATCGGCGTCACGGATGTCGCCGTGGACGAACTCCAGCCGGGGGTGGTCGAGTTCGAGGTTGTCGAGGGTGCCGGCGTAGGTGAGCGCGTCCAGCACCGTGATCCTCGGCGCGTCGGCGGCGTCGGGCGCGTCGGCGGCGAGCAGCGTACGGACGTAGCGGGAGCCGATGAAGCCGGCGGCTCCGGTGACGAGGAGGTTCATGTGTGGATCTGCACCTTGCTGTGGTCTCCGAGGACGAATCGGTGGGCACTGGGGACGCTGGGGGCCGGGGTCACCTCGACGTGGCGGCCGATCAGTGAGGACTCGATGCGGCGGACGCCGTCGATCGAGGAGTCCCGCAGCACGATGGAGAATTCGAGTTCGCTGTCGGTGATCCGGCAGTTCTCCGCGACGGAGGTGAAGGGTCCGACGTAGGAGTCGCTGACCACCGTGCCGGCGCCGATGACGGCGGGGCCGACGATGCGCGAGTTGCTGATGCGGGCCCCTTCCTCGACCACCACCCGGCCGATGGTCTCGGAGGCTTCGTCCACCTCGCCGTCGATCCGGCGCTCGATCCCCTCGAGGACCGACCGGTTGACCTCCAGCATGTCGACGACGTTGCCGGTGTCCTTCCAGTAGCCGTGGATGACCGTGCAGCGCACGTCGGCGCGGGAGTCGATCAGGTGCTGGATGGCGTGGGTGATCTCGAGTTCGCCGCGCCAGGAGGGCTTGACGGCGCGCACCGCGTCGTGGATGGCGGGGGTGAACAGGTAGACGCCGACCAGGGCGAGGTCGCTCTTGGGACGCTCGGGTTTCTCCTCGAGGCCGATCACCTGTCCGCTCGCGTCGAGCTCGGCGACGCCGAAGGAGCGGGGGTCGGCGACGTGGGTGAGCAGGATCTGGGCGTCGGGCCGGTGCCGGCGGAACTCGTCGACGAGTCCGGTGATGCCGCCGACGATGAAGTTGTCGCCGAGGTACATCACGAAGTCGTCGTCCCCGAGCCAGTCGCGGGCGATCAGCACGGCGTGGGCCAGCCCCAGGGGCCGTTCCTGGGGGATGTAGGTGATGCGCAGGCCGAACTTCGATCCGTCGCCCACCGCGTTCTCGATCTCCTCGGCCGTGTCGCCGACGATCATTCCGACGTCGGTGATGCCGGCGTCCGCGATCGATTCCAGCCCGTAGAAGAGCACGGGCTTGTTGGCCACGGGGACCAACTGTTTCGCCGAGGTGTGGGTGATCGGCCTCAGCCGGGTGCCGGCGCCGCCGGACAGCACGAGAGCCTTCATCTGCCTCACCCTAGTGGTGCGCGGCACATGGAACATCACTTGTTTTAACGGTTCATTACGAAATCCCCAACGAGACCCGTCCAGGCACGGTGTTTTCGGCCGATGACCACTGATTCGTGCCGCGCGGGGACGCCCGGCCCGTCCGTCGGGCACGTCGGCCCGTCCCGGGCCCGCGCGTCAACGCCCTTGCGCGGGCGGCGGGTTGCCTCGGTGCGGTCCAGGCAGGGCGGGTATGGATACGGAGGCGGACCGGGCCGGTGGCGGCGGGCCCGGGACCGGGACGCGCACGCGGCGGCGTGTCACCCGAAGGGATGACGGTCGTGTCGGGAGTGTTGTCGACGGCCGGAACCGCGCCTGCTCACCGGTGCGTGCCGAGTTCCGCCCACACCTGTTTGCCGCCGCTGACCGGCAGCGTCCCCCAGGCCGCCGACAGGGCCTCGACGAGCAGGATGCCGCGGCCGCCGGTGGCTTCCCAGCCGATGCTGTTCGGCTTGGCGGGACTGCGGGGCGATGCGTCGGCGACCGCGAGGCGGAGCCGGTCGCCGACGAGGGTGAGGTCGAGGCGGACCTGCCCCTCGGTGTGCACGAGCGCGTTGGTGACCAGTTCGGAAACGACGAGCAGGGCGGTGTCGAGGTCCTCGCTCACGCCCCAGGAGCGCAGGGTGCGCCGGGTGAAGCGGCGGGCGTGGCCGACGGCCTGCGGCACCCGCCACACCGTCCAGGTCTCCCGCAGCGGGCGCAGGGTCATGCCCTCGTAGCGCATCAGCAGCAGGGCGACGTCGTCACTGCGCGGGGCCCTGCCGAGCAGGCCGTCGGCGACCAGCCCCAGGTCGGCCGGGTCGGCGGTGGCCAGCCGGCGGGCGAGGTGGTCCATGCCCTCGTCGATGTCGGCCTCGACGGACTCGACCAGGCCGTCCGTGGTGAGGGCGACCACCGTGCCGGGCCGCAGCCTCAGGGGGCTCATCGGGAAGTCGGCCTGGGCCATGACGCCGAGCGGTGGTCCGCCCTCCGACTCCGCGATCTCGGTGCTGCCGTCCGGGTGGCGCAGCACCGGCGGCAGATGTCCGGCGCGTACGCACCAGCCGGAGCCCTGTTCCAGGTCGATCTCGACATAGCAGCAGGTGGCAAAGAGGTCGCTCTCCATGTCCACGAGCAGCCGGTTGGCGTGCGACACCACCACGTCGGGTGTGTGCCCCTCGACGGCGTAGGCGCGCAGCGCGGTGCGCATCTGCCCCATGAGGGTGGCGGCGCCGGCGCTGTGGCCCTGGACGTCGCCGATGACCAGGGCGACGTGGTTGTCGGGCAGCGGGATCACGTCGTACCAGTCGCCGCCGAGTTCGAGGCCCGCGGTGCTGGGCAGATAGCGGGCGACGGCGACCGCGCCGGGCAGCCGGGGCAGCCGGCGCGGCAGCAGCTGGCGCTGGAGCATGCCGACCAGTTCGTGCTCGGCGTCGAAGGCACGGGCCCGCATGAGGGCCTGTCCGGCGAGACCGGCGGCGGCGGTGAGCAGGGCACGCTCGTCGGCTCCGAAGTCGTGCGGGGCGTCCCAGCCGATGAGGCAGGCGCCGGCCGTCCGGTTGCCGGCGGACAGCGGCAGCATGGCGAGACCGCCCGGCCCGACCTCGGCGAGGGAGGTCTCCAGGGCGCTGTCCGCGGACCAGATCCGGGCCCGGCCCTCGCGCAGGACGGCGGCGAGGGTGGGCATGGTGCGCACGGGCGCGTCGGGCCACTCGGCGCGCCACTCGGCACGCCACAGGTCCGGCCAGGCGTCCGGTTCCGGCGGGTCGAGAACGACGACGACGAGCCGGTCGCCCTCCAGTTCGGCGACCGCGATCCGGTCGGCTCTGAGCGGCCCGCGCAGGGCCGCGACCACGGCCTTGCCGACCTCGCGGACGGTGACCGCCGCGGCGAGTGCGGTGGCCAGGCGCTGCACCCGGGCCACGTCGGTGACGTCGGCGCGCAGTGTGGAGGCGTCGGCGACGGAGCCCACCAGGCGGGCCGGCCGGCCCTCCCCTCCCTGCAGCAGCCGGCCGCGCAGTCTGAGCCACTTCGGCGGGCCGGCGGGCTGCTCGACCCGGAAATCCAGCTCGCGCTCGCCGATGGTCATGTGGTCGGACTCGACGACCGACATCACGGAAGGCAGGTCCTCCGGCACCGTCAGGCCCATGAGGGTCTCGACGCGGCCGTCGAAGTCGTCCGGGCCGAGGCCGAAGAGGCCCAGGATGTCGTCGCCCACCCGGACCCGTCCGGTGTCCATGGCGAGGACGAAGGCATCCGGCGCCGGTTCACCGTCACCGTCGGCCGTGGGCTGCTGCCCGGGGAGGACGACCGCGTCGGCGACGAGCCCGAGGCAGACGCGGTCGTCGGGGTCGAAGCCGCCGGGGCGCTCGCTGACGGCGAGCAGGCAGCCGCCGGCCCCGTGCCGCACGGGCAGGGCGGCGAGGGAGAAGTCGCGGGCCGGGACGCGCCGTGCCTGGGCCTGGGCGGCGAGTTCCTCGGGGCCGAGCCACACCGGCTGGCCGCCGCGTGCGGCCTCGGCGGCCGGGGAGTGCCCGGCGACGGAATAGCTGTCCCGCACCCCGCACAGGGTCCGCGGGACACCGGCCGACTCCACCAGGCATAGCTGCTCGCCGTCCTCACTGGGCGTGTACACGGCGACGAGGGCGGCGCCGGCGAAGACCAGGGCCTGCTCCAGGACCCTGCGCACCCGGTCCGGCGCCTCCGGCTCGGTGGTGATCGTCGCGAGGGCGCCTTCCGCGCGCAGCGTCCTCGTGCTGCGTCCCGCAGCGTCCTGACCGACCACGTTGGCCATTACAGCGCTTGTACGACACTTGCGCAGCCCCCCGCGGCATCACGCCGCCCTCCGGCGGGGCGGACAGCCGGCGGCGGGGCGATGCACGGCAGGGCTGCCGCGCCCGCCGTGCGCGACGCGCCCGCAGGGAGGAGAGCGGGTTTCCCGGGACCGGTGACGTGGCCGTGCGAGGAGGCGGCCGACGTGTCCGGGGGGCATCCGCCGCCTTCGGAGCCGGATCCGCCGGCCGCGCCGCCGGCAGCCAGGTGCTGCGCGCCTCGGCCGTCGGCGTGCGGGACGCCTGTGCGTATGGCGTGCCGCCGCCCCCGGTCCACCACGGTGTGCCGTGGTGGACCGGGGGCGGAGGTGGGCCCGGTCCGGCCGGCCCGTCTTCGGCCCGTCCTCGGCTGTGCCGGGGGCGTTCAGGGCTGGGGGCAGGAACGCCGGGGGGCCGTCGACGGGATCCGGTCAGTGGGTCTCGGTCAGGCCGTCGTCGCCCGCGCCGTCCTCGGCGCCCTGGCCGGCACCGTAACCGGTTCCGTCGTCCTGGCCCGCTTCCTCGCCGCCGACTTCGCCGGCCTGGTCGTCCGCACCGGCGCCCTCTCCTCCGGCCTCGCCGGCTCCGGCGTCCTCACCACCGGCCTCTTCGCCACCCGCCTGGTCGCCGGCTCCGGCGCCCGCGCCGGCCTCGCCGAGGGTCGCGCCGACCGCCGCCAGGGCGGTGGTGACCGGCTGGAAGAAGGTCTCGCCGCCGACGGTGCAGTCGCCGCTGCCGCCCGAGGTCAGACCGATCGCGAGACCGTCCTGGGTGAACATCGAGCCGCCGCTGTCACCGGGCTCGGCACAGACGTCGGTCTGGATGAGACCGGTGACCGTGCCCTCCGGGTAGTTCACCGTGGCGTCGAGTCCGAGGACCTGGCCGTCGGCGAGCCCGGTGGTGCTTCCCATCCGGAACACCTCCTGACCGACGGTGGCTTCCGCGGCCTCGGTGATCTGGACCGTCTGGCCGCCCACGTCGACGTCGCTCGGCGCCTCGGTGGCCGGGTCGTCGTACCGGACGAGTGCGAAGTCGCCCTCGCCGGGGAAGACCGCCTGGTCGACGGTGGCGATCGGCTGACCGTTCTGCGCGTCGGACCACTCGTCGGCCGCGACCGCGCAGTGACCTGCGGTCAGGAAGGCGGGCGCGCCGTCGTCCGCGGTGACGTTGAAGCCGAGCGAGCAGCGTGCGCCGCCGGAGAAGATCGCGTCCCCGCCCGAGGCGAAGGTCCTGAACGTGCCCTCGGACTTCTTGATGGTCGCCATGCCGGAGCCGAGGCCCTGCACGGTGGACTCCAGTCTGTCCCACTTCTCGCCGGTCACCGTGGAGTCGGCGGTGACCAGGATCTTGTTGGTGCGCGGGTCGACGGCCCACGAGGTGCCGGGGATGGTGGCCTCGGTCTTCAGCGTCCGCTTGCCCTCGGCCAGTTCGGTCATGCTGTTGTCGACCTCGCGGACGGTCGCGCCCGCCTTCTTCGCCTGCACGATCACGTTGTTGTTGTCGCCGGGTACGACGTTGACGACGAGCTGCTGCTTGTCGCCGTCGTAGTAGGAGCCGGCGAACGCGTCGCCGAGGAGCCCGGCGAGCTGTGAGGCGAGGTCCGAGGCATCCGTCGCCTTGAGGGTCTTCGGCGCGGTCGCCGCGTCGCTCGACGCGCCGTCCTGTGACGCGTTGGCGTGGGGGAGCAGGATCACGGCGGCGCCGAGCGCCACCGCACCGCCCACCGCTATCGCGGCCTTGCGCTTCGGAATTCGCTTGTGACTCAAACTTCTCGACCTCCTGGGGGGACCGGAGTCGTGCCGCCGTCCGGCGGCTGTCGGGGGCGCCTGGATGGCTGTTGGTACGCACGGGTCCCGCCGGGCGTTCAAATCCGTTTGCGGTCAACCGGTTTGGGACACGGAATCGGCCGACCGGCGCGTCCGGCCCGGCATAGGGCGCCTCCCCCAGAGGCGACACGCACCGCGACCGGACACGCACGCTCCGTCCCTCCCGGGATGCGGAATCCCGGCTTCGGCGAATCTGCACATCGCATGCCCAGCCCGGTCACCGGAGCCGGGAGCCCTCCACAAGCCGGCCGTCCCACTCATGCCTTTGGGGCCGTTGTGCCGGATTCCCTCCCGAGGGGCGCAACCCGTAGGAGGGGGCGATGCGGTGACCCCTGTGAAGAAGTCGCCACCGGGCCGTTGCCCTGTCTGCACTCTTGGGCGTGACACGGCCACAAAGTGCCTGGTGAGGGGTTTGGCCGAGTGGAGGGCCGGAGCCGGGGCGTGCTTTGATCCATCGCACCGCAGGGCCGTTCCGGACACCCGGTGACGGGGGTCCGGTGCCCGCGGCCGCGGCCTTCGCTCTGTCCCCGGAGGGCCGCTCCCCCTTGTGACATATCCATACGAAGGGAAGTTCCATCATGAACTCCACCCCCCAGGTCGAGACCGTCGAGATCTCCGACGCCGAGCTCGACAACGTCTCCGGCGGCCTGTCCGTGAACGCCGTGAACACCCTCACGGGCGCGGTGGACGGCATCGCCCCGGTCTCCGGCCTGGTCGACACGGCCGTCGGCACCGTGGAGGGTGTGACCGGCCTGAACACCGCTCCGGTCACGAACCTGGTCGCCGGTCTCTGATCGCGCCCTTGCGCCGCCGAGCCCCGGAGCCGCCCCCCGGCTCCGGGGCTCGGCGTTGCCTCCGTCATGCCCCGCCGTCCTCGGCGGCCCTTCGCAGCCCGCCCCGGTCCTCGCAGTCCGTCCCGGTCCTCGCAGTCCGTCTCCGTCCTTCGCAGAGTTCACACAGGTGAGGGAAGAACCGTGCAGTTCCGCCAACAGGCCCTCGCCAAGCTCCAGTCGCCCGAGGAGCTCGACCTCCCGGTGCGCTTCGCCCGGCCGCAGGGCTGGCTCGTGCTCGCCGTGACCGTGGTCGCCATGGCCGCCGCCTCGGTGTGGGCGGTGACCGGATCGGTGACCTCCACGGTGACCGCACCCGCCGTCCTGACGCACGGGCAGGGCAGTTACGTACTGCAGAGCCCGGTCGCCGGCCAGGTCACCGCGGTCCTCGTGAAGCAGGGCGAGCGGCTGCCCGCCGAATCCCCCGTCCTCGAAATCCGTACCGAGCGGGGTGACACGGTCGTCCGGACCCTCGACGCGGGCCGGGTCACCACGCTCGCCGCCGACGTCGGGCAGATCATCCGGACCGGCGCGGACGTCGCCGCCGTGGAGAAGGTCTCCGGGTCCGACGACCCGTTGTACGCGACGGTGTACGTCCCCGCCGAGAGCGCGGCCGGCATCCCCGCGCGCGCGGCCGTCGATCTCACCGTGCAGTCGGTGCCGAGCCAGGAGTACGGGGTGCTGCGCGGCAGAGTGAAGTCGGTGGACCGCACCGGGCAGTCGGCCCGGCAGATCGCCGCCTTCCTCGGGGACGGTCAGCTGGGCGAACAGTTCACGGAGAGGGGCAGGCCGGTGGCCGTCACGGTCGAACTGGAGAAGTCGTCCGCCACGAAGAGCGGTTACACGTGGTCCTCGGCGGACGGCCCGCCGTTCCCCCTGACTTCGATGACCCTGGCCTCGGGCTCCGTCCGGCTGTCCGACGAACGCCCCGTCGACTGGCTGCTGCCATGACGACGACCCCCCAGGAGACCCGCGGCCGCCGGCGGGCCGCCCCGGCCCGGCGCAAGGTGCCCACGGCGCGCGGAAGAACCGTACGGACACCCACCGTGCTCCAGATGGAGGCCGTGGAGTGCGGCGCCGCCTCGCTGGCGATGGTGCTCGGCCACTACGGCCGCCATGTCCCGCTGGAGGAACTGCGGATCGCCTGCGGTGTCTCCCGGGACGGCTCCCGGGCCGGCAACCTGCTGAAGGCGGCCCGCAGTTACGGGCTGACCGCCAAGGGCATGCAGATGGACCTGGCCGCGCTCGCCGAGGTCGCGGCGCCGGCCATCCTCTTCTGGGAGTTCAACCACTACGTCGTCTACGACGGCATGGGCCGCCGGTTCGGACGGCGCGGAGTGTTCGTCAACGACCCGGGCAAGGGCCGCCGCTTCGTGCCGCTGGAGGAGTTCGACGGAAGTTTCACCGGTGTCGTCCTGGTCCTGGAACCCGGGCCGCAGTTCACCCGGGGCGGCCGCAGGCCGGGCGTCCTCGGCGCGATGCCGGCCCGGCTGCGCGGCACCGCGGGGACGATGCCCGCGGTGGTGCTGTCGAGCCTGCTGCTGGTGGCGGTCGGCGCGGCGGTCCCCGGGCTCAGCCGCACCTTCATCGACGAGTTCCTGATCGGCCGGCGGACGTCGATGCTGGGCGTGCTGTTCACGTCGATGGGTGCCTGCGTCCTGCTCACCCTGGTGCTGACCTGGCTCCAGCAGGCCAATCTGCTGCGCGGCCGGATCATCTCCTCCACCCTGTCCAGCGCCCGCTTCCTGCGGCATCTGCTGCGGCTGCCGGTGACGTTCTTCGGCCAGCGCAGTCCGGCGGACCTGGTGCAGCGGCTGCAGTCCAACGACGCCGTGGCCGAGACGCTGTCCCGCGACCTCTCGGCGGCCGGCGTGGACGTGGTGGTGGTCGTGCTGTACGCGGTGCTGCTGTACACGTACGACCCGCAGCTGACCTTCGTCGGGGTGGGGGTGGCGCTGCTGAACGTCCTGGCGATGCGGATCGTCATCCGGCTGCGCGCGACCCGTACGGCGAAACTGCGCGCGGACACCGCGCGGCTCACCAACACGGCGTACACCGGTCTGCAGCTGATCGAGACGATGAAGGCGACCGGCGGTGAGGACGGCTACTTCCGCAAGTGGGCGGGACAGCACGCCACCACGCTGGAGGAGCAGCAGCGGCTCGGGGTGCCGACCGCCTGGCTCGGCGTGGTCGCGCCGACGCTCGCCACCCTGAACAGCGCGCTGATCCTGTGGATCGGCGGCATGCGGGCGGTCGAGGGGCACATCACGGTCGGTCTGCTGGTCGCCTTCCAGGCGCTGGTCGCCCGGTTCACGGCACCGCTGACCCGGCTGAACGGGGTCGCGGGCCGCATCCAGGACTTCGCGGCCGACGTGGCCCGGCTGAAGGACGTGGAGAACTTCCGGGCCGACCCGCTCCACGACCGTGCCGGCGCCGGCGACTCGACGCGCCGGCTGCACGGGCATGTGGAGCTGCAGAACATCACCTTCGGCTACAACCCGCTGGACAAGCCGCTGCTGACCGGTTTCGACCTGACGGTCGGCCCCGGCCGGCAGGTGGCGCTGGTCGGCGGCTCCGGCAGCGGCAAGTCGACGGTGTCGCGCCTGATCTCGGGGCTGTACGCGCCCTGGGAAGGAGTGATCCGGATCGACGACCGGCGCATCGAGGACATTCCGCGCGGGGCGCTGGCCGCTTCCGTGTCCTTCGTCGACCAGGACGTGTTCCTCTTCGAGGGCACCGTCCGCGACAACGTGGCGCTGTGGGACCCGTCGATCCCGGACGAGGCGGTGGTGGAGGCGCTTCGCGACGCGGCCCTGTACGACGTGATCGCCCGCCGGCCCGGCGGCATCCACAGCCGGGTCGAGCAGGACGGCCGGAACTTCTCCGGCGGGCAGCGCCAGCGGCTGGAGATCGCGCGGGCGCTGGTGCGGCGGCCGAGCATCCTGGTCCTGGACGAGGTGACCAGCGCGCTGGACGCCGAGACCGAGCTGGTAGTGATGGACAACCTGCGCCGCCGCGGTTGTGCCTGTGTGGTGATCGCGCACCGGCTGAGCACGGTCCGGGACAGCGACGAGATCGTCGTCCTCGACCACGGCACGGTCGTGGAGCGCGGGCGGCACGAGGAGTTGGTGGCGCGCGGTGGCGCGTACGCCGCGCTGGTCAGGGAGCGCTGAGATGACGACGACCGTGCGGGAGGGGCACGGGGACGACCTCGTGCTGGGCGCCCTCGGGGCGCTGGGCACCCGGGTGGACTGTGCCGGGTTCGGCCGGCTGGACCTGACGGGGCCGCAGACTCTGTGGCTGATCGTCTCGGGCTCGGTGGACCTGTTCGCGGTCGACGCCGAGGAGCAGGGCCACTGGCACCATCTGGGCCGGCTGGAGGCGGGCTCGCTGCTGCTCGGTCCGGGGGCGGGGCCGCGGCACACGCTGGTGGCCCGCCCGCTGCGGGACTGCGTGGTGCACCGGATCGGCCTGCGCGAGCTGTACCGGGGGGCGGGCACCCAGACCTGGTCGTACGACGAGTACGGAACCCCGCAGTACGTCCCGCCGACGAGCAGCCCGCTGGAGTACGCCCTCGCCCTCGGTGTCGGCCGCAGTCTGTCGGTGCTGTTCCAGGCGCCGATGGCCACCGAGGGGACCGCCGCGCCCGGCGACGACGACGTGTTCTGGATGCAGGTGCCGCCGGGCAGTGTGCAGTACGGCTCGCTGTACGGGGCCGAGGCGGCGGCCGACCTGCTGATGGACCCCGCGTTGTGGCAGAGCCTGGTCGAGCAGCAGTACCGGCTGATGACCACGCTGGACCGCTGGATCGAGCAGCTCGAGCACACCCACGAGACGCGGACCGCGGAGGGCATCAGGGCCGGTGAGGCGGTCCGCGCCCAGGCCGACCGGACGCTGCTCGCCTCGATCGGCAAGCGGTCGTCGAAGGGGACGACCGCGGCCGACGCGGACGCCACGTACGCGGCCTGCAGGCTGGTCGCCGAGGCGGCCGGGATCCCGCTCGCCACGCCGGCCCGGTCGGGCACCGGCGGCGACCGTCTCGATCCGGTCGAGCGGATCGCCCTCGCGTCCCGGCTGCGCACGCGCGCCGTACGGCTGGACGGCCGCTGGTGGCGGGACGACGTCGGGCCGCTGGTGGGGCACCGGGCGCTGTCCGGGGCGCCGGTGGCGCTGCTGTGGCGGCGCGGCGGCTATGTCGCGGTGCATCCCGCGACGGGGCGCGAGACACCGGTGGAGAAGGCCAACGCCGCGGAGTTCGAGCCGCACGCGGTGATGTTCTACCGGCCGTTGCCCGAACGGCGGCTCGGTCCGCTGCGGCTGATGCGGTTCTGCATGGCGGGCACCCGGGGCGATCTGACCGGGCTGCTGCTCAGCGGGCTGGTGACCGTGGCGCTCGGGGCCCTTGTACCCCTCGCGACCGGGAAGGTGCTCGGTGAGTTCGTGCCGAAGGCGCAGACCGGGCTGATCGTGCAGGTGTGTCTCGCGGTGATCCTCAGCAGTGTGGTCGCCGCCGCCTTCATGCTGCTGCAGAACCTCACCCTGCTACGGCTGGAGGGCCGGGTGGAGGCCACGCTCCAGCCCGCCGTGTGGGACAGGCTGCTGCGACTGCCGACGTCGTTCTTCACCGAGCGTTCGACGGGCGAGCTGGCGAGCGCGGCCATGGGCATCAGCGCCATCCGCCGGCTGCTGGCCGGTGTCGGACCGACGGTCGCCCAGTCCGTCACCGTCGGCGCGGTGAACCTGGGGCTGCTGCTGTGGTTCAGCGTGCCGATGGCCCTGGCCGCGATCGGGATGCTGCTCGCCGTCGCCGCGGTGTTCACGGGGCTCGGACTGTGGCAGGTGCGGTGGCAGCGGCGCCTGGTGGTGCTCACCAACAAGCTGAACAACCAGGCCTTCCAGACGCTGCGCGGCCTGCCCAAGCTGCGGGTGGCGGCGGCGGAGAACTACGCGTACGGGGCGTGGGCGTCCGAGTTCGCCCGCAGCCGGGAGCTCCAGCAGAAGGCCGGCCGGATCAAGAATCTGACGGCGGTGCTGGGCGCGGTCTATCTGCCGCTGTGCACGCTGGCGATGTTCATGCTGCTGGCGGGTCCGGCGCGCGGTTCGATGACGGCGGCCGAGTTCCTCACCTTCAACACGTCGGTGACGATGGTGCTGACCTCGGTCACCCAGCTGACCGGCGCGTTCGTCTCCGGGGTGGCCGCGTTGCCACTGTTCGAGCAGATCCGGCCGGTGCTGGACGCAACGCCCGAGGTGCGGGCGGCCAGTACCCGGCCGGGCCCGCTGAGCGGGGCGATCGAGGCGCGGCGGGTGTCCTTCCGGTACTCGGACGACGGCCCGCTGGTCCTCGACGACGTCTCCTTCGAGGTCCGGCCGGGCGAGTTCGTGGCGGTCGTCGGCCCCAGCGGCTGCGGCAAGTCCACGCTGCTGCGGCTGCTCATCGGCTTCGACCGGCCGCTGTCGGGGAGTGTGCTGTACGACGGTCAGGACCTGGCCGCGCTCGACCGGTCGGCGGTGCGCCGCCAGTGCGGGGTGGTGCTCCAGCACGCCCAGCCGTTCACCGGCTCCGTCCTGGACGTCATCTGCGGCACCGAGCCGTACACGCCCGAGGAGGCGATGGCGGCGGCCGAGATGGCGGGGCTCGCCGAGGACATCAAACGGATGCCGATGGGACTGCACACCATCGTCTCGGGCAGCGGCGCGGTCTCCGGCGGCCAGCGGCAGCGGCTGATGATCGCCCAGGCGCTGATCCGCCGGCCGCGCATCCTCTTCTTCGACGAGGCGACCAGCGCCCTGGACAACGAGACGCAGCGCACGGTGATCGAGAGCACCAAGGCGCTCCGGGCGACCCGGGTCGTCATCGCCCACCGGCTGTCCACCGTGCTGGACGCGGACCGGGTGGTGGTGATGGAGGAGGGCAAGGTGGTCCAGCAGGGGCCTCCGGCCCGGCTGCTCGCCGAACCGGGCGGCCGGCTGCACGAGCTGGTGCGGCGTCAGTTGGCGTGACGCGGGCGGACACCGCGGCCACGGGCCCGGACACCCGCCCCCGGACACGCCGGAGGCCGGCGGGCGGCCCCACTCCGCCCGCCGGCCTCCCCTTGCGGGGCCGCACGTTCCGCGAGGAGGTCGGCACTCCCCAGTACCCGACCGCCACGCGGTCACGGGAACCGTGCGGTCCCGGTCTCAGAACGTGAGGACGCCCGAACCGTGGGCGTTCATCACGCACTCGTTGGCGAAGGTGCGCTCGTACGAGAGCCGCTGCCCCTGCCACACCCCGTCGACGGTGACGACGACCGGGTCGTACTGCTGGGTGCAGAACACGCCGTCTCTCACCGTGAGGGCCTGCAGATCGCCGTCCACCTCGGCCAGCTCCCCGCACGCCGCGGCCGCGGCCGGGTGGGTGCCGGAGGGGCCGGGGGCACAGGTCAGGGTGACCGCGCGCTCCGGTGTGACGGTCATGGCGCTCTCTCCGTGGCCCATGGTGAGCACCAGGGCCGACGGGGCGTAGAGCGCGGAGGGTGCGCCGCCCGGCGCGGCCGACGCGGCCCCGGACAGAGGTGCGCAGACGGCTGCGGCGGTCAGGCCGATGGTGGTGGCCCAGCGCGCGGTGTTCCGCATCGTGTGCATCCTTCCGCTCGTTTCGACGAGTCGCCGGCCCGTGCTCGGTGGTGCCGAACCGGCGAGCGGGAGTCTGCCGAGTCCGCCGCGGAAACACACGTCGACCGGGCCGCTTTCGGTAACATTGCGTATTGAATCAGTGGCGCGAAGTCACGGAATGCGCGAGCGCGAACCCAGCAACCGCACGGGCGGCGCTTGCGCGAAGTGGCCAGATGGCCGAATTCCCACTGTTACGCAATAGGCCTGAAACATTCCGTTTCCGTTCCCGACGGACCGTTCCGCGACGCCTTCTGTTCATGATTCAGTCGGCTGGACGAGGAGAGGTGGGGACGGCGTATGGCCGGGAACTGGGCGGACTTCCAGTACGAGATCTACCTGAACGGGATGACGGGTGCCGTGCCCCGGCTGCCCACGGACCTGACCCGGCTGGAGGAGCTGACCGAGCGGCGGCTCGGGCCGGGTCCGGTCGGTTATGTGGCGGGCAGCGCGGGCGACGGCAGTACCGCGCGCGCCAACCGGGCGGCTCTCGCCCGCCACCGGATCGTGCCGCGCATGCTGCGGGACGTGCACGAGCGTGATCTGTCGGTGGAGGTGCTCGGCCGCGCGCTGCCGGCGCCGCTCGCGCTGGCGCCGGTCGGGGTGCTGTCGCTGATGCACCCGGACGCCGAGCCGGCCGCGGCGCGGGCCGCCGCGGCGCAGGGTGTGCCGTTCGTGCTGTCCTCCGCGTCCAGCACGCCGATGGAGCAGGTCGCGGAGGCGATGGGTGACGCGGAGCGCTGGTTCCAGCTGTACTGGCCGAAGGACCCCGAGGTCGCCCGGAGCTTCCTGGGCCGGGCCGGGGCCGCCGGGTTCACGGCTTTGGTGGTCACCCTGGACACCCCCCTGCTGTCCTGGCGGCCGCGCGATCTGGATCAGGCCTTTCTGCCGTTCCTGCACGGGGTGGGTACCGCCAACTACTTCTCGGACCCCGCGTTCCGGGCCGGTCTGGCCAAGCCCGTGCACGAGGATCCGAACGCGGCGGTGATGCATTTCGTCGGCATGTTCTCCGACCCCGCCAAGACCTGGCCCGACCTCGCGTTCCTGCGGGAGAACTGGGACGGCCCGATCCTCCTCAAGGGTGTGCTGCACCCGGACGACGCCCGGCTCGCGGCCGATGCCGGGATGGACGGGGTGGTGGTGTCCAACCACGGCGGCCGTCAGGTGGCCGGGGCCGTCGCGGCGGCGGACGCGCTGCCCGGGGTGGTGGCCGCCGTCGGCGACCGGCTGACCGTGCTGTTCGACAGCGGTGTCCGCACCGGCGACGACGTCTTCAAGGCGCTCGCCCTCGGCGCGCGGGCCGTACTCGTCGGACGGCCGTACGTCTACGGGCTCGGCCTCGACGGGCAGGCGGGCGTCGAGCACGTGATCCGCTGCCTGCTCGCCGAGCTGGACCTGACCCTCGCCCTGTCCGGGCACGCCACCCCGGCCACGATCGGGCCCGGCGACCTCGTGGAGGGCACCGGCTGACCCGGCCGGGCACCGCGCGCCGTTCACACAACCGGCCCGGCCTGCTCCGGATGCCGTGCCGCCGGGGTGCGGGTGGGGCTGATCGACAGGGCCTTCTCGGCCGAGGCCACCGGCTCGGTCACCCAGCGCTGGTCCTCGGTCCGGTCCCGCACCCTGATGACGATGTCGGCGTTCGCATCGGGGGCGACCGGGGTGAGCGCCAGCCGTTCGTCCCAGCGGGGCAGCAACTCGCCCTGCCCGGTGAGGTCGTAGCGGACGTCGTCGGCGCGGTTCTCGCCGGCGTCGGCGCAGGTGGCGAGGACGACGACCCCGGCGTCCTTGTGCGCGTCCAGGCACAGGCCCGGGTCGGCCACGCTGCGCAGCAGTCCGTCCTCCTCGTAGGTCCACTGCTGGCTCAGCCCCGAGGAGCAGCCCGTGAGCCGGGCGCCGGCGCCGTCCTGGGGCTCGCCCCGGGTGTCGAGGCACAGGCCGGAGGCGACGTTGCGCAGGAGGGCCGGCTGCGGACCCGTGGGCAGTCCGGCCACGCCCGGCGGGGACTCGGTCGGTACGACCCCCCGGCCGCCCGCCGTGCTGGTGGCGCCGGTCGGGTCGGTGCCGCTGCCGTCGGGTGAGGAGCCCCCGGCGATGAGCACGCTCACCAGCACGCCGGCCGAGACGGCGCCGAGGCCGGTGAGCAGGGTCCTGGTGGAGCGCACGGCATCCGGGAGTCCGAGACCGGTGAGGCGGGCGGGAGCGGGGATCCGGGACAGCAGGCGATGCCGGCTGCCGCCCGACCGGTGTCCGCGGCGGGTGGTGCGGCCGCCGCGCGGGCCCGGGGTCGCCCGGCCGGGGCGCGAGTCGAGGTAGCGGCGGGCGCCCCAGCCGAGAACGGCCTCGGCGATGAGCGTGCCGAGCTCGCCCTCGAAATGGCTCAGCTGCTCGGCCGCGTTCCGGCAGTAGCGGCATTCCGCCAGGTGCTGCTGGACATCGGGGAGCAGGGTCCCGCCGCGGCGGATGGGGACGTCGAGGAGCCGGTTGTAGAACCGGCAGTCCTTCATCGGCGCGAGTTCCTGATGGGCGTGGACACAGCCCTGGCGGAAGGTGTCACGCGCCTGTTGGAGCGTTCCCGAGGCGACGGCGGGATCGATGCCGAGGAGGCCGGCCGGGACGGATACGGGTTCGGCCTCTACCTCGACGTGCCAGAGCACGCAGCGGGCGAGGGCGGGCAGGGACCGGAACGAGCGCTGGGCGAGCGTGCGGTTCTCCGGCGTCATCGTCCTGGCCGCGCGCATGCCGCGTCCGCCGGCCGGTTTCAGCAGCTCCGGCAGGGCACCGGCGGTCCGGTCGTCCGAAGCCCATTCCCGGACCGTGTCCCGTACGGCCACCAGCAGCACGGGGCGCAGGGCGACGGCCGGTTCGCCGAGGGCGACCCGGTTCAGTACGCGGTGCTGCGCCGCCGCGGTGACCATGGCGGCGGTCGGCCCCGACGAGGCGAGGCAGATGGTCGCGTAGTCGTGCACGGCCCGCCAGTGACGTGCCGCCAGCAGCGCGACGGAGTGGGTGGCTTCACCCTCCGGACTGCCTCGCAACCGTGCGGCGAGGGACTCGTCGGACTCCCCCGGGTCCCCTCCGGGAGGGGGATGAGGAGACCGGGAGGAATGAGGGGTGGGCACTGAGATGGTTCCTTCCCACACGCAGGTGACACAGAAGTTCTGACGCCGAAAAGGGAAGCCCCACGTGGTCCATACCTTTTTGGCGGCGTTGCGCGGGAGGGCGCGAATTCACCGACGGTGAAAGCGGACCCGGTTCATCAACGCGCGTGCAACCCCGGATTTTACCCCCTCACGGGGGGCTCACTCTCGCACAACCGGCGCACGGCCAACAAGGCACCGGGGAAACCTCCGCTCGTTGACAGGAAGTCAAAAGGAAAAACGTGCCCGGAGTCGCCCGCATCGGCTTTCCACCTGCGTTTTCCCGGGGTTCCCCGGTTCTCGCATTCCGGTGGTGGTGTCAGATCTGCCAGGAGCGGAGCCGGTCCGCGGCTCCGTAGACATCCGTCGTTCCGGACATCAGATCGCGGGCGAGGTCGACGATCGCGCCGTAGGGCGGGTCGATGCCGACGCCGCTGACGAACATGTACGCCACCGCCGTGGCGCAGGCGAAGCGGGCGTTGGCCGACGGCAGGGGGCGGAGCAGGGCGAGAGTGTGCAGCAGGGCGGCGGCCCGCCAGGCCGCGTCCGAGTCCACGCCGAGACGGGGCGGGTCGACGCGGTGCCGGGCGACGGCGGCGACCAGCGCCGAGAAGTCGTTGACGGTGGGCTGGTCCGGGAGGACCTCCTCGTGCCGCTGGAGCAGCCAGGGCACGTCGATGTGCAGAACGGATGCCATCGGTCAGGCGGCCCGCCCCGCGTCCCCGGCCCGCGGTTCGTCGTCCGGGAAGGCGGCGGCGAATTCGTCGGCGTGCGAGGCGAAGAACCGGCGGAATGCCTCCGCGCCTTCCTGGAGTGCCCGGTGGCGGGCGATGTCGGCCGCGGCCGCCTCCCGCACCAGCGCCTTCATCGATGTACCGCGCTCCTTGGCGATCTGCCGCAGGTCCTCGAGTTCACGGTCACTGAACTCCACATTCAGAGCAGGCATGCCATCACGGTACCGCTCGGGTACTCGATCGTAAATACCACCAGTTCAGAGCGGGTGTGCGGCGGTACCGAAAAGGGTGTGCCGGAGGTGTCGTCCCGTTCCTCGGGACGACACCTCCGGCACCGGTGCGGCACTCCGGTCCGCTACCTCTGGTCGGCCACGAAGGAGGCCATGCGGGTCAGGGCCGCGTTCCAGTTGACGGTGTGCTCGTTGGTGGACCAGGACTGGATGTCGTCGATGAAGCAGAACTGGCCGACGCAGCCCTGGAGCATCGACTGGGCGTAGGGGTCCTGGATGCTCGAGTTGGGTCCGCCGGAGAGGGTCCCGGCGGGCGGGTTCGGCAGCGCCGGGTCGAGCTGGCGGGCGTACCAGCGGCTGTGCTGGTTCTGCGCGCTGACCTCGCCGTACCCGGTGACGTAGGAGATGTTCAGGGCGTTGCGGCCGAGGATGTAGTCCATGCTCTGCAGCGCGCCGTCCCGGTACTTCGCGGCACCGGTGAGGTCGTAGGCGGTGGCGAGGACGACCGCGTTGTTGAGGACCTGGTGACTGGAACCCCAGTCGTAGACGTTGCCGGCCGGCGCGTACGGCATGCCGTACGGGTGTGCCGTCAGCGTGGCCAGGTAGCGGTCGGCGCCCTTGACGACGGAGCTGCGGACCTTGTCCCGGCCCGGGAGCCCGTTCGGCACCGTCGCGAGGTCGAGCCGGCCGGCCGCCGCGGTGCGCGACCAGTCGAAGCCGAGGGGGCCGAAGATGTCGGCGGTGTGCACCGGGGACTTCAGGACGTACTCCTCGAACCGCCGCTCCCCCGTGGTGAGATACAGCTCGGCCGCCGCCCAGTAGAACTCGTCGCTCACCTCGTCGTCCGGATAGGCGCCGCCGCCGACGCCGTCGTCCGGGCTCGCGTACTCCCCGGGATGGGCGAGCGCGGCCGTCCAGGCGGTGCGCGCGGCGGCCAGGGCCTCGGCCGCGAACTTCCCGTCGTAGGGCCGGTACAGACGGGCCGCCTGGGCGGCCGTGGCCGCGAGGTTCAGGGTGGCGGCGGTGCTCGGCGGGTGCAGTTCGCGCTTCTGCGGGTCGTCGCCGGGCAGCAGCGGCAGCCCGGTCCACTGCTCGTCGTGGATCTTGTGGTGGGCCATCCCGGCCAGCGGCTCTCCCTCGGGCACCTGCATCTTCAGCAGGAACTCCAGCTCCCAGCGGGCCTCGTCGAGGATGTCGGGCACCCCGTTGCCGCTCTCCGGGATGTTCAGCGTGCCGTCGCCCAGCTTGTCCGCCTGTCCGGTGCGGGCGTGCCGGGCGCGTTCGTAGGTGCTGAGCACCTCCCAGGTGCTGATGCCGCCGTTGACGACGTACTTGCCGTGGTCGCCGGCGTCGTACCAGCCGCCGGTGACGTCGAGGGTGTAGTCGCAGACGCCCGGCCGGCAGGGCACCCTGCCGTCGCCCTGGTTGGGCGCCGCGTCCACGTGTCCGGCCGGGCGGGCGTAGCCGGGGCGCAGGTCGTCGCGGATCTCGATGCCGCTGCGCTGGGTGTAGTAGTACTTCGCCGAGTCCAGCCGCAGCCGCTCGTAGGCGCCGGCGTCGATGTCGAAGGGCCGGCTGGTCTCGCCGTCCACGGCCAGGGTGTAGCCGGTGCCCCGCGCACGGTGGGCGCCGAAGTCGATGGAGTGGACGTTCTGCCCGGAGGAGTCGTCCACGCCGCGCGGCACGGTCCTGCCCTGCCGGACGACCCTGCCGCCGGCGTCCTTCAGCTGCCAGGGCAGCCGCTCGGTCGCCCCGGTGACCAGGGTGGCGTTCTTCGGGCCGGCGGGGAGGTAGGCGACCTGGTTGACGCGGACCCGGGGGCCGGTGTCGGGCTCGTACGGCTCGGGCTCCACGCCGCCCAGCAGGGACACGTCGTCCACGCAGAAGCGCCAGGGGTCGGGACTGCCGCCGAGCTGGAGAGCGACCTGGCCCCGCTCGGTGTCCGCAGGCGCCGTGAAGGTGTACGAGTACGTGTCGCCGGAGACGCCGAGCTGCGGGGACACCTCGTAGTAGGCGTCGTACGGGGCCACCGACAGGCCGACGACCGCCCGGACCACGTGGCCCGCGGGTGCGCCGGTCGCGGCGAAGGAGAAGCGGTAGGACTCCCCCTTCACGAGGGTGATGTCGTTCTGGCCGAGGGCGGCGTCCCACCGGTTGGTGGTGCCGCCGGGGACGTCGGCGCACAGGCGGCCGTCGGACAGGCTCGTGGTGACACCGGCGGAGGCCCACCAGGGTTCGGTGGTGGTGTCGAAGGTGCCGTTGCGGACCTGCTCGACCTCGTCGGCCCCGGCCGGGGCGGCGGGCAGCGCGGTGAGCGCGGTCGCCAGCAGGCCGGTCAGGGACAGCAGCGCGGTTCTGCGTCTGTTCACGTCTGGGCTCCTCTGGTGGGAGGACACGGCGGCGACTACGGATGGGAGCGCTCCCATCCGTACAGGGACATCGTTGTGGCAGATGTGACACTCCGTCAACAGGCGGGACGGGACTGGTGACGGACGCCGTCGGACGACGGACGTGTGCCGGCTGCCTGCCGGACCGGCGCCGGACGCGCCCGAACGGGCACCAGGCGCCTGTCGGGGCGGAGACCGGGACGGGAACCGGGGCCGAGGTCCGGAACAGGCCTCCCCCGGTGGCCGTCCCGGGCGTCGCTCCCGTCCTTCGCGCCCCGCCCGTGCCCCTCCGCCCGGACGGGGTTCCGGTCCGCACCCGCCTCGGACGCACTAGGGTGGAACTCTGGCGATCGACCAGTTCACGGTGAGTGTGCGCGATGGAGTGGCGACGATGAGGGCGGACGACCCGTTCGACGATCCGGTGACGGCTCGGGCCGTCATCGCCGCCGACGGCACCGTCACCCGGTGGAACAAGGCCGCCCAGCGGCTGCTGGGCCACCGGGCCGAGGACGTGGTCGGCCGCCCGGCGGCCCGCCTGCTCGCCGACGGGGCGCAGGCGCCCCGGCCGCCGGGCGACAGGCGTTGGAGCGGCACGCTCGCGCTCCGGCACCGGGACGGCGGCACCGTCACCGTATGGCTGCTCGCCCACCGCGGCCGGCCGGAGGACGGTGAGGCCGACGACTGGCTGGCCGTCACCCCGCTGCGGTCCGGCGACACCGATCCGGTCGGCGATCCGCTGCTCTGGGCGGCCATGCTCCAGTCCCCGTGCGCCACCGTCGTCTTCGGCGAGGACCTGCGCCTGCGCGGTGCCAACGACGCGATGGCGGAGCTCCTCGGGCTGCCGGCCACCCATCTGCGCGGTCTGCAGCCCGGCGACATCGGCGGCCGGCACCGGGCCAGGGAGCTGGAGCAGCACATGCGCCAGGTGCTGCGGACGGGCCGGGGCCACGACGTGCAGACGCGTCTGCGGGTCCGCGGAGAGAGCCACGAGGACACCTGGCTGGCCCGTATCGCACCGCTCACCGACGACTCCGGCCGGATCGTCGGTGTCTGCGTGACGGCCCATGACTTCACCGAGCAGAACAGGGCGCGGGCACGGCTGCAGCTGGTCAACGAGGCCAGCATACGCATCGGCACCACCCTCGACGTCACCCGGACGGCGCAGGAACTGACAGAGGTCTGTGTTCCCGCGCTCGCCGACTTCGTCAGCGTCGACCTGCTCGAGCACGACCAGGGTGCCGACCCCACCGGTCCGCTCATCCTTCCGGTCTCGCTGCGCCGGCTCACCCATCGGTCCCGCACGGCGGGCAACCCCGAGTCGGTCACCGACCTGGGCGAGGTGGTCGTCTACCCGGCCGCCGCACCCCAGGCCGACTCCCTGATCGCCGGCCACAGCGTCGTCGCCTCGGTCCCCTCCGGTGATCTCGATCCGTGGCTCGCGGTCGACGAAGCCCACGCCCGGCAGGTCCGGGAGTTCGGTGTCCACTCGATCCTGTCCGTCCCCCTCCGGGCCCGCGGTGTCACCCTCGGCGTCGCGGCCTTCACCCGCTTCCGGCATCCCGAGCCCTTCACCCACGACGACGTACTGCTGGCCGAGGAGATCACCGCGCGTGCGGCCGTCTGCATCGACAACGCCCGCCGCTACTCCCGCGAACGCGAGACGACCCTCACCCTCCAGCGCAGTCTGCTCCCCCGCGGCCTGCCCCGGACCGCGGCGGTGGACGCCGCCTCCCGGTATCTGCCGGCCGCGCGCACCGGCGTGGGCGGCGACTGGTTCGACGTGATCCCGCTGTCCGGGATGCGGGTGGCCATGGTGGTGGGGGACGTCGTCGGCCACGGCATCCAGGCGTCGGCGACGACGGGCCGGCTGCGTACGGCCGTCCGCACCCTCGCCGACATCGACCTGGCCCCGGAGGAACTGCTCACCCACCTCGACGACCTGGTCCTGCATCTCTCGCACGAGTCGGGCGGCGACGCCGGCCCCGGCGAGGTCGGTGCGACCTGCCTGTACGCGGTGTACGACCCGGTGTCACGGCGCTGCACCCTGTCGAGGGCGGGGCATCCGCCACCGGTCCTGGTCCCGCCGGACGGGTCGGTCCGCATACTGGACATGCCGTCCGGGCCTCCGCTGGGCCTGGGCGGGCTGCCCTTCGAGTCCGTGGAGCTGGAGCTGCCCGAGGGCAGTGTGCTGGGTTTCTACACGGACGGTCTTGTCGACGGCCGGGGAGGCGGAACGGACGCGGGCCTTCACCTGCTCTGCGACGCCCTGTCCCACGCGGCCTCCGGGGCGCTCGACGAGGCCTGCGACCGTGTTCTGCACGCCATGCTCCCTCCGGGTCGCGCCAGGGACGACGTGGCGCTGCTGCTGACCCGTACCCGCGGGCTGCCGTCCTCCCGGGTGGCCACCTGGGACATCCCGGCCGACCCGGCGCTCGTCGCGCCGGTCCGCAAGCGGGTCCTCGACCAGCTGGGCGTGTGGGAGCTGACCGACATGTCGTTCACCGTCGAGCTGGTGGTGAGCGAGCTGGTCACCAACGCGATCCGTTACGGCGCGCCGCCGATCCGGCTCCGGCTGATCTGCGACGCGTCGACGCTGATCTGCGAGGTGTCCGACGCCAGCCACACCGCCCCGCACCTGCGGCGTGCCAAGACCTGGGACGAGGGCGGCCGGGGGCTGCTCCTGGTCGCCCAGCTCACCCGGCGGTGGGGCAGCAGACACACCGCCGAGGGCAAGACCATCTGGGCCGAGCTGGGGCCGGCGGAGGACCTGTGAGCGTCCGGCCGGCCCGGTCCGCCTAGTCGTTCTCCTCGTCCCCGTCCTCTTCCCCGTTCTCGACGGGGCCCCAGGTGACGATCTTCACCTGGAGGTCGGGCTCCGAGGTGTCGATCGCCCAGCGCTGGACGTCCGTGTCGTCGCGGGCCTTGAGGACGAGAGCGCCCGAGCCGTCGGTCGCGGCGGGCGCCAGGCCCAGGTCCTGGCCGGACCGGGGCACCAGGTTCCCCTGGACGGTGAAGTCGTAGCGGGCGCTGTCGGCGTCCTTCTGTGTCTCACCGGTGCACCGG
>NZ_LIQT01000288.1 GCF_001418415.1 Streptomyces hirsutus
GGCGGCGGGTACCGGGGCGGCCGGGGCGTGGCCGTTCAGCTCCGTCCGGACCCCTGCCACCGCCTGCTGGGCGAAGCCGTCCGGGGCGGTCTTGCGCGGGCGGCGGCGCGTCGCGGACGTCGCCACGCCGTAGCCGACCAGCACGGGCTGGCGGCCCGAACCCACCGCCGTCGGTTCGGCTTCCGCCGGCTGCTCGGCGGGTACGGCAGCAGCGGGTACGGCAGCAGCGGCCGGGGCGGCCGCGGGAGCCTCCGCCTCCGGGGCGGCTCCGCCCGAGACGTCCACCGCGATGATGGACGTGCCCACGTCCACCGTGGTGCCCTCGGGGAAGTGCAGCGCGCGGACCACCCCGTCGTAGGGGATGGGGAGCTCCACGGCCGCCTTCGCCGTCTCGACCTCGCACACCACCTGGCCGTCGGTGACCGCGTCACCGGGCTGGACGTACCACTTGAGGATCTCGGCCTCGGTCAGTCCCTCGCCCACGTCGGGCATCTTGAACTCACGGACGGGCGCTTGCGTCATCGTCGTCACGACCCTCCCTTTCCCTCAGTACGCCAGCGAGCGGTCGACGGCGTCCAGCACCCGGTCCAGGTCCGGGAGGTAGGACTCCTCCAGGCGGGCCGGCGGGTACGGGGCGTGGTAGCCGCCCACCCGCAGGACCGGGGCCTCCAGGTGGTAGAAGCAGCGCTCCGTGATCCGCGCGGCGATCTCCGCGCCCGAACCGAAGAACACCGGCGCCTCGTGGACGACGACCAGACGGCGGGTCTTCTCCACCGACGCCTGGATCGCGTCGAAGTCGAGCGGGGAGACCGAGCGCAGGTCCAGGACCTCCAGGGAGCGGCCCTCCTCGGCGGCCGCGTCCGCGACCTCCTGGCAGAGCTTCACCATCGGGCCGTACGCCACCAGCGTCAGATCGGTGCCCTCACGGACCACGCGCGCG
The DNA here is from genome assembly GCF_001418415.1 of Streptomyces hirsutus. GTDB lineage: Bacteria > Actinomycetota > Actinomycetes > Streptomycetales > Streptomycetaceae > Streptomyces > Streptomyces hirsutus. The sequence goes on from NZ_LIQT01000288.1 coordinate 941, forward strand.
GTGTGCAGCGGGCCGGGGATCGCCTCGGTGTTGACCTCGGCCTTGTCCCAGTAGCGCCGCTTGGGCTCGAAGAAGATCACCGGGTCGTCGCTCTGGATGGCCTGCTGCATCATCCAGTACGCGTCCGACGCGTTCGACGGCGAGACCACCTTCAGGCCCGCCACGTGCGCGAACAGCGACTCCGGGGACTCGGAGTGGTGCTCCACCGCGCCGATGCCGCCGCCGTAGGGAATGCGCACGACGACCGGGAGCTTCACCTTGCCCAGCGACCGCGCGTGCATCTTCGCGAGCTGCGTGACGATCTGGTCGTACGCCGGGAAGACGAAGCCGTCGAACTGGATCTCGACCACCGGGCGGTAGCCGCGCAGGGCGAGGCCGATCGCCGTGCCGACGATGCCCGACTCGGCGAGCGGGGTGTCGATGACGCGGCTCTCGCCGAAGTCCTTCTGCAGCCCGTCCGTCACCCGGAACACGCCGCCGAGCTTGCCGACGTCCTCACCCATGACGAGGACCTTGGGGTCCGTGTCCAGGGCGCGGCGCAGCGACTCGTTGATCGCCTTGGCCAGGGCCATGTTTTTGAATGTCACGGTCTCCGCCATGTCACTTCCCCCCGTCCGCGTCGGCGAACGACGCCTGGTAGGCGGCGAACTGGGCCCGCTCCTCGTCGACGAGGGCGTGTCCGTCCGCGTACGCGTTCTCGAAGATGGCGAAGTGGTCCGGATCCTTCATGGCACGGACCGCTTCGCGCACTCGTTTGCCCAACGTCTCGCTCTCGATCTCCAGTTCCGCAAAAAATCCCTCGTCCGCGTGGTGGGCGGACTCCAGGTAGCGGCGAAGGCGCAGGATCGGGTCCTTGGCCTCCCAGGCGGCCCGCTCGTCGTCGTGGCGGTAGCGGGTCGGGTCGTCGGAGGTGGTGTGGGCACCCATGCGGTAGGTGAACGCCTCGATCAGCGTCGGCCCCTCACCGGCGCGGGCCCGCTCCAGGGCCCACCGGGTCACGGCGAGGTTCGCCAGCACGTCGTTGCCGTCCACCCGCAGGCCCGGGAAGCCGAAGCCCTGCGCACGCTGGTACAGCGGGACGCGGGACTGCTTCTCGGTCGGTTCGGAGATCGCCCACTGGTTGTTCTGGCAGAAGAACACCACCGGGGCGTTGTAGACCGCGGAGAAGGTGAAGGCCTCGGCCACGTCGCCCTGGCTGGAGGCGCCGTCGCCGAAGTAGGCGATCACCGCGCTGTCCGCGCCGTCCTTGGCGACGCCCATCGCGTAGCCCGTGGCGTGCAGCGCCTGGGAGCCGATGACGATCGTGTACAGGTGGAAGTTGTTGCTGTTCGGGTCCCAGCCGCCGTTGTTGACGCCGCGGAACATGCCGAGCAGGTTGGTCGGGTCCACCCCGCGGCACCAGGCGACGCCGTGCTCGCGGTAGGTGGGGAAGACGTAGTCGTCGTCGCGCAGCGCGCGCCCGGAGCCGATCTGCGCCGCCTCCTGGCCCAGCAGCGAGGCCCACAGGCCCAGCTCGCCCTGGCGCTGGAGCGCGGTGGCCTCGGCGTCGAAACGGCGGGTGAGCACCATGTCGCGGTACAGGCCGCGGAACTCCTCGGGAGTGACGCCTGAGACGTACGGGTCGAACTCGGCGTTCCGGACCCGCTCGCCCTCGGGCGTCAGCAGCTGTACGAGGTGGGGTTCGGCGCTCCGCGGCTTCGTGCCGCCGGTCTTCCTGGCCGCCGGGGCCTTCTTCGCGGCGGATGCCTTCTTGGCCGCGGATGCCTTCTTGGCCACGGTCGCCTTCTTGGCCGGGACCGCCTTCTTGGCGGTGGTGCTGGTGGTGCGCTGGGCGCCGGTGGCGCCGGCGTCACTTCCGGCGCTGCGTCGCGGTGTGCGCGCGGCAGTGCTCTCCACGGTCACGTGTGCTCCTCCGTCGGTCCGACCCCCGGGATTGCCGGTAGGTCTGGGGTCCCCCTCCAGCTCGTCGAAGCCTGGGGGAGGTTCACCTCTTCTCGACCACGGGCACGGGGTGGGTGCCGCTCGGCCGGGAACAGGCGTGACAGGCGCCCCGGCGAGCGACCTGCACATGGCACGTTACCCAGTGCGCCGCATTTCTGGGAAACCATTCCTGACCTGGGATTTTGCTTGGATTTCCAAGTAAATCGGAAAGGCTGGAAAGGCGCGCTGGTCACAGCCTTGCAGGAGGCCGGAGCAACGGCACGTTATCCCGCCGACCCCGGACTCGGGAAGGGTCGTGTCCCGCGCGCGCCCTGCGGCGGGCCGGCGTCCCGCCGGGCTCCTGCCGCACTTCCACCGGACGCCCGCCCGGCACTCCGTCCGGCTCCCACCCGAGGCGGATCAAGCACACAGTGCGACTGGAAATGACTGGCTGTGACAACGCACAGTTCACGGGCCCGCGCGGTGCCCTAGCATCTGGCGCGTGTCGCCCTTACGTGTACTACCCCCTGTTCCTTGCGCGCCCCCTTTGGGCGCTCTGCTGCGCCGGTACGCCGCCGGTTCCGCGGTGACCTGCGAGCCCGTCGACGAGGGCCTGCTCAACCGTGGCTACCGCCTGCGTACGACCCGCGGCCGCTACTTCCTCAAGCACCACTTCGACCCCGAGACCGCCGATCCGGCCGCGATCGTCCGCCAGCACCGCGCCACCCGGCGCCTGGCCGACCTGGGCGTGCCGGTGGCCCCGCCGCTGCCCGCCCGGGACGGGCGCACGGTCGCCGTGGTCGGCGGGCACGCGTACGCCCTGCATCCCTGGATCGACGGACGGCACCGGCACGGCGGGCAGCTCACGCCGGGACAGTGCGCACGGCTCGGGGCACTGCTCGGCGCGGTCCACGCCGGCCTGGAACGCGTGATGCCGGCCCACGCGCGGACCCACGGCGCTCCGGCGGAGAGCGCCGACCCGGCCGACACCCTCACCCTCATCGACGAGTTGCTCGGCCGCGTCCACCGGCACCGCCCCGCCGACTCCTTCGACGCCCTCGCCCGCCGCCGGCTCCTGGAACGACGGACCCTTCTGGAGCGGCACGCCGGCCGGCGTCCTCCGCGTCCGCGCGGGGACGCGGTGGGATGGGTGCACGGGGACTTCCACCCGTTCAACGTGCTGTACCGGGGGAGCGCGCCCGCAGCGATCGTCGACTGGGACCGGCTCGGCGTACAGCCCCGCGCGGAGGAGGCCGTACGCGCCGCGGCGATCTTCTTCGTGCGGCCCTCGGGCACCCTCGACCTGCCGCGCGTACGGTCCTACGCGCGCGCGTACCGGCGCGGCGCGGGGGCCACGCCCGCCCAGCTCGCCGCGGCGGTGCACCGGGTGTGGTGGGAGCGCCTCAACGACTTCTGGATGCTCCGCTGGCACTACGAGCGCGACGACACCCGCGCGGACTCCCAGTTCCCGGCCACGGCCGCCCTGGTGGTGTGGTGGAGCCGGGAGTACGACGCGGTGCGCGCGGCGTTCACGGGGTGAGGCGGGCTTCCACCGCGCCGGGCACGGCGCGGGCCCCGGCGGGCCCGCGCACGGCGTCGCCCCGCGCGGAGGTGCTCCGCGCGGGGCGAGACGGCGGGCTCAGGGCCCGCCCCGTGTTCCGTGCTCCGCGACTCGTGACCCGAGATCCGAGATCCGTGGTCCGTCGTCGATGGCCGGTGGTCAGCCGCCGGTGACCGCGGCGGTGTCGCCGCCCACCACGCCGCCGTTCTCCGTGCCGCCCTCGTCGCCGCCCTCCCCCGGGTCGGGCACCGACGGCGACTCCGGCGGGTTCTCCGGCTCGGTTTCCGTCGGCGTGGTCGGCTCGCCCGTCGGCTCGCCCGTCGGCTCCTCGGTCTGCGGCTGACTCTGCGTCGGGGCCGGGTCCGGGTTGTACGGCGGGACGTAGCCGCCGCCTCCGGAGCCGGTGCCGGTGCCGGGGTTCGTGTTCGGCACCTCCGGTTCCTCGGAGGTGTCGTCCTCGTCCGGTGACGCGCTGGGCTTCTCCTTCTCGCTGCTCTGCGAGGAGGAGGGCGACTTGGACGGGTCCTTGTCGTTCTCGGTGCCGTCGCCGCCGTTCAGCGCCAGCGCGACACCCGCGACGACGGCGATCACCGCGAGCACCGCGATGATCCACAGCTTTCCGCGGCCGTCACCCCGGTTGCCGCCGCCCTCGAAACCTCCGTCGTCCCCGCCGCCGTACCGGTTGGGGAGAATCGGCTGCGGGATGGCCGCGGTGCTGGAGGCGTCCGGGTGCGGCATCGCCGTCGTGCCCGCGAAACCCGCCGCCGGGGTGCGCCCGCCGTCGTGCATGTCGACCGGACCGGTGTTCCAGGTGCCGGTGTGGCCGCCCTGGTCGTAGAGCATCTGCAGCCCGTACTGGATCAGCCCGCGCATCTCCTCGGCCGTCTGGAACCGGTCGTCCGGCTCCTTGGCGAGTGAGCGCATGACAAGCCCGTCCAGCTCCGGCGGGCTGGCGTCCGAGACCTCCGACGGGGGCGTGGGGATGTCCTGCACGTGCTGGTAGACCACGGACAGCGGCGTCTCACCGGTGAACGGGGGCCGCAGTGCCAGCAGTTCGTACAGCATGCAGCCGGTCGCGTACAGGTCGGACCGGTGGTCGACGGCCTTGCCGAGCGCCTGCTCCGGCGAGAGGTACTGCGGGGTGCCCATGACCATGCCGGTCTGGGTCATCGTCGTGGACGCGCCGTGCAGCGCGCGGGCGATGCCGAAGTCCATCACCTTCACGGCACCGTTGTCCGTGATGATGACGTTGGCGGGCTTGATGTCACGGTGCACGATGCCGTGCTGGTGCGAGTAGGCCAGCGCCTCCAGGACGCCGGAGACGATGATCAGCGCCTGTTCGGGGCCGGGCGCCTCGGCGTTGATCAGGAGATCGCGGATCGTGCGGCCCTCGACGATCTCCATGATGATGTACGGCACGGCCTGGCCGCCCACGATGTCCTCACCGGAGTCGTACACGGCGACGATCGCGTGGTGGTTGAGACCGGCCACCGACTGCGCCTCGCGTGTGAAACGCGCTTTGGCGATCGGGTCCTCGGCGAGATCGGAATGCATCAGTTTGACGGCGACCGTCCGCCCGAGCCGCACGTCCTCCGCGGCGAACACCTCGGCCATGCCGCCCCGACCGAGCCTGTGTGTCAGCCGGTAACGGCCGTCGCCCACAAGTCCGCCGTTACCCCAGTTGTCCGGCGCGTCCGACATGCCGCCGCCAGTCGCCTCGGGGTCGGACGGGCCCTGAGCGCGCTGCTGCTGTGCCATCAGTCCTCGCCGTCGTTTCTGCCCGCGGTGCGCGCGGTGTTGTCACGGTCTCCGTCGGCCACGCTACAGCCTTCACACCGACCTCCGGTCCGGGACGGGCTGCCAGGAACGGGCATGAGACGGACCGGCCATGAAACCCGCAATCCATATCGTCGTGCAAATTCCGTGCACCCGCCTCACGTCCCCTGTAACGCTTCCGCGACGCTTCCCTCCCGTACGGTCACGGAACGGGCCCCACGCTTGACGTGTCGGGGGCCTGGGGCAGACTTGGCCGGGTAGAGCGCAGAAGATCTACGAGGAATCGGTCGCCGACGGCAGCAGCGCCGGAGAGGCTACGGGGGACGCGGAACATGAGCCAGGACGGCGCACAGGGCCACAACACGGGGCGGGCGCTGGCCGGCGGCCGCTACCAACTGCGGGACCTGCTCGGCCAGGGCGGCATGGCCTCCGTCCACCTCGCGTACGACAGCGTGCTCGACCGTCAGGTCGCGATCAAGACCCTGCACACGGAACTCGGCAGGGAACAGGCCTTCCGCGAACGCTTCCGCCGCGAGGCCCAGTCCGTGGCGAAGCTCACGCACACCAACATCGTCTCGGTCTTCGACACCGGCGAGGACGATGTGGACGGCATGACGACGCCGTACATCGTCATGGAGTACGTCGAGGGCCGCCCGCTGGGCTCCGTGCTCGACGAGGACGTACGGCAGCAGGGCGCGATGCCCGCCGACAAGGCGCTGAAGATCACCGCGGACGTGCTGGCCGCCCTGGAGATCAGCCACGAGATGGGCCTGGTCCACCGGGACATCAAGCCGGGCAACGTGATGATGACCAAGCGCGGCGTGGTCAAGGTGATGGACTTCGGCATCGCCCGCGCCATGCAGTCCGGCGTGACCTCGATGACGCAGACCGGCATGGTCGTCGGCACCCCGCAGTACCTCTCGCCCGAGCAGGCGCTCGGGCGGGGCGTCGACGCCCGCTCCGACCTGTACTCGGTCGGCATCATGCTCTTCCAACTGGTCACCGGACGGATCCCGTTCGACGCCGACTCGCCGCTGGCCATCGCGTACGCGCACGTGCAGGAGGAGCCGCCGCTCGCCTCCTCGGTCAACCGCTCGCTGCCCCCGGCCGTGGACGCGCTGATCACCCGCGCGCTGAAGAAGAACCCGAACGAGCGTTTCCCCAGCGCCGAAGCCATGCGCGGCGAGTGCCTGCGGGTGAGCCAGTCCTTCCAGGCGGCCCCGCCGAGCATCGTCCCCGGCCCGCACGGGCAGAGCGGCTCGGGCGTCGGCTCCGCGGTCTTCCCGCCCGTCGACCAGTCGGCGCCGGCGGCCCCGGGCAGCGTCCAGACGCCGTACACGCCGGGCCCGCCCCAGCAGCACACCCCGAACCCGTACGGCACCCCGCTCGCGCCGGGCCCCGCCTCGGCGTACGGCTATCCGCAGCAGGGCGCCCCGCAGGGCGGCTACGCGACACCCCACCCCCCGTACGGCGTGCATCCGGGCGGCCCGTCGACGCCGCCGTACAACCTGTCGCCCCAGAGCGGACCGGGCGGACCGGGCGGCGGCAGGAACAACAAGCCGGTGCTCATCGGCTCGATCGCCGTGTCCGTCCTCGCCGTCGGCGGCCTGGTCGCGGCGCTGCTGGCCAACGGCGGCGGCGACGAGAACGACAAGGGCGGCGACCCGGGCGTCAGCGCGTCGGTGTCGGCGGCGGCCTCCAAGGCGGCCGGCTACCGCGGGCCCGACCCGTCCAAGACGATCGACTCGGAGGAGTGCACGGATCCGGAGGAGTCCTACAACGACGAGGACAAGATCCGGCTCCCGAAGCTGAAGTTCAAGTACATCAAGTCGGTCAAGGAATGCTTCCAGGCCGCCGGCTGGGACCTGGACGTGCGGAACGTCGACGAGAACACGTACGGCGAAGGCGCGATCATGAATCAGTTCCCCGCCGCCGGTACGGACGTCGACCCCGAGGACATGCCCAAGATCCAGCTCGACGTCTCCACGGGCAACCCGCCGACCGGCTGAGCTCCTGGGCTCCTGGGCTCCTGGGGAGACCTGAGCACCCCAGGACACAGGGCGAGGTACGAAGAACACAGGACGGGCGAAAGGGGTCCGGCTTCGAAGCCGGGCCCCTTTCGCCCGTCCTGCCCAAACGGTTCGGGGACGACTACAGGTAGGGGCCGCCCGAGCGGCCGCCCAAGGGGGGTTCCTCGGCTCCGCCGTCACCGGCGCCCGGCGGAAGGGCTCGGCGCATCTGCTCCAGCTGGGCGCGCGCGGCCATCTGCTGGGCGAAGAGCGTGGTCTGGATGCCGTGGAAGAGGCCCTCCAGCCAGCCCACCAACTGGGCCTGCGCGATCCGCAGTTCGGCGTCGCTCGGGGTGGCATCGTCCGTGAAGGGCAGCGAGAGCCGTTCCAGCTCCTCGACCAGCTGGGGCGCGAGTCCGTCCTCCAGCTCCTTCACCGAGCTGGCGTGGATCTCCTTGAGCCGGACCCGGCTGGCCTCGTCCAGGGGAGCCGCGCGCACCTCCTCCAGCAACTGCTTGATCATGCTGCCGATGCGCATGACCTTCGCGGGCTGCTCCACCTGCTCCGTCACCGGGACCTCGCGGGAGTCCTCGTCCCCCGTGCCCCCGCCGAGCGCCATCCCGTCCTGGCCGACGACCAGAACCTGCGGATTGTCCGGCGACCGTTCGTTCCTCGGCATCTCCATGAGGCCATTCTCTCGTACGCCCGCCGCACACCTCCGGGGCCCCCTGACCGGCTCCCCGGCCGTCCCCCTGACTGGGGGAATCCGGAATGCCGGGGGTGCGCGGGAATGCGAGCCTGTGGGGGTCCATCCGGTCCATCTTGCCGACGGTGCGAACGGGCACCGGCCGGTGCGGGAGGTCACCGTCGTGGCTCCATGGATGTGTGCAGTGAGAGAGACGAGGGCGGGGCTCGCCCTGCGCGCGGGCATCACCCTCGGGGTGGTGGCGGGCGCGGTGACCGCGGCCGGTGCGGGAACGGGGGTGGCGGTGCCGTACAGCGCTGCCGTGGCGCCCTTCGGCACGGCAGCGGTCCACGGTCCCGAAGGGGCGGTGGACGGGCGTCAGGAGGCGGCGGCCGGACGGTTCGACGTGCCCGCCCGCGAGACCGCACGCTCATTCCC
>NZ_LIQT01000289.1 GCF_001418415.1 Streptomyces hirsutus
CGGCCGCTCACAGGGGCTCGGGAGCGGGGCGGCGTACGGGGAGGCACGGATGTCGGCTCGCGCGTCAGCTGCGACGACGCTTCACCAGGTAACCGGTCGTGGCGAGGGCGCCGGCCGCGAAGGCCAGGCCGACTCCCGTGTCCCAGGCGCCCGGTCCGGTGGCCGACGAGCCGCCCAGCCCGCCCTCCACACCGCGCGTCGGCGCGATCGTGGCGGGGGCGGCCACCGCGGTGACCATCGGCGACGCGAGGGGAGTCGCGGGTGGGGCGGGTGCGGTGGTGGTGGCCGTCGGACGGGGAGCGCTGGTGGAGGAGGTGAGGGAGCCGTCACGGCGGGGAAGTGCCTCGCAGGCGACGTTGTCCTCGGGGCCCTGGTCCTCGTCGAGTCGGTTGGGATCACTCCGGTCCAGGTTGAACAGGGCCTGCGCTTCCTCCTGGTAGGTGAAGTCCGCGCAGTCCAGGTCCTGGGCGTGAGCGGTGTGGGCCATCGGCAGTGTCGCGGCGAGCGCGACGAGTATGCCTAGGGCACCGGTGCGTCGGCGCATGACGCGCCTCCTTTCCGGCCACGAATGGCTCGCGCCTCGACGCTAGGTGCGCCCCCGTGCCGGGGCGCGCAGCCGTGGGCCGATCGGGTGATAGGCGCGGGACCCTGGCAGGCGACGGAACCGGGCGGACACGGTCTGTCCGGGGCCTGGCGGGCAGGGGGATGGATCACACAGCAGGGTGGACCGTTGACACCGGGTGCCAGGGCTTCTAGCGTCACGTCTACTGAAGGTACTAAGCGGTCGCTCACCCATCTGGGCGGGTCGCAGGAGCCGCATCCCAAGGTCGAGGAGAAGCAGCGATGTCCACCACTGAGCAGCAGCGGGTCGCCGTCGTCACCGGTGCCGCGCGCGGTATCGGCGCCGCCACCGCCGTACGACTGGCCGCCGAGGGACACGCGGTCGCCGTGATCGACCTCGACGAGGGAGCCTGCAAGGACACCGTCGAGAAGATCACCACTGCCGGCGGCAGGGCGCTGGCGGTCGGCTGCGACGTCTCGGACGAGGCGCAGGTAGAGGCCGCCGTCGCCAGGATCGCCGAGGAGCTCGGCGCGCCGACCATCCTGGTCAACAACGCGGGCGTGCTGCGCGACAACCTGCTCTTCAAGATGAGCGCCTCGGACTGGGACACGGTGATGAACGTGCACCTGCGCGGTGCCTTCCTGATGTCGAAGGCCTGCCAGAAGCACATGGTGGACGCCGGTTTCGGCCGCATCGTCAACCTGTCCTCCTCCTCCGCGCTCGGCAACCGGGGCCAGGTCAACTACTCCGCCGCCAAAGCGGGCCTGCAGGGCTTCACCAAGACCCTCGCCAAGGAACTCGGCAAGTTCGGCGTGACCGCCAACTCCGTCGCCCCCGGCTTCATCGCCACCGAGATGACCAAGGCCACCGCCGACCGCGTGGGCATGGGTTTCGAGGACTTCAAGGCCGCCGCCGCCACCCAGATCCCGGTGGCCCGGGTCGGCGAGCCGGAGGACATCGCCAACGCCATCGCCTTCTTCACCGGTGAGGCCGCCGGATTCGTCTCCGGCCAGGTGCTGTACGTGGCGGGCGGGCCGCTCGACTGAGGAACACCGTGATCCGGGACCGCTCGAGCTCGCGGACGACCGCGCTGCGCGGCCCGGGACGGCCAGGGGGCCGCTCGTGGGCGGGCCCCTGGGACGACAAGGCACGACTAGGGGACAGGGAACATGACTTCAGTGGAACTCTCGGGCAAGGTCGCCCTGGTCACCGGGGCCAGCCGCGGCATCGGGCTCGGCGTCGCCGAGGCGCTGGTGGCGCGCGGTGACCGCGTCTGCATCACCGGCCGCAACGAGGACACCCTCAAGGAGGCCGTCGAGAAGCTCGGCGCCGACCGCGTCATCGGCGTCGCCGGCAAGGCGCACGACGAGGAGCATCAGGCCGTCGCCGTCGAGCGCACGATGGAGGCCTTCGGCCGGGTCGACTTCCTCGTCAACAACGCCGGCACCAACCCGGTGTTCGGGCCGATCGCCGACCTCGACCTGAACGTGGCGCGCAAGGTGTTCGAGACCAACGTGATCTCGGCGCTCGGCTTCGCCCAGCGGACCTGGCACGCCTGGCAGAAGGACAACGGCGGTGCGATCGTGAACATCGCCTCCCTCGCGGGCGTCGCACCCTCGCCCTTCATCGCCGCGTACGGCGTGAGCAAGGCGGCGCTGATCAACCTGACCGGGCAGCTGGCGCACGAGTTCGCGCCGTTGGTACGGGTCAACGCGATCGCCCCGGCGGTGGTGAAGACCAAGTTCGCCCAGGCGCTGTACGAGGGCCGGGAGGAGGAGGTCGTCGCGTCCTACCCGCTGGGCCGGCTCGGTGTGCCGTCCGACATCGGCGGGGCCGCCGCGTTCCTCACCTCGGACCAGTCGGACTGGGTCACCGGCCAGACCCTGGTGGTCGACGGCGGCATCCTCCTGAACGCGGGTGTGAGCTGAGCCCGGCATGCCGTGTGCCGGCGCGGTGCGTCGGCACACGGGGAGCCCGCGTGCACTGAGCCGTTGTGGTGCGGGCCCCAAGGATTCCGGTACGGGCGTCCGTTGACGAAACGGCGCCCGTACCGGTGTTTTCGAAGACGGGTGGACCGATGACAACGTAGTCAACGCAGAGTGACAACATGATCTACAACGAGTTGATCTCAACAAGTGCGCGAAGGAGGGTGCGGGAACGGAATACCGAGGTATCGTCTGCCGACTCTTGGGACGGCAGATCGAGGAGCGTGCGCGTGTTCAAGCGGAACCGATGCCTGCGAGGGGTGGCGGCCATCGCGTCCATCGCGTCGATATCGTCCTTGGCCACCGGCTGCGGTGTGCTGACGTCCGACACTTCGGACGACGGGAAGCCGATCGTCGTGGGGACCACCAGCTCGCCGAGCACCCTCGACCCCGCCGCCTCCTGGGACAGCTCCTGGGAGCTGTTCCGCAACATCTACCAGACGCTGCTGAGTTACCCGGTCGGCGCGAGCACGCCCCAGCCGGACGCCGCCGAGAACTGCGAGTTCTCCGACGAATCCCACCAGGTGTTCCGCTGCGAACTGCGTGAGGGGCTGAAGTTCTCCGACGGCAGCACGCTCGACGCCAAGGCGGTCAAGCACTCCGTCGACCGTATCCGCAAGATCAACGTCAACGGCGGTCCGGCCGGTCTGCTGGGCAGCCTCGAACGGGTGCAGGCGCCGAGCGGCCGAGAAGTGGTCTTCCACCTCAACAAACCCGACGCGACGTTCCCGTTCGTGCTCGCCACGCCGGCTCTGTCGATCGTCTCCCCGAAGGCCTACCCGGCCGACGCCCTGCGCGAGGACTCCGGCATCGTCGGCTCCGGGCCCTACGACCTCCAGTCGTACGACGAGGGCAAGGAGGCCCGGCTCGTCCGCAACGAGCAGTACAAGGGCTACGCCGAGCGGCAGAACAGTGCCGTGACGATCCGCTACTTCCAGGACTCCGCCGAGATGGTCAAGTCGCTGCGGGAGAAGCAGGTCGACCTCACCTACCGAGGTCTCGCCGCGGACGACGTCATCGAATTCCAGGGCAGGGCCTCCAAGGAGGAGGAGATCAAGCTGGTGGAGGGCACCAGCACCAGCATCAACTACCTGGTGTTCAACCCGAAGGACCCCTGGGCGGGCAAGAAGCCGGTGCGTCAGGCCATCGCCCAGGTCATCGACCGGAGCGCGATCGCGCACAAGGTCTACCGGGACACCGTCGATCCGCTGTACTCGATGGTCCCCAAGGGGCTGACCGGCCACACCACCGGCTTCTTCGACGACTACGGCGACCCCAGCGTCGACAAGGCCCGGCGGATCCTCACCGAGGCGGGCATCACCGAGCCGGTGCCGCTCACCCTCTGGTACACCACGGACCGCTACGGCTCCGAGACCAAGCTGGAGTTCCAGGAGCTGGAGCACCAGCTGGAAGCTTCCGGGCTGTTCGAGATCACCCTCGAGAGCCGCCCCTGGAATACGTACGTCGAGGGTTACCAGAAGGGCGAGTACCCGGTGTTCGGGCGCGGCTGGTCCCCCGACTTCCCGGACGCCGACAACTTCATCGCCCCGTTCATCGGCAAGCAGAACGCGCTCGGCACGCCCTACGAGGCGCGCGAGATCAGCAACGTCCTGCTGCCCCGGTCCCGCCGGGAGAGCGACCGCGGCAACGTCGTGAAGGACTTCGAGGACGCCCAGCGGATCCTCGTGGACGACGCGCGGCTGCTGCCGCTGTGGCAGGGCCGGCAGTACGTCGCGTCGAGCCGGGACATCTCGGGTGCGGAGCGGGCGCTGGACCCGTCGACGATCATGATGATGTGGCTGCTCTCCCGCAAGACCAGCTGGTAGACGGTCCAGGGAGCGGATTGTCAGTGGTCGCCTGTAGGTTCTGAGACCTGGAAGCGACCGCAATCGTGAGGACGTTGACGTGACCGACATCGCCATGCTGCCCGAGTCCTGGCGCGGGGTTCTGGGCGACGAGCTGCAGCAGCCCTATTTCAAGGAGCTGACCGAGTTCGTCGAGGAAGAGCGGGCGAAGGGCCCCGTCCACCCGCCCCGCGAGGAGGTCTTCGCCGCGCTCGACGCGACGCCGTACGACAAGGTGAAGGTCCTGATCCTCGGTCAGGACCCCTACCACGGCGAGGGCCAGGGGCACGGGCTGTGCTTCTCGGTGCGTCCCGGCGTGCGGATCCCGCCGTCGCTGCGGAACATCTACAAGGAGATGCACGCGGATCTGGGCACGCCCGCCCCGGACAACGGCTATCTGATGCCGTGGGCCGAACAGGGCGTGCTGCTGCTCAACGCGGTGCTCACGGTGCGCGGCGGCGAGGCCAACTCGCACAAGGGGCGTGGCTGGGAGCGGTTCACCGACGCGGTCATCCGCGCCGTGGCCGACCGGCCCGACCCGGCGGTGTTCGTCCTGTGGGGCAACTACGCGCAGAAGAAGCTGCCGCTGATCGACGAGGGCCGCCATGTGGTGGTCAAGGGGGCGCACCCGTCGCCGCTGTCGGCGAAGAAGTTCTTCGGCTCCCGTCCGTTCACGCAGATCAACGAGGCGGTGGCGGCGCAGGGCCACGAGCCGATCGACTGGACCATTCCGAACCTGGGCTGATGCCCGCCGGCCCGGGGCGCGCCCCGGGCCCGGTGGCGGGGGCGGTCCGGTGCGTCGCGGAGCGGTTCGTCCCGGATCGTCCCCGCCTGCCGTAGCGTCGGCAGCGACGATCCGGCGAGCGGTACGGAGGGCGTGGTGGCGGACGGACAGGAGCAGGTGGCGCCGGATTCCGTACTGACGCGGATCGGGCAGGTCGTGATGCTGCACCACGCGGGGGACCGGGAGGAGGCGAGGCACCGTCTCCTCGGGCTGTGGGCGGAGATCGGCGTCCACGGCGACGCCCTGCAGCGCTGCACGCTCGCCCACTACCTGGCCGACACCCAGGACGACCCGGAGGACGAACTCGCCTGGGACCTGAGGGCGTTGGCGGCGGCGAACGAGGCCGAGGGTGAAGCCGCCGGTGACCGCTCCGCCGGGTACGAGGGCATGCCCGCGGTGCGTGCCCTCTATCCCTCCCTGCACCTCAACCTCGCCGCCGACTACGTCCGGCTCGCCCGCCCCGACGCCGCCCGCACTCACCTCCACCGGGCCCGCGGCGCCGCCCGCGTCCTCGCCGCCGACACCTACGGCGACAGGGTCCGGGCCGCCATCCGGCGCATGGAGATCCGACTGGAGGAGGAGAGCGGGCCGACCGGGGGGTGGGGGCCGCCGAGGCAGCGTCCGTAGGGCAGGACAGGCACTGCGATGGTCAACGCCCGTAGGTCTTCTCGCAGATGGCCGCCTCCGGGCTGTCCGCAGGCCAGCGGCCGTACTCCCTGCCCAGGTCGCAGACCTCCGCCCGTCCGCGCAGGTCGCGGCGGACCGCATCCGCGGCCTTGGAAACCTCCGCGGCGGGTGTCCGGGGTGAGGCGGCCCTGCCGTCGGCCGGGCCGCCGGGGGCCGGCCATGGGTTCCGGTCGTCCAGCGGCGCGGTTTTCTTCGGTGAGGGTGCCGTGGGAGTGGCACGGTGGGAGGGGGACGCGGGTGACTTCGTGGGACGCGACGGAGTGATCATCTCCAGGGCCTCGCGCGCAGGCGCCTGGATCACCTGCCGCGTCCGGGCGTCCGGGTGCGGCTCCGACAACCGGGCCGCGCCCACGGGCGGGCCGGGTGCGGGGGGACGCTGAACCGTCACGCAGCCCGCGAGAGCGGAGACCGCCATGGTCACCAGCAGTGCTGCTCTGGTCGTCTTTCGATGCACCCGCGTCACTCTGCTCCCTCCGGCCGCTCGCAGGCCGGAGGACGGGCGGAGGATGCCCCGCAAGGGTGATCTCCGACCCCGTACGGGGGTCATGGGAGTGCCGAGGGTGACGCGCGGTCGGGCCCCGGTCGAGGAACGGAGGGGCGGGTGCACCGCGATCAGGGGCGCACCCGGCCGGTCCGGTGCCTCCGTCAGTCGCCGGTGGCGCCGTCGAGCCGCTCGCGGAGCAGGTCGGCGTGGCCGTTGTGGCGCGCGTACTCCTCGATCATGTGGGTGTGGATCCAGCGCAGGGTGATCCGTTCGCCGAACCGGTGCCGCCCCTTGGCCAGGTCGTCCAGGCCGAAGCCGGCCGCGTTGCGCCGGGCGATCTCGATCTCGGCCTGCCAGGTGGTGTACACCTCCTGCCAGGTCTCCGTCCCGGTGAGGTGGAACTCGCCGTCCGGGTCGGCCTCGCTGTAATGGAGCGGGTCGGCTTCCTCGCCCGCGAGCACCCTGCGGTACCAGCCGCGCTCGACGTCCGCCATGTGCCGTGCCAGCCCCATCAGGGACAGCTCGGACGGCGGCACCGAAGCGGTGCGCAGTTGTTCGTCGGTCAGGTCCTCGCACTTCCGGGCGAGGGTCTGGCGGTGGTAATCGAGCCAGCCCTCCAGCATGGGGCGGTCGGCGGCGTCCATGGCGGGTTCGTGGCGTCGGGTCGTCATGCCCGCATCCTTTCCGGTCGTGGAAGTCCGCGGCCAGAGCTTTTCAGCCGTCAGGCGCTCGTCGGGTGGCGAGTATTCCGTCCAGCAGCTCTCCCAGACTCGCCCGCACCTCCTCCAGGGTGGGCACGCGCGCGCTGAACGAGCCGGCCACACAGGAGAACATCAGCCCGTCCGCCCAGGCGATCAGCGACAGCGAGTGCCGGTCCGGGTCCGTGGAGCCGAGCCCGGTGACCAGGCCGGTGAGCAGCTCGCGGAACTGGGCGCCGGCCGCGTCGAAATGGGCCCGTAGCTCGGGTCGGCGGGTGGCCTCCAGGGCCAGTTCGTAGCGGGCGAGGGTCAGTTCGCGGTTCCGGGACAGGGCGCGGTGGGTGGCCAGCGCCATCGCGTCGGTCAGCGGGCCCGCCCCGGCCCGCGGGTCCGGCATCTCGTGCAGTCCGAGGACCCGTGCCTCCCGCTCGGCGAGCCGCCGCACCGCCAGTTCCAGCAGCGCCTGCCGGGTGCGCGCCACGTTCGAGGTGGACCCCTGGGGGAGCCCGGCCGCCTCGTCGACCGCCCGGTGGGTGAGGCCGCGCATCCCGCGCCCGGCGAGCAGGGCGAGGGCGGCGTCGGCGACGAGGTCGGGGCGGGAAGCGCCTGCGGTGCGTGCGGTACGTACGGACATGATGGTCAAACTACCCGCTGTACTACGGCTGTAGTACGGTCGGCCTCAGTGGTCACTACAGATGTAGTGACGGGGTGCACGGGAGCCGGCCGACCGGGAACCGAGGAGGAGCCATGGCGCAGGCACAGGTGAAGCGGGCCGTCGTGATCGGAGGGGGGATCGGCGGCCTGACCGCGGCGGTCGCCCTGCACCTGCGCGGGACGAGGGTGACCGTGCTGGAGCGGTCCGGCTCCCTGGAGCCGGTCGGCTCCGCCATCTCCCTCGCCCCCAACGCGCTGCGCGCACTGGACGTCATCGGGCTCGGCGACGACATCCGCGCCCTGTCCGCCTGGCAGGGCGACGGGGGACTGCGCGCACCGGGCGGGCGCTGGCTCGCCCGGACCGGCGCGGACGCCACGGCCGAACGCTTCGGCGGACCCCTCGTCCTGCTCCACCGCGCCACCCTCATCGACCACTTGGCCGGACGGCTCCCGGCGGGCACCGTCCGCACGGCCGCCGCCGCGCACCTCGTCGATCCGGGAGACCCCGACGACCCGGCCCGGCCCGCCCGAGTGGGCACCGCCGACGGCGAACTCGAGGCCGACCTGGTGGTGGCCGCCGACGGCATCCACTCCGCCGTGCGCCACGCGCTCTTCCCGCACCACCCCGGGCCGGTGTACTCCGGGTTCACCACCTGGCGGACGGTGGTCCCGCTGCCCGGCGTGCGGTTCGCCTCGCACGAGACCTGGGGGCCGGGCCGTCTCTGGGGCACGCACCCGCTCAAGGACGGCCGTGTCTACGCGTACGCCGCCGCCCTGGCCCCCGCCGGGGAACACGCCGTCGACGACGAGCGTGCCGAACTGCTGCGCCGCTACGGGGACTGGCACGACCCGATCCCCGCCGTGCTGGCCGCCGCCCGGCCCGAGGACGTGCTGCGGCACGACGTCCACCACATCACCGAGCCGCTGCCCGCCTACCACCACGGCCGGGTCGCCCTGGTCGGTGACGCCGCGCACGCGATGCCGCCCACTCTCGGCCAGGGTGGAAACCAGGCCGTGGAGGACGCGGTCACCCTCGCCCTCCTCCACGCTCGAATGCGCTCGCGCGGGGGGACCCCCATCGCCGGTGACCTGGCCGCGTACACCGCCGACCGGCTGCCCCGCACGACCGGCATCGCCCGTCGGGCAGTGCAGGCGGCCCGCCTCAACCTGATGACCAACCGTGCCGGGATCGTCGTACGCGACACCGCGATCAGTGTGCTCTCGAGGACCGTCCCGGCACTGCTCCTGCGAAGCTTCGACGAGGTCGCCTCCTGGCGGCCGCCGACGTCGGACGCCGTATCCTTCGGGGCAGAACCACGACAGTGATCACGGCTGTGACGATCATGGTTGCGACGATTAAGACTGTGACGATCACGGCGGTGGCGGAGCCAGTGACCGCGGCCGTGCCCATGCCCGTGACAGGCAACCCCTGGAGGAGAACGCCCCGTGAAGGTCGGCTGCATCGGACTCGGCGACATCGCGCAGAAGGCCTACCTTCCGGTGCTCGCCACCCGGCCCGGTGTGGAACTGCACCTGCAGACCCGCACCCCCGCGACGCTCACCCGCGTCGCCGACGGCCTCCACCTGCCGCCCGGACAGCGGCACGCCGACCTCGACGCCCTGCTCGCCCAGGATCTCGACGCCGCCTTCGTGCACGCCCCGACCCAGGTCCACCCGGAGATCGTGACCCGGCTGCTCGAGGCGGGCGTACCGACGTACGTCGACAAGCCGCTCGCCTACGAACTCGCCGACTCCGCGCGCCTCGTGGCCCTCGCCGAGGAGCGGGGGACGAGCCTCGCCGTCGGCTTCAACCGGCGCTTCGCCCCCGGCTACGCGCAGTGCGCCGACCACCCGCGCGAGCTGATCCTGCTGCAGAAGAACCGGACCGGGCTGCCGGAGGAAGCGCGCACGATGATCCTCGACGACTTCATCCACGTCGTCGACACCCTGCGCTTTTTGGTTCCCGGCCCGGTCGACGACGTGACCGTGCGGGCCCGTACCGAGGACGGGCTGCTGCACCATGTGGTGCTCCAGCTCGCCGGGGACGGCTTCACCGCCCTCGGCGTGATGAACAGGCTCAGCGGCTCGGCCGAGGAGATCCTCGAGGTCTCCGGCCAGGACACCAAGCGGCAGGTGGTCAACCTCGCCGAGGTGATCGACCACACCGGTCGGCCCACCGTGCACCGGCGGGGCGACTGGGTGCCGGTGGCGCGGCAGCGCGGAATCGAGCAGGCGGTGCTCGCCTTCCTCGACGCGGTCGGCGAGGGCAGGACGCTCAGTGCCCGGGACGCGCTGGCGACCCATGAGCTGTGCGAGCGTGTGGTGCGTGAGGTTCAGGAGCGGGCCGCCGCCTGAGCCGCACGGACCGTATGCCCTCGGTGGCCCCCCACGCGGCCAGGACCAGCAGTGCCGCGTGCAGCGGCCAGTCGCCGAAGCGGACGTAGGGCGTGGTGCCGTGGGCGAGCGGGACGTCGTACACCCGCGTGGTGCTCGCGTCCGTGCCGAGCCACGGCCCGATCCGCCCGCCGTCCGGGCCCTGGACGGCGGACACACCGGTCAGCGTCGCGTGCACCATCGACCGCCCGGTCTCGGCGGCGCGCAGCGCGGCGAGCGAGGCATGCTGCTCGGGCGCCCAGCTCTGCTGGAACGTCGACGTCGACGACTGGGCGATCAGCACATCGGCACCGTCCTCGGCCAGATTCCGGCTCATGTCCGGGAACGCGGACTCGAAGCACACCATCGGACCGATCCGCAGCCCGCCGCCCGCGTCCATCACCACCTGCTCGGTACCGCGCCTGCGGTCCTCGGCCGCCGCCTTACCCACGGACGTCGCCCAGCCCAGCAGGGAGCGGGCCGGGACGTACTCCCCGAACGGAACCAGGCGCATCTTGTCGTACCGGTCCCCGGTGAGGCCGTCGGGACCGACGAGCATCGAACTCTTGTAGATGCCGGGCCGGTCCGAGCGCCGTGCGTCCACGTTGACCAGGATCTCCGCGCCCGTCGTGCGGGACAGCGCGGCGAGCCGCCGCGCCAGGTCGGGCCGGGCACCGAGGTCGAATCCGACGCTGCTCTCGCCCCAGACGACCAGGTCGACGCCCTGGCCCGCGAGCCGGCGGGTGAGCCGCTCCTCGAGGTCGAAGCGCCGGTTCGCGCTGTCCGGCCCGGAGACGACGCCCGGCTGGACGACCGCGATCCTCGTCCGGCCGTCGGCCTGCGCGACCGGCGCTGCCACCCAGACGACGGACGTGGCCACGCCCGCGGCGACCAGACCGGCCACGGCCGGCATCCTCGCCTGCCGCACCACGAACAGCACGGCCACGGCGACGTTCAGCAGCACCACCAGGAAGCTGAGCAGCCATACCCCGCCGACCGACGCCAGCCGCAGCGCCACCGTCACCTGCCACTGACTCGCACCGAGCACGCCCCACGGGCCGCCCAGCGCCTCCCAGGAACGGACCAGCTCGGCGGCCAGCCAGGCCGACGGCAGCACGACCAGCGCGGCCGCGATCCGTCCCCGCGACGGTACCCCGCCCAGCAGCCGTCGCACCAGCCATCCCCAGGGCGCCCACAGTGCGCCGAGCAGGGCCGCGAGGACGAACGTGAACACATGCAGGTTCGGCAGCAGCCAGTGGTGCATCGCGAGCATGAAGCCGAACCCGCCCCACCAGCCGTCGAACGCGGCACGCCGACCGGTGGGCGCAGTGCGCACCAGCGCGATCCACGGCACCAGCGCGACGTAGGCGAACCACCACAGGGACGGCGCCGGGAAGGCCAGTACGGGCAGGGCGCCCGCGACCGCGGCGACAGCCGAGCGCCGCCACGGGGAGACGAGCCAGTGGCCGAGCGTCTTCAACGGTGTCTCCCTACCCCTCCCGCCCCGTGCGTGCCTCCAGTGTGCGCCCCGGACAAGATCCGGAACAGGGCGCGTCGGCTCAGTGGACCACGGGTGCCGCGGGCCGGGCGGGGAGGCGCCGCCACTTCTCGCGCACGATCACCTCGTTCAACCGCCAGCCCTCGTCCGTGCGCAGCATCCCGAACGCGTACCGCCCCCCGCACACGAAATCCGGCGTGGCCGGCCCGTCCCCGCCGCCGGCAGCCGCGCCCATCGGGTTCACGTAGTCCGCCTGCACCCGGGCCGTGTCACCGGTGTCCTGCTCCCAGACCCCCAAGCGCACCAGCCGGTTCACGATCAGATGCTGCCGCATCGGAAACGCCCGCAGGCTCTCCGCGAGCCAGGCCGCCACCTTCCCGGCATCGCCCTCGATGCCGCCGGCCGAGCGGTAGTCGGCCCGCCCGTCCGACGTGAACAGTCCTCGGTACGTCTCCCAGTCCCCGTCGTCGACCGCCACCGCGTACTCGGTGACGACCTCGTCCACGGCCAGCCTGTCCCGCACGGTCGCAAGCTCCACACGCTGCGTCATCGGCTCAGTGTTGGCCATCGCAGGCCCGGAACCAAGAGCCCTGCGCGGTTATTCACCCGGTGTGAAGGTCTGCTTCCCCCCGCCCGGCAGTGGGCAGACGCCCGGCCGGGCGTGTGTCAGGCTGTGGATCTTCGGTTGTCGGGGCGGGCTGGTGTTCGGAGGTCGGTGTGAAGAGGCTTGTCACGGTGGTGACCGGTGGTGGCCGGGGGATCGGGGCCGCCGTCTGCCTGCGGCTCGCGGGGGAGGGGCATGACGTGATGGTGGGGTACGTGCGGGACGCTTCGGCGGCGGAGCGGGTGGCGGAGGGGGTGCGTGCGGCCGGGGCACGGGCCGTCACCGTGCGGGGGGACACGTCCGACGAGGCGGATGTGGAGCGTCTGTTCGATGTGGCGGAGCGGGAACTGGGGCCGGTGACGGGCCTGGTGAACAACGCGGCGGTGACCGGGCCGCTGGGGCGGTTCACCGATGTCGACACCGCGACCCTGCACCGGGTCGTCGACGTCAACCTCATGGGGACACTGCTGTGCTCGCGCCGCGCCGCACAGCTCATGACGCCCCGGGGCGAGGGGGCGATCGTGAACATCTCGTCGGGGGCCGCCACGCTCGGCAGTCCCGGCGAGTACGTCCACTACGCGGCCACCAAAGCCGCCGTCGACACCCTCACGGTGGGACTCGCCAAGGAACTCGGCCCGGTCGGCATCCGTGTCAACGCGGTCGCGCCGGGCGTGATCGACACGGAGATGCACGCCGCCATGGGCGCCCCCGACCGGGCCCGCCAGGCCGGCGCCGCGGTGCCGCTGCGCCGGCCTGGGCAGCCGGAGGAGATCGCCGCGGCCGTCGCCTGGCTGATGTCACCGGACGCCTCGTACACGACGGGGGCGGTGCTGCGGGTGGCGGGCGGGCGCTGAGCGAGCGCCTGTCCCGAGGCGTGGACGGAACCCGTGCGGCGGCGGGGGCTCAGGCCGCCTTGACGACCTGGTCGCGGATCGCCGCCGCCCACTCGACCACCAGGAGTTCGTACTCCGCGCGCTCCTGGGCCGACAGGGAACCGCCCGCGCGCAGCCACAGTGCTCGGATGTGCTCGTTGACCTCTGCGGCCGACCGCACGGAACCAGGGGTCACGCAATCGGGGGACATACCGAACAGCCTAGGGCCACGCACTGACAGTGCGCTACCGGACGGCTACCCGTCGCCTATGGGTTCGGTCACGTCCCCGCGGACGGCCGGGCACGGACGCCGAGTCACGCACGTCAGGTCCTGGACGTCGGGCCCTGGACGTCGGGTCAGCTCGCCGACTCCGCCGCGTGCGGGCTGAGGACGCCCATGGTCACCAGGACGAGGATGACGACGCCGAGCGCGATGCGGTACCAGACGAACGGCATGAAGCTCTTGGTCGTGATGAACTTCATGAACCACGCGATCACCGCGTAGCCGACCACGAAGGCCACGACCGTCGCGAAGATGGTCGGACCCCAGGTGACGTGGCCGCCCTCGGTGGCGTCCTTCAGCTCGAAGAGGCCGGAGGCGAGGACGGCGGGAATCGCGAGCAGGAAGGAATAGCGGGCTGCTGCCTCGCGCCGGTACCCCATGAACAGGCCGCCGCTGATGGTCGCGCCGGAGCGGGAGACACCCGGGATGAGCGCCAGGGCCTGGCAGAACCCGTAGATCAGGCCGTCCTTGACGGTCAGGTTGTCGAGCGACTTGAGCTGCTTCGGCGAGCGGTGCCGGCCGCCCTGCTCGTCCCGCGCCGCCAGCCGGTCGGCGACACCGAGGACGATGCCCATGCCGATCAGCATCGCCGCGGTGAGCCGCAGGTCGCGGAACGGCCCCTCGATCTGGTCCTTCAGCGTCAGGCCGAGGATTCCGATCGGGAGCGAGCCGACGATGACGAGCCAGCCCATCCGGGCGTCGGGGTCCCGGCGCAGCTCCTTGTTGGTGAGCGAGCGCGTCCAGGCCGACAGGATCCGCGCGATGTCCTTGCGGAAGTAGATCAGCACGGCGGCTTCCGTGCCGATCTGGGTGATCGCGGTGAAGGCCGCGCCCGGGTCCTCCCAGCCGGAGAAGGCCGCGGTCAGTCGCAGATGCGCGCTGGAGGAGACGGGAAGGAACTCGGTCAGCCCTTGGACGAGTCCGAGGATGAGAGATTCAAACCAAGACATGAGGCAGCGGTGTCCAAGTGCCGATCGCGGGAGGGGACGACGTGGGCACGCCGAAACGCCCTGTGCGGTGATCGATGATCAGGCGTGCCGAGTCGGAAGGGTAGCGCCCCAAGATGAACGCCGGATGCCAGGGGCCGGGCCGGTCGTCGGCCCGGCCCCGGCCTCACCGCGCCCGCAACTGGTGCCGCTTGCGCCAGGCCACCACCGCGCCCACCACACCCGGCACGGTGATGCAGGCCAGCGCGATCAGGAAGGCCGGGGACGTCGGCGTGGAGGCGCGGGCACCGGCGACGACGTAGGCGGCGGTGTTCGGGATCGAGCCGAGCCCCGTCGCCAACAGGAACGGCAGCAGACCCATCCGGGAGACGGCGGCGCAGTAGTTCGACGCGGCGAACGGCACCCCCGGGAACAGCCGCGCCGCCAGCATCGAGCGGAATCCGTGCCGACTCAGCTGGTGGTCCGCCGCCTTCAGCCAGCGCCCTCGCAGCAGCGGACGCAGCGCGTCCTGGCCGAGCGCCCGCCCGAGGCAGAACGCGAGCCCGGCACCGAGCACCGTGCCGCCCAGAGCGGCGCCGAGTCCCAACTGACTGCCGAACAACGCGCCCGAGGCGAGATTCAGGATCGGGCGTGGGACGAACGCCACCGTGCACACCCCGTAGGCCACCGCGTACGCAACGACCGCCGCGGCACCGCCGAGTTGCGACGGCAGGCCGTCGGTCAGCAGTTTCTGCGGCTCCAGGAGCAGCATGGCCGAGGCCGCGGAGACGAGCAGCACGACCAGCAGGGACAGGCGCGACCAGGGGGACAGCAGGACTCTGGCGCAGCGGGCGGCGAAACCCGTGGTGAGTGCCGTCGCGGGTGTCGCCGCGGGGACGACGAGGACGGCGGTGGTGAGCTGTGCGGCGGAGGCCCGGGGAGAGGCCGTAGCGGTGCCCCCAGAGCGGTTGGTGGCATCGAGCATTCGGTGACACTAACCGACGAATGTGACCGGCCGCCGTAGTGTGCGTCTCAGACGTGCCACAGCGGCCGGAACCCCCAGGGCGCGACACGCCGTGTGTGAGGGCCCGACCGGGTACCGCGGAAAACCACCCGACCGGGTACCGCGGAAAACCATTCGACGCCGGGCGCCGCACCCGCCAGGATCGACGACATGTTCCGGTCCGCAGCCTTCCTCCTCGCAGCATCCGCCACCGCGGATGCCCCGAAGGCTGCCGTCCGTGTCCTCGCAGTTCTCGCAGCCGCAGCCGCTGTTGTTGCTGTCGCTTCCGCAACCGCAACCGCAGTCGCTGTCGACGGCGCCCGAAGCTGACCCTCCCCGGATCGTCCGGCGGACCCCCCAGGGGGAGGGTCGGCGGGTTTCCCGGGGTCCCCGTCCCGGCCGCGCGCCCATCCGGCCGCGCCGGGGCCGAGCACGCGTCCTCACCGAGAGAACTTCGAGGTACCGCCATGTCCAAGATGGCGTACGTCCGCACCAAACCGCATCTGAACATCGGCACGATGGGTCATGTCGACCACGGCAAGACCACCCTGACCGCCGCCATCACCAAGGTCCTCGCCGAGCGCGGATCCGCCGGCTTCGTGCCGTTCGACCGCATCGACCGGGCGCCCGAGGAGGCGGCGCGCGGCATCACCATCAACATCGCGCACGTCGAGTACGAGACCGACACCCGGCACTACGCGCACGTCGACATGCCCGGCCACGCCGACTACGTCAAGAACATGGTCACCGGCGCCGCGCAGCTCGACGGGGCGATCCTCGTGGTCTCCGCGCTCGACGGGATCATGCCGCAGACCGCCGAACACGTGCTGCTCGCCCGGCAGGTGGGCGTCGACCACATCGTCGTCGCCCTCAACAAGGCCGATGCGGGCGACGAGGAGCTGACCGACCTGGTCGAGCTGGAGATCCGCGAGCTGCTCTCCGCGCACGGCTACGGCGGCGACTCCGCGCCCGTCGTACGGGTCTCCGGGCTGAAGGCGCTGGAGGGCGACCCGCGCTGGAAGGCGTCGATCGATGCGCTGCTCGACGCGGTGGACACCTATGTGCCCCTGCCCGAGCGGTACGTGGACGCGCCGTTCCTGCTGCCGGTGGAGAACGTGCTCACCATCACCGGCCGGGGCACTGTGGTCACCGGCGCGGTGGAGCGCGGCACGGTCCGTTCCGGCGACCGCGTCGAGGTGCCCGGTGCCGGGGTGGAGTCGGTGGTGACCGGCCTGGAGACCTTCGGCAAGCCGATGCAGGAGGCGCAGGCCGGGGACAACGTGGCGCTCCTGCTGCGCGGGGTGCCGCGGGACGCGGTGCGACGCGGACACGTGGTGGCCGCGCCGGGCAGCGTGGTGCCGAGCCGGAGTTTCACGGCGCGGGTGTACGTGCTGTCGGCCCGCGAGGGCGGCCGTACGACTCCGGTGACGACCGGCTACCGGCCGCAGTTCTACCTCCGCACCGCGGACGTCGTCGGTGACGTCGACCTCGGGGAGGCGGCGGTCGCGCGGCCCGGCGACACGGTCACGATGACCGTGGAGCTGGGGCGCGCGATGCCGCTCGAGCCGGGGCTCGGCTTCGCGATCCGTGAGGGCGGACGGACCGTCGGGGCCGGCACGGTGACGGCGGTCGGCTGAGCGCACGCGGGTGCCCCCCCGGAAATAGGGCGGGCACCCGCGGGCGCAGCCGGACAGTCGCACGACGACGGCACAATGGGACGTTGAACCCTCCCCCGGCTGAAGCAGGGGGATTCCTGGCTCGAGCCGCTCGTTCGCTCAGCGAGCGAACGAGTCTGACGCTCTCGGCACCAGCCGGGACGGAACCTGCCCGGTTGCCCCTCAGGAAAAGGAGTTGCGCGTGCTCGGCTCTCGCAACGCACGACAATCAGCCTATCCGGCCATAGGGGCAATTCTGTGCTTTTGGGGAGATTTCCGGTGAACGAGTCCCTCCCTGTGACCCGCGCCGTCGGTCACGGCACCGCGAAGCTGATGCCCGACGTCGACCGGGAGCGGGCATGGCTGCTGACGGTCGACGGGGCACCGCAGTCGTACGTCGACCTGGACGAGCCGGCCCATCTGGAGTTCGAGTACATCCGGCGGCTCGGGCACGTGCTGGACACCCTCGCCGAGCCGGGGCACCCGCTGGACGTGCTGCACCTCGGCGGCGGCGCGCTCACCCTGCCCCGCTACCTGGCCGCGACCCGCCCCGGCTCCCGGCAGGACGTCGTCGAGTTCGACCGGGAACTGCTGGACCTGGTCGCCGAGCAGCTGCCGCTGCCGAAGGGGGCGGACGTCACGCTGCACGCGGCGGACGCCCGCGCCTGGCTGGAGGCCGCCCCCGACGCCTCTGCGGACGTCCTGGTCGCCGACGTCTTCGGCGGCTCACGCGTCCCGGCTCACCTGACCTCCGTCGCCTACGCCCGTGAGGCCGCCCGGGTCCTGCGGGCCGACGGCGTCTACCTCGGCAACCTCGCCGACGCGGCCCCCTTCGCCTTCCTGCGCTCCCAACTGGCCACCCTGGGTACGGTGTTCGAGGAGCTGGTGCTGATCGCCGAGCCGGGAGTGCTGCGCGGGCGCCGTTTCGGCAACGCCGTCCTCGCCGCCGCGCACCGTCCCCTCGACATCGCGGCCCTGGCCCGGCGCACCGCCGCCGACGCTTTTCCCGCCCGCGTCGAGCACGGTGCGGCCCTGCGGGACTTCACCGCCGGGGCGCGGCCGGTGCGGGACGCGGACGCCGTACCGTCACCCGAGCCCCCCGACGGGACGTTCGGCATCGGCTGAGCCCTTGTCACCTGCGTCCGGGGCCGCCCCGGTGACGGGCACCGTCCGACGTTGCAGATTGCGTACGTCCGGCACGCACAGCACCGCCGCCGTGACCACGACGACCAGCGCGGCGCAGCCCCACAGGGCCTCCGTGCGCCCGAACGCGGTCTCCGCGGGGCCCGCCAGTGCCATCGTGGCCGGCACCAGGGCGAGGGACCCGAACCAGTCGTAGGCCGACACCCGGGACAGCTTCTCCTCCGGGATCTCCTGGTGAAGCGCCGTCATCCAGGAGACTCCGAACACCTCCACGGTCAGCCCGGTCACGCACATCACCGCGCACAGGACCGCCACCGGTACCGGCACGGCGAGCGCGGCGGACGGCAGGGCCAGCGGAAACACGCACAGGGTGCCGACGAACAGCAGACGGCGCGGTTTCCAGCGGGTCATCAGCAGTGCGCCCAGCACCGTGCCCGCGCCGAAGAAGGCGAGGGCCAGACCCCAGGGCGCCGCACCGCCCAGATGGTCCCGGGCGACGAGCGGACCGTAGACCGCGTCGGCCGCGCCGACCACGGCGTTGGCGATGGAGAACTGGATGACGATGCCCCACAGCCAGGGCCGGCCGGAGAACTCCCGCCAGCCGTCGCGGAGGTCGGAGAGCAGACCGCCGCCCGGGGCGCGCGGCGGTATGTGCTTCACGTCGAGGAAGGCCCGCAGCGCCGCCGCGACCGCGAAGGCCGCCGCGTCCGCCGCGAGGACCCAGCCCGGCCCCATCGCTGCGATCATGAGGCCGCCGAGGGCGGCGCCGCCGAGTGTCGAGCCCTGCATCGCCATCCGGAACACCGCGAACGCCCGGCCGGCCTGCTCGCCCTCGACCGAGGAGAGCAGCATGCCCTCGGCGGCCGGCCCGAAGAACGCCTGGCCGACGCCGCCGAGCGCGCTGAGCAGCATCATCTGCCACAGCTGGGCCTCGCCTGCCAGGACCAGCGCCGCGAACGCGGCCTGCGAGACACAGTTGAGGACATTGGCCGCGACCATCACATGGTGACGCGGCAGCCGGTCCGCGACGGCGCCGCCGATCAGCAGGAACAGCACCAGCGGCAGGGTGCGGGCGGCGGCCACCAGGCCCACGTCGCCGCCGTCACCGCCCGCGCCCAGCACCGCGAACGCGGAGGCGATCAGCGCGCCGTGACTGCCGAGGCTCGTCACCACGGCGGACGCGGTCAGCAGGGTGTAGTTGCGGCCCGCCCAGGCGGGACGACGTGAGGAGGAGATGGTGGTCGGCACCTCGTGACTATCGCCGGGGCGGGGCCGACTTGCCAAATGTGCCGCCCCATGCCCCGAGGGCTCCTCCGGCCGCTTCCCTCCGCCCAGGGGGTGGAAGCGGCCGGAGGAGCCCCCGGCTCGCTTCTGCCTGCTACGACTCGGTCGGTGCTTCCTCGGTGAGGCGTACCGTGCTGAGGATCTTCTGCACGGTCTCCTCCGGGATCTCGTCCTTGACGCCCTTGGCGCCGTACAGGTTCCAGGTGACGAAGTCCCCGGCACCGTTCTTGAACCCGAAGGTGATCGCCTTGCCCTCGCTGTCGCACTTGCCGTTCTGGGGCGTGTTCTCCGAGTACGACGTGGCGACGCTGCCCTTGATGCCCGAGGCGGTCGTGTACGCCTTCGGCTTCCTGGTCTTCACGCTCTTCTTGTCGGGCTGCGTGTAGCCGCCGTAGATCCACCACGGCACACGGGTCTCCGCGGCCTGGTCCGTGGTCTTGGCGCCGTTCTCACCCCGGGTGCCGACGGTGACGAGGGCGGTGTCGTCCTCGCGGCCGTCCTTGTCGTCGTCGCTCGTGCACCACTTGGACTTCAGGTAGGCGGGGGCGGTGACGGTGGTGCGGTCCAGCTCACCGTCCTTCTCCTCCCATTCGAAGCCCACGCTGGTGCCGGGATTCTCGATCTCCCAGTCGGCGGGGACGTCGAACTTGGTGCCGAAGCGCGTGTTCGTGACGACCTGCCAGCCCGGAACCGTCGCCTTCTCGGCGTCACCGCCCCGCGGATTGTCGCCGGAGCCGGAGCCGGAGCCGGAGCCGGAGCCGGAGGCGCTCGGCTCGGTGGAGGGCTTCTCGGACGCGCTCACGGACGGCTTCGCGTCCTTCTTGTCGGCGGTGTCGTCCTTGTCACCGCCCAGCACCAGGAAGCCGGTGACACCGGCGGTCACGACCACGGCCGCCGCGGCCACGACGGCCACGATCTTCGTCTGTTTCCCGCCGCCCCCGCCCTGCGGCGGCTGGGGTATGCCCACAGTGTCCGGCGTCCCCCACTGCTGCGGCTGCTGCTGCGTGTACGGGTTCGGCTGCTGGACGCCGGGCTGCTGGTACGGATTCGGCTGCTGGTACCCCGGCTGCTGGTACGGATTGTTCGACTGCGGGTTCTGCTCGCCCCCGGGCGGCTGGTTTCCTGGCCACATGGTGAGTCACCCTAGCCCGGCCAGTGACACGATTCGGTCACTGCCCGTTGACAGGGACGTAGCAACCCGGAGCCGGAAGCGGTCCGGAGACAACCCGGAACGACCGCGCCGCGTCGGGCCCCCGGACGGCCGCGCCTCCCGCGCCGCTCTGTGCCGGTCCGGTTTCGGCCGCACGGTACGGGGAGCGGCGCGAGGGCGCGGCGGCACATGGGCGGTCGCCTGCTTCGATCCCTGGCCAGAGGCGTCTACTCGTGAGTAACATGCGGTCATGAGCCACGATCGGATGACCATCGGCGAGATGCTCGCCGCCACGGTGCCCATGGCCCGGACCCTCAACCTCGAGTTCCTGGAGACCACCGCGGAACGGGCTGTGGTGTCCCTGCCGGACCAGGGCGACTATCACAACCACGTGGGCGGCCCGCACGCCGGCGCGATGTTCACCCTGGGGGAGTCGGCGAGCGGCGCCGTCGTGCTCGCCGCGTTCGGGGAGCAGCTCGCACGGGCCGTGCCGCTCGCGGTCCGCGCCGAGATCGCCTACCGGAAACTGGCGATGGGCCCCGTCACCGCCACCGCGACCCTGGGCCGTCCGGCCGCCGAGGTCGTGGCCGAGCTGGACGAGGGCCGGCGTCCCGAGTTCCCGGTGTCGATCGAGATCCGGCGCGAGGACGGCACCGTGACCGGCGAGATGACGGTCGTCTGGACCCTGCGACCGGGCGGCTGACACCTGCCCGCGGTGGCCCGCCGCACCGGGACCCGGCTCCCAGGTCCCGGCTCCCCGGCTCCAGGTCCCGGCTCCCGGGCTCCGGGGCCCGGCTCCCAGGTCCCTGGCTCCCGGGTGTCCCTTCAGACGCCGTTGCCCGCCCCGTAGGGCCCGTACAGGTCCAGCAGCCGGACCCGGGCGGAGTGCAGCCTGTGGGCGACCACACGGCCCACCCACTGGGCGACGTCCCGTCCGAGGACCGGCTCGTCCTCGCACAGAGCGCGGACCGCGGCGGCGTCGAACTCGTAGGCCCGTACCGGGGTCGCCGCCTCGGCGCCCAGATGCCAGACGTGCGGGCTGTACAGCCAGGACCAGCCGACGAGTTCGTTGTGCCCGAGACGCTCGATGACGGCGGCCCGGCGGCCGGGGACGTGCATGTCGAGTTCGACGGTGCCGGTACGGAGGACCCAGAACCGGTCCGCGTGTCCCCCCTCCTCGAACAGCCGAATCCCTTGCGGGAAGGACACCTCCCGGGCGGTCTCCAGGAGCTTCGCCCGATGTTCGGCGAGCAGGGCGTGCGGCATGCTGGGGGACGGGGGAGCGAACATTGCGGGCCTCCCTCACGGGACGGGTGGACTGCCGACACGGTGTGCCGGGTGGTCCGATGCGGTTCCAGCCTCCTGCGGAACCCCGGCCGGGGCCATGGGCCGTACGGCCCTGATCGAGGGCCTTCGTCCCCCTTCCCGGTGGCGCCGGTGCGCTCGGGCCGGGGCGGGCCCGTCGGCACCCGGACTCGACTCCGTACCCCGGGCGGGATCTTCGGCCCGGTGAGGACCTGTGGCCCATGTCGGCCGGCCGCCCGGACCGCCGATACTGAAGGGGTTCGCCGCGACAGCGGTTCCGACAGCGGATCCCGCCATGGCTTTGACGGCGGTTCCGACAGCAGGAGGTACACGCATGCCCCGCACCATCATCATCGGCCTCGACGATTCCGCCGAGAGCCGGGCCGCGGCCGAGTGGGCGGCCCGCGAGGCGAAGCTGCGCGGCCTGCCGCTCCGGCTGATAGAGGTCCGGGAGCCCCTCCCGGAGCCGGTCGCCCGGGCACCGTTCCTCGGCGCGGAGACCGGTCGGCAGCGGAACGGGGGCGGCGCGGCGGAGGCGTCTTCGGCCGACGGCCGGGGGACGACGACGGATGAGGCCGCGGCCGGGCTGCGGCTGCGCCACCCCGGGGTCGAGGTCACCGCGGAACAGGTCACCGGCCGGCCCCACGAGGTATTGGCCAAGGCCGCGGAGGACGCCGAACTGCTCGTGCTGGGCTCCCGCGGACTGAGCGGCTTCGCCGGATTCCTGGTCGGCTCCGTCGGCCTCGCCGTCGTGGCCCGTGCCGAGCGGCCCGTCGTCCTGGTCCGCGCCGGGGAACAGGCCGCCGACGAACACGAGCCGGACCCCACGGGCATCCCGTCCGCCGCCACCCGCTACCGGCCGGTCCTGCTCGGCGTGGACGTCGACCGGCCCGACGACGCGGTGATCCGCTTCGCGTTCGCCGAGGCCGCCCGGCGGGGCACCGCACTGCGCGTCCTGCACGGCTGGAACCTGCCGCCCTACTACGTCCACGGACTGCCGGCCGACCCGGAGGTGTACCGGGCGGTCGCCGACCAGCAGGCCGCGACGCTCGCGAAGACGCTCAGTCCCTGGCGGGCGGAGTTCGAGGACGTCGACGTCGTGGAGGAGTCCTTCGGCGGCAGCCCGTCCATCCGTCTCATCGAGGCGTCACGGGAGGCCTCGCTCGTCGTGGTCGGGCGGCGCGTCCGCCGCAACCCGTTCGGCATCCGCATCGGACCGATCGCCCACGCCGTGCTGCACCACTCCGCGGCCCCGGTCGCGGTCGTCGCACACGACTGATCCGGTCATCCGCAGGAGGAGCACGGGACGGGGGAGAGGACGGGGCGCCCCGTGCTCCGATTGCGCCATCTGCCGTCGTCCGGCCCCACGGGGGAATGGGGCGGGCGGAAACTGGTACCCCCGTCCCTGACACCGTCCCCGATCCCGTGCGAGTTCCCCTCTTTGCCGCCCCCTGCTTCCCACCGCCACTCGTCCCGCACGCCGGATCGCCTCGATCACCCGGATCACCCCCCCGTCGATCACCCACGGAGCCAGCCATGCCCGAGGACCAGGACACCCGGACCGCACTGACCGACGAGGAGCTGCGCACGCTGGACGCCCACTGGCGGGCCGCCAACTACCTGGCGGCGGGGCAGATCTACCTGCTGGCGAACCCGCTGCTCACCGAGCCCCTCAAGCCCGAGCACATCAAGCCGAGGCTGCTCGGGCACTGGGGCACCTCACCCGGGCTGAACCTGGTGTACACCCACCTGAACCGGGTGATCGGCGCACGCGGGCTGGACGCGCTCTGCGTCTGGGGGCCCGGCCACGGCGGTCCCTCCGTGCTGGCCAACTCCTGGCTGGAGGGCAGCTACGGCGAGAAGTACCCGGACGTCGGCCGGGACGCCCCGGGCATGGCACGGCTGTTCCGGCAGTTCTCCTTCCCCGGAGGCGTCCCCAGCCACGTCGCCCCGGAGGTCCCGGGCTCGATCCACGAGGGCGGCGAACTGGGCTACTCCCTCGCCCACGCCTACGGCGCCGCCCTCGACAACCCCGGCCTGCTGGTGGCCTGCGTGATCGGCGACGGTGAGGCCGAGACCGGGCCGCTGGCCGCGTCCTGGCACTCCAACAAGTTCCTCGACCCGGTGAACGACGGTGCCGTCCTGCCGATCCTGCACCTCAACGGCTACAAGATCGCCAACCCGACCGTCCTGTCCCGTCTCCCCGAGGCCGAGCTCGACTCGCTGCTGCGCGGCTACGGGCACGAGCCGATCCACGTGACGGGCGACGACCCCGCCACCGTCCACCGGGCGATGGCCCGTGCCATGGACACCGCCCTGGACCGCATCGCGGCGGCGCAGCGCGCCGCCCGCGAGGACGGCGCGACCGAACGGGTGTCCTGGCCGGTGATCGTGCTGCGCACCCCGAAGGGCTGGACCGGCCCGGCCGAGGTGGACGGCGTACCCGTGGAGAACACCTGGCGCTCCCACCAGGTGCCGCTGCCGGGCGTCCGGGAGAATCCGGAGCACCTGCACCAGTTGGAGGCCTGGCTGCGGTCGTACCGGCCCGAGGAGCTCTTCGACGCCGAGGGCCGGCCCGTCGCGGACGTCCTTGCCTGTGTGCCCGAAGGCGCCCGCAGGCTCGGTGCCACCCCGTATGCCAACGGCGGGCTGCTCGTCCGCGAACTGCCGATGCCGGACCTCGACGGCTTCGCCGTCCCCGTCGACAAGCCCGGCGCCACCCTCCACGAACCCACCCGCGTCCTCGGCGACCTCCTGAAGCAGATCATGGAGGACACCGCCGGCCGGCGG
>NZ_LIQT01000029.1 GCF_001418415.1 Streptomyces hirsutus
CCCCGACCTCCGTCTGCTCGCCGCCGGCGAGGCCCTCGACCGTCACCGGGACGCGTCCGAGGCGTCGGCGGCCGCGGCGCACGCCGCCCGTACCCCGCGCATCACCCCGGCCACGGCGTACGCGCTCGGGGTGCTCCACGCGGACCAGCGGCACGAGGTGGAGGCGGCACGGTACGCGTTCCAGCGCAGCTGGCAGAAGGACGTCCTCGGCTCGTTGTAGGGAGACCCCGGTGGACCCGACCCCGTCCGACCACGGCTACCGCGGCCCGCGCACGGCCTGCCGCCTGACCGTCCAGGCGGCGGGCTGCGTCCTGTGGCGCCGTTCGCCGGTCACGGGCACGCTCGAAGTGTGTCTCGTCCACCGTCCCAAGTACGACGACTGGTCCTGGCCCAAGGGAAAGCTGAAGCGCGGCGAGGACGCGCTCGCGGGCGCGCTGCGCGAGGTCGCCGAGGAGACGGGACACTCCGCCGTGGCGGCCGCCGAGCTCCCGTCGGCGCACTATCTGGCGAACGGCCGCCCCAAGCGCGTCCGCTACTGGGCCGCCGAGGCGCTCTCCGGCACGTTCACCCCCAACGACGAGGTGGACCGCGTCCTGTGGCTCCCCCCGCACATGGCCCGCCGCCGGCTCACCGAGCCGAGGGACGCGGACCTGGTGGACGCCCTCCTCGCCACGTTCCGCCCGCCGGCATAGCGGCTGTCAGCGCCTGCCGACACCTCACCCGTACGCATGGCCTTTCCCCACCGGACCACACCGGTGTCCGCACCGGCTCACCCCGTGTCCGCACCGGTTCACCCCGTGTCCGCACTGTCCCACTGTCCCGCTCCTGCCCGACATCCGCCCGGTATCGTCCCGTGTCCTCGACGTAAGCGTTCCGTGACCTCACCGCACCGTCCATAGGGGTTCACCTCCCGTTCATGTACGACCACGGGCTGCTTCACCTCTTCTGCCTACTTTCGGCCTTACGGGATGCGAACCACCCACCGAACGGGCACTCGCATCACTCGGACTGACTTTGGACTTCGCACGCCGCCGGAATTCAGGACGGCGGCTCCTGGAAGGAACTCAAGTGAAGCTTCAGCGCAAGAACCGGCGGGCCCTCGCTCTCGGTGCTCTCGCCGTCTCCGGCGCCCTGGCCCTCACGGCGTGCGGCTCGGACGACACCAGCGGTGGCACCGGCGGCGACGGCGGCAACAGCTCCGCCAGCGCTCAGGCCGGCAACATCGACTGCGCCGACGCCAAGGGCCAGCTCCAGGCCTCCGGCTCCTCCGCCCAGAAGAACGCCATCGACGCCTGGGTCAAGAACTACGCGGCCGCCTGCAAGGACGTGCAGATCAACTACCGTCCCGACGGTTCCGGCGCCGGCATCACCGCCTTCCTCCAGGGTCAGACCGCGTTCGCCGGCTCCGACTCGGCCCTCAAGCCGGAGGAGATCGAGGACTCCAAGAAGATCTGCACCGACGGCCAGGCCATCGACCTGCCGATGGTCGGCGGCCCGATCGCCATCGGCTACAACGTCCCGGGTGTCGACACGCTCGTTCTGGACGCCGCCACCATCTCGGAGATCTTCGACAGCAAGATCACCAACTGGAACGACAAAAAGATCGCGAAGCTGAACCCCGACGCGAAGCTTCCCGACCTGAAGATCCAGGCCTTCCACCGCTCGGACGAGTCCGGCACCACGGACAACTTCACCAAGTACCTGAAGGCCGCCGCGCCGAAGGCCTGGCCGTACGAGCCGGGCAAGTCGTGGGAGGCCAAGGGCGGCCAGTCCGCTCAGGGCTCCTCCGGTGTGGCCCAGCAGGTGAAGCAGGTCTCGGGTGCGATCTCGTACTTCGAGCTCTCCTACGCCAAGGAAGGCATCAAGACCGTCGACGTGAAGACCGAGGCCGCCGAGCCGGTCAAGGCCACGATCGAGAACGCCACGGCCGCCATCGGCGCCGCCAAGGTCGTCGGCACCGGCAAGGACCTCGCGCTGGAGCTGGACTACACCCCCGAGGCCGAGGGCGCCTACCCCCTCGTCCTGGTGACCTACGAGATCGCCTGTGACAAGGGCAACAAGGCGGACACCCTGCCCGCCACGAAGTCCTTCCTGAACTACATGGCCTCCGAGGACGGTCAGGGCCTGCTGGCCGACGCCGGCTACGCCCCGATGCCCGAGGAGATCATCACCAAGGTTCGCGAGACCGTCTCGAGCCTGAGCTGACCCGAGTGCGGTCCGGCCCCGCCACCCGGGGCCGGACCGCACCGTCCGGTGCACCGCCGCCAGGGGGACCCTCGAACAGCGAGGGACCCCGCAGACCGGAGACCCTGATGGACATATCCACACAGCAGACCGCCCCGCCCCCCGTC
>NZ_LIQT01000290.1 GCF_001418415.1 Streptomyces hirsutus
CCGCCCTCGCACTCACGGGTGTAACCAAGCGCACACCCAGAGTCATAGTCTGCGGCCAGGTGCGGCTACGCGCGAGCCGAGTCGCCAAGCATGTCCGCGTCACCCGCTCAGTCGGGTCTCCGCCATCGTCCTGCGCGTCGGCCTGGTGGATCTCCGCCGGGTCTACGTGGTGGTCTTCCTCGAGCACGGCACACGCCGCCTGCACCTCGCCGGTGTCACCGTTCACCCAACCGCGCAGTGGACGGTGCGGCAGGCCCGCAACCTCGCCGTCGATCCGGGCGTGCGCCTCGAGTCCCTGTGCTTCTTGGTCCGGGACCGGGACGGCAAGTACGCCGACTCCTTCAGCACGGTCTTCGAGTCCGAGACCATCGAGGTCGTCAGGACCGCGCCGCGATCCCCGCGGATGAACGCGCACGGTGAACGGGTCATCGGGACCCTGTGGCGCGAGGCCCTCGACCATCTGCTGATCCGGAATGAGACCCGTGCCCGGCGCGTGCTCGACGAGTACGCCCGGCACCACAACGGGCATCGCCCACGTCAGGCCCGCGGGCGACTGCCACCGTTCGCCGAACGGCGGCCCGCACCGGTCACCGGCCTGAGCACCACGCGACTCCTGCGCAGCCGCGTTCTCGGCGGCCTGATCAGCGAATACGGATACGTGGTTTGACCAGCAGAGACGAATATCCGAACGGCATAGGTCACACCCTGCGCGTCCAACCATGCCCGCACTGCCGGGGTCTCCCTACAGGCCAGTTCCCCGACGGCTGCGGGCGGCACCCCGAACTCCCCGGCCGGGCCGTGCGGCAGGACGAGGTAGGCGTCGTCTGTCATGGTCGGTTCCCCATGGGCGGTGGTCCTGTCCGGACGGCGTCTCCTCTACCCCGATTGCCGACGGTGGAACGGCCGGTTCCGCGACGCGGTGTCGGTCGGGGAATCGCGGTCACGTCGCAAAGCTTTGCGGAGGATCGCACCGGACAGCCGGTCGCGCCCCGCACCTCCGCCGGCGCTCGCACACAGCCACCGAGGTCGCGTTCGCCATGGAAGTGCCGCCGCCGGGGAACGGGGGTGACCCGCGTCTCATCCGGATGCGGTGGCTTGTATATGCAACTAATTGCATATGAGGATCAGGGCATGGCGCTCGAACACGCGATCCTCGTCTCGCTGATGGAGAAGCCGGGCTCGGGTTACGAACTCGCTCGCCGGTTCGAAAGATCGATCGGGTACTTCTGGACCGCGACCCACCAGCAGATCTACCGCGTGCTCGGGCGCATGGAGGGCGACGGCCTCCTGGACGTCCGTGAAGTGCCGCAGCAGGGCCGGCCGGACAAGAAGGAGTACTCCGTCGCGGCGCCCGGTCGCGCGGCGCTCTCCGCATGGCTGCACCAGCCCGTCGAACCGGAGAGCATCCGGCACGAGCTCGCCGTGAAGATCCGGGGCGCCGCCTTCGACGACCCGGCGGCACTGATCTCCGAGGTCGAGCGTCACCGCAAGGCGCACAGTGACCGGCTCACGCGCTACCTCACCGGAGAGCAACGGGACTTCACCGGGCCCGAAGCCCCCCGGCCGCTGGACACCGGCCGGGAACTCCAGCACGTCGTCCTGCGCGGAGGCATCGCCTTCGAGCGCATGACTATCGCCTGGCTCGACGACGTCCTCGACACCCTCCACCGGCTCCGCGCCGAACGGACCGGCACCACCTGACCTCACGCGCCCGCCCCGACGCGGGCCGCCATCCCCCCGACCCGGCTCCCCGGGTCGCAGTGAGCCACATCCCCGCGACGCACCCCGACTCGATCTCCGGAAGGCGTACCTCATGGCCGACCAGCTGCTGTTCAACCCGCGCACGTACGACCCGGCGCACTTCGACCCCGAGACCCGCAGGCTGCTGCGGGCCACGGTGGACTGGTTCGAGACCCGCGGCAAGCGCAGGCTGATCGAGGACTACCGCTCGCGCGTCTGGCTGGAGGACTTTCTGGCCTTCGCCGCCAAGGAGGGTCTGTTCGCCACCTTCCTCACTCCAGCCGCCGACGGCGACCGGCCGGACCAGCGTTGGGACACCGCCCGTATCGCCGCCCTCAACGAGATCTTCGGGTTCTACGGCCTCGACTATTGGTACGCCTGGCAGGTCACCATTCTCGGCCTCGGCCCGGTCTGGCAGAGCGACAACGCCGCCGCCCGCGCCCGGACGGCCGAACTCCTGTCCCAGGGCGAGGTGTTCGCGTTCGGTCTCTCCGAGAAGAGCCACGGCGCCGACATCTACTCCACGGACATGCTGCTGGAATCCGACGGCAGCGGTGGCTTCCGGGCGACCGGCTCCAAGTACTACATCGGCAACGGCAACGCCGCCGGGCTCGTTTCCGTGTTCGGCCGCCGGACAGACGTCGAGGGCCCCGACGGCTACGTCTTCTTCGCGGCTGACAGCCGCCACCCGGCGTACCACCTGGTCAAGAACGTCGTCGACTCCTCCAAGTACGTCAGCGAGTTCCGTCTCACGGACTACCCGGTGGCGCCCGAAGACGTCCTGCACACCGGTCGCGCCGCCTTCGACGCTGCCCTCAATACCGTGAACGTCGGCAAGTTCAACCTGTGCACCGCCTCGATCGGCATCTGCGAGCACGCCATGTACGAGGCCGTGACCCACGCCCACAACCGCATCCTGTACGGTCGCCCCGTCACGGCCTTCCCGCACGTGCGGCGCGAACTGGTCGACGCCTATGTGCGCCTCGTCGGCATGAAGCTGTTCAGCGACCGCGCCGTCGACTACTTCCGCTCCGCCGGCCCGGACGACCGCCGCTATCTGCTGTTCAACCCGATGACCAAGATGAAGGTCACCACCGAAGGCGAGAAGGTCATCGACCTGATGTGGGACGTCATCGCGGCCAAGGGCTTTGAGAAGGACAACTACTTCGCCCAGGCCGCGATCGAGATCCGGGGTCTGCCGAAGCTCGAGGGCACGGTGCACGTCAACCTCGCACTGATCCTCAAGTTCATGCGCAACCACCTGCTCGACCCGGTCGACCACCCCGAGGTGCCCACCCGCCTCGACGCGGCCGACGACACCTTCCTCTTCCGGCAGGGCCCGGCCCGAGGGCTTGGCTCCATCCGGTTCCACGACTGGCGCGCCGCTTTTGACGCGTACGCCGCGGTGCCCAACGTGGCCCGGTTCCGCGAGCAGGCCGACGCCCTGTGCGACTTCGTCACCACCTCCGCCCCCGACGAACGGCAGAGCCGCGACTTGGACCTCCTGCTTGCTGTCGGCCAGTTGTTCGCCCTCGTGGTACATGGTCAGTTGATCCTTGAACAAGCCCGGCTCACCGGCCTCGACGAGGACGTGCTCGACGAGCTGTTCGCCATCCTCGTCCGCGACTTCTCGGGCTACGCCGTCGAGCTCCACGGCAAGGACTCCGCCACGGAGCGGCAGCAGGACTGGGCTCTCGGTGCCGTCCGCCGCCCGGTCGTCGACGAGGTCCGCTTCGCCCGCGTATGGGAGCGCGTCGAGGCACTGTCCGGCGCCTACGAGATGGCCCCGTAGCGGTATCCCCTCGGCCGCCTGCCACGGCCGGGCCTCTGCCTCGCGCGTCGGCGGGCAGGGGCTCGACCTTGCTTCCACGTGCCACGGGCAGAGGTTCGCCCCCATGACCCCGACCTTGCGAACGAGATCGGGGCGGCGATGGCGACGAGCAGGGCGACAATGCCTCCGTCGCTTCAGCCGACGAGATGAGCCGGGCCGCAGGACGGGGTGCCGCTGCTGTTCATCGAGGTCGGCAACTGCACCGAGGGAGCCGTCCTGATCGCTGCGAAGTTCGACAAGTACGCCCGCTTCTTCAAGCGGAAGGAGAAGGACACCGACGGCATCGAGAAGCCGCTGTGGCGCACCCGCTGGTTCGCACCCGACCCGGAGCAGTACGAGCGGGTGCACCCGCCGGTCCTGCTCGTCTTCCACCAGGTCGGCAAGCGCTTCACCAAGAGCCAGAAGCAGAGGGTCGCCGACCTCACCCGCCGCCACGACCGGCAGGGCCGGTGGCCCAGAGAGGGCGGCTTCCACCCCTACGACGGCCGCATCCCGATCGTGGCGACCACCCTGGATCTGCTGCGCGAGCGGGCCCGGCCGGGCCCGCTTTCTGGCGCTTCGGCCGTGACCACCGCAAGCCGCTGCTGGACACGATCGGCAGCCCCCGCCGGGACGCCTACCTCGCCCGCCGTGCCGAAGCCCACGGGGAAGAGGAACAGCGCCGGGCGGAGTGGCAAGCCGCGGCACGGGAGGCGAGGCGACCCGCAGGCGCCGACTACGGTCGGAAGTTCACCGACGACCGATGGGCGGCGGTGGACTCGCAGGGCTGGGGCCGGCCTCGGGAGTCGCACCCGTATCTGTGCGACGACTGCCAGAGCCGGGCCGTCGCAGCCGAGCAGCAGGCCCAAGCCGACGAACGCGAGCGCCAGGAGCAGGAGCGCCTCCGCCAGGAGCAGGAAGCCGAGCTGGCTGAGCAGGCGGATCAGAAGGCCGGCGGCTGGCTCTCCCGCTTCTGCACCTGCACCCGGGCAAGCCCTGCCATCGGCGCCGCGGGCAAGCCCAAGACAACCTTGAGCAAGCCCATGTTGTCGGTGGCGGCTGGAACGCTGGACGGATGAACGGCGACGACGAGTAGCTGCTGCGCGGCCGCGTGTACGACCACGAGCCAGACGATCACCATCGCCTGTCTGGCCTCTTCTCCCGTTTTGTCACTTGAGTCACTGTGGTCGCATGGGCAACGCGTGTGGCCTGCCTGCGCCGAGGCGGCAGTCGTGGTTGCACGATGATGTCCTCGAACCTCTCCCATGGCATCCACCGCTTCTCGGTGCGCACTCGTGGAGGCAGCCGGTCGGCGGCCGGAAGTGGGCCCGGGTCCAAGCCGGTGATCTCCGCGATGTGGCTTTGTCCACGAGAATGGACAGCAGATGTTGACCACTTCGGGAGGCACGAGAGTCTGGTGCTGTTCGATTGCCAGACGGCTAGAAGAGGTCGGCCAACCTGTCCTGCGTGAGGTTCTCGAGGATCGTGCGCATCCACGGGCTGCGAACGGCTGGTAGCCGGACCAAGGTGTGCTGGAACGTTCCCCGGTCGGCCCGGAACAGGTAATGGGGGCGCGGCGGGAGCGGGTCGTCGCGGAGGACGTCCTGGGGTATGCCGCCCGACGCGGGAACCGGCAAGTACGGCTGGGGAGAGACCAGCCACAGCCACACCCCCAGCGGCAGGGGCACCGGGTATGCGGATGCAGCCGGGCCGGCGGGGGTCCAGGTCTGACCCGTCTGGGGATGGACCGGTACGAGGAAGATGTCGACGCCCGCGTCGGGGGAGGGCCGTCCCGGTCCAGCCAGGACGGCGTGCCGCGTTGGCGGGCCTGCGGGCAGCAGGGCATCGAGCGCGCGTTGAAACATGTCCGCGGTCAGATCATTGGAGACCTTCACCGGCTGCCCTTGGGAGGCCGCCAGTAGGTGGGCGAGCGCCTGGCCGGCTGCCGCCTCCCACTGCGGACTCCACGACCAGTAGTGGCCCGATCCAAACCGTCCTCCCCATGTGGCAATCGGCTCGAACGGGGGCGTGCTCTCTCCCTTCTCCGCCAGCTCCGCCCAGGAGAGCGGCGCAGCGTGGACACCGTCAACGAGGACACGGTGCACGGCGTCCGAGCTGAGCCGCACTGCCTGCCAGAGAGAGAGCAGTCGTCGACCCTGGTCGCCACTGGCAGGTCGCACGCTTCGCAGACCATGTTGGGTCCGTCGGCCCCGTCGAGGCCACAGCAGGCACCGCCGCGCTTCTCGGGGATCAGCCGGGTTCTACGGATATCACCGGGCGCGATGACAATCGCCCCGGGCGCGCTGTCGGACAGGGCGTAGACCGGCGCGTAGATGCCGCGTGCCTCCGCCTCGCCCGGATCGATCTCGTCCCACATCCGCCACGGTCCTCCCCAGGGATCCGGGTCCACGGCAAACGTCCCTGACTCCATGAGCACCGGAAGCTGGATCCCATTCCCGTATTTCTGACGGGCGTGGGCCGGAAGGGAGACCTGGGACAAAGGGACGGTCAGCTCGGCATCGCACCTCGCGCAGACGAAAACGAACAAAGGCCCCCTCCGTATGGGAAACAGCTGCATCGTCGCAGCTCGGCGGCAGCCGGCCAACGTGTTTTCTCGCCCTCGTGGGAACGGCACCTGTCACCGTCGTGGAGCGTCAACGGGACGTGGGCGAGTGCCGGCCGCCGTCTCTGACGGCGGCCGGCGGCTCACCTGGTGTTCGAATCTTCGGTGTGCTGTGGCGCATCCCGAAGTGGCGAACATCTGCTGTCCATTCTCGTGAACATAGCCAACCAGGACGTCCTGAAGAGCGGCAAGCCCGTGCTTGTCGACTTCTGGGCGCCCTGGTGCGGTCCCGGCCGGCAGCTCGCCCTTCCTGAAGGCGATCGCCGCCGAGCACGGCGACAAGATCGAGATCGTCAAGCTGAACATCGACGAGATCCGGGGACTGCCGCGAAGTACGGTGTGATGTCCATCCCGCCGATGAACATCTACGTCGGCGACGAGGTCGCCCGCACCCTCGTCGGCCCGGAGCCGAAGGCCGGACTGGACGCGAGCTGGCCGACCGCCTCGGCTGGGCTTTCAGCCGCACAGGTGAAGGACCGGGTCCTGCAGGGGCCGGTCCTTCGTCCGCTGAAGCCGGTGTCCGAGGTGCTGCTCGTGTGCACGGAGAACGCCGGTCGCTCGTAGCCGGCCGTACCCGGACGTGCAATCGGTACTCAGGTGCAGGATCTACGGTCGGAGAGGCCGCCGTTGATTCCACCGGCCGCATCGCGGCGGGTGGAATCAACGGCGGCCGACCGGCAGCCAGTGGTCCAGGTAGGTCCGCAGGCCGTTCAGGTCGGCGCCCCGTGCGACATAGCCCAGGTAGCCGTCGGGGCGGACGAGTCCCTGCGCGACGCCCGGCCACGGGCTCTGTCCGCCGAGCCGGTGCACGGAGAGCAGGCCGATCCGTCCTTCCAGGGCCGGGGAGAGCCGTTCGTCCGGCCAGAGGGATGGTGGCCCGGACAGCAGCAGGTGCCAGCCCGGTGCCGCCGTGCGTGCCTGCAGCCCACGGGGCAGGTCGGGCAGCCGGTCCCCGGCTCTCGGCCCGCTCCTGGGCGGTCGTGAGCCGGTCGTGGAGGCGGGGCTGCGCCGGTAGTGGATGCCCAGTTCGGAGACGGTTCGAAAGAGCCGCCCGCGGATCTTGGCCGCGCGTAGCGCCAGCGGCGCCAGACGCGGGGCGAGTTGGGTACGGCCGACGCGGATGACGGGGTTGCTGCTGGTGGCGATGGTGAAGGCGCGGTCGGTGAAGCGCAGCACGCTGTGGCCGACGGGCGCCCGCTCGGCCTCATACGTTGCCAGCAGTTCCTCGGGCGCCACGCCCCGGCAGGTGAGGGCGAGCTTCCAGCCGAGGTTGAGCGCGTCCTGGATGCCGGTGTTCATGCCCTGCGCGCCGGCCGGGCTGTGGATATGGGCCGCATCGCCCGCGAGGAAGCAGGGGCCCAAGCGGTAGCGGTCGGCGCCACGGTTGTGGAGACGGAAGTCGGTCATCCAGACGGGATCCCGCAGCGTCAGCCGCTCGCCGGTGCAGCGGCCGGTGATCTCCTGCAACAACGGCAGGTTCACCTCGGCCTCCGGGGCGTCGGGCGGGCGCATCGCGAGCATGCGCCAGCCGGCCGGCGAGCCGAGCGGGAAGAAGAACACCATCCCCGCCCCGCTCATGTACGAATGCACGGAGTCCGGCTCCAGCCCGTCGA
Organism: Streptomyces hirsutus; assembly: GCF_001418415.1. Classification (GTDB taxonomy): domain Bacteria; phylum Actinomycetota; class Actinomycetes; order Streptomycetales; family Streptomycetaceae; genus Streptomyces; species Streptomyces hirsutus. The sequence goes on from NZ_LIQT01000290.1 coordinate 7,787, forward strand.
CCTCCAGGTCGGCGAGCAGGAACGTCTGCGGGTAGGCATATCCCTCGAATCCGATGCCGCTCTGGCTGCGCACGGTGCTGTGGGCGCCGTCGCAGCCCACGACGTAGCGCGCCTCCACAGCCTCCTGCGAGCCGTCGTCGTGGCGCAGCCGGCAGTCGACGAACGAGTCCGCCGCCTCCAGCCGGACCAGTTCGGTGCCGCGCTCGATCGTCACGTCCCGCGCGGCCAGATGCTCGGAGAGGACGCGCTCCGTCTCGGCCTGCGAGAGGAACAACAGGAACGGGTACGCAGTGTCGGTCAGCCCGATGTCGAACAAGCGCAGCGCCACCACGCGGCGGGGCAGGTGGAGCCGCAGCCGCATCGCCGGGTTGCCCCGGGCCACCAACTCGTCCGTCACCCCGAAGCCCGCCAACGCCTCCAGGGTGCGGGGCTGGATGGCAAGCGCCCGCGACTCCCGCACCCGGTCGAGGGAACGATCGACGATCCTGAACCGCGCTCCGTACGAGCGCAGTTGCGCGGCGAGGGCAAGGCCGGTCGGCCCCGCTCCCACTACCAGCACGTCCAGCGGCGCCGTCATGAATCCACGGTAGTGCAGACGAGACGCGCGCGAGATCGTCTGGCGCGTACTGCGTCGAGCCTGTGCCCCCGCTACGACGAGAAGAGAGACCGAGCGACCGTCGCCGCTGCGGTCGGCGTGAGAGCGGCGGTGGCCAAGCCTGACTGGCCGGCGCCGATGAGGTCGGCGTGGTGCTCCATGAGACCCTTCTCCTCCAAACGTCGTTGTTTCAGGAAGCGACGAAATATGAGCCGTGAAGCGATACCGGCGAGCGGTGGTGTGGACGAGGCGGTCGACCCGGCGACGGCCGACTTCCTCAAGGCCCTGGCGAGCGAGACGCGCCAGCTGGTCATGCGGCAGTTCGCGGGCGGCGGCGAGCTGACCGTCGGGCAGATCGCCGAACGGTGCGGTCTCAAGCCGTCGACCGCGTCCGAGCACCTGAGTCTGTTGCGCCATGGCGGCCTGGTCCTCTCCCGCAAAGAGGGTAAACAGGTCTTCTACCGCGCCGACGGCACCACCATGGCGGGCCGCCTGGACGCGCTCAAGGAGTACTTGCTGCGCTGCTGCCCGCCCGACTGCGGTGACCGACCGCCGCCGCCTCGGCGACGGTGGTCAGCTGCGCAGGTCGAGCAGGGCGGACATGGCCGCCACCACGGACGGGGCGACCTGGTAGTAGACCCAGGTACCGCGCCGCTCCGAGGTCAGCAGGCCGGTCTCGCGCAGCTTCTTCAGGTGGTGGGAGACGGTCGGCTGGGAGACGCCGACGTCGGCGATGTCGCACACGCACGCCTCTCCTCCCGGGTGGGAGGCGATCTTGGAGAACAGGCGCAGGCGCACCGGGTCCGACAGCGCCTTGAACATGGCGGCCATCTTCTCCGCGTCCGCCGGGGACAGCTCCCCGGCGGTGATCGGCGGGCAGCACGGCACCGCACCGTCCTCCTGGAGGACGGGCAGCTCCACAACCTCTGACTTCGACATGCGTCTATGTTGACACTCGTCGATGCGGGTGGCAAGCTCCAATGTATCGACAGGTATCGAAGTAAGGAGTCGTCGTGACCACCGCCCTCCGTGCCGTGCTCACCACGGCCCGCGCCCGCCGCGCCGCCCGCCACCTGATCGGCGTCAGCTTCTGCGACAGCTGCGCCCAGGTCGGCGACAGCGCCACCCGGGCGGCTGAACGCCGACAGCAGACGCTGATCGCTTTCACCTACGCGCGCTGACCCCGTCGCCCCTCAAGGAGACCGAGCCTCATGAGCATCCAGCAGCTCCCCGTCGTCGTCATCGGAGCCGGCCCCGTCGGGCTTGCCGCCGCCGCCCACCTCGTCGAGCGCGACATCGAGCCCCTCGTGCTGGAAGCGGGCGACACCGCCGGCGCGGCCGTCCGCGAGTGGAGCCACATGCGCCTGTTCTCCACCTGGGGCGAAGTCGTCGACCAGGCCGCCGAGAAGCTCCTCGCCCCGACCGGCTGGACCGGGCTCGACCCGGCGACGTACCCGTCCGGCGGGGACTGGGCGGACCAGTACCTCCAGCCGCTCGCCGACGTCCTCGGTGACCGTGTCCGCACCGGCGCCACGGTCACCGGCGTCTCCCGGGCCGGCCGTGACCGGCTCGTCGACGCCGACCGCGAGACCCAGCCCTTCGTCGTGCACGTCACCTGCGCCGACGGCCGCGAGGAGAGGATTCTCGCCCGCGCGGTGATCGACGCCTCCGGCGCCTGGACCTCCCCCTCCCCGGCCGGTGGCAGCGGCCTGCCCGCCCTCGGCGAGAAGGCGGCGGCCGACCGGATCACCTACCGCGTCCCGGACTTGAAGGACCCCGCTGTCCGCGCCCGCTACGCGGGCAGGCGCACCGCCGTGATCGGCTCCGGCGCCTCCGCTTTCACCGCTCTTGCCTACCTCTCCGACCTGGCCAAGGCCGACGACGGCACGGACACGAAGGCCCTGTGGATCCTGCGCCGGGGCATCTCCGGCTCCACCTTCGGCGGCGGCGAGGCAGACGAACTGCCGGCCCGCGGCGCGCTCGGCCTCGCCGCGAAGGCCGCCGTCGAGGCCGGTCACGCCGACGCGGTCACCGGCTTCCGTACCGAAGCGGTCGAGCGGGACGGCGACGGGCGTCTCGTTCTCGTGGCGGAGGACGGCCGGCGGCTCGACGCCGTGGACGAAGTGATCGTGCTGACCGGTTTCCGCCCCGACCTGTCGTTCCTGTCCGAGCTGCGGCTCGGACTGGACGAGCGGCTCCAGGCCCCGGTGGCACTCGCCCCGCTGATCGACCCCAACCAGCACTCCTGCGGCACCGTCTACCCGCACGGCCACCGCGAGCTGTCCCACCCCGAACAGGGCGTCTACCTCGTCGGCATGAAGTCCTACGGCCGCGCCCCGACGTTCCTGGCCATGACGGGCCACGAGCAGGTCCGCTCCGTCGCCGCCGCGATCGCCGGAGACCTCGACGCCGCCGACCGCGTCGAACTCACCCTCCCCGACACCGGAGTCTGCGGCGGCGCCGGCCTCTTCGACGCGGCCGAGAACGAGCAGGGCGGAGACGGCGGCTGCTGTGCCCCAGCACCTGAGCCGCGGCTCGTCCAGCTCGGTGCGTCTGCAGCAGTAGGTGCAGACGCCGAAGAGGCTCCGGCGGGCGGCTGCTGCGGCTGACCCGAACCCCTATCCACCCAGTAGGAGGCATGTCATGTCCCGCGTGCAACTCGCCCTCCGCGTCCCCGATCTCCAGGCGGCGATCACCTTCTACAGCAAGCTGTTCGATGCCGAGCCCGCCAAACTCCGCGATGGCTACGCCAACTTCGCCATCGCCGAACCTCCGCTCAAGCTCGTCCTCTTCCAGGGCGAGCCGGGCGAGGACACCCGCATGGACCACCTCGGCGTCGAGGTAGCCACCACCGACAAGGTCCAGGACGCCACTGCCCGTCTCGCCGACGCGGGCCTCGCCACCCGGGAGGAGAACGACACCACCTGCTGCTACGCCCTCCAGGACAAGGTCTGGGTCCAGGGCCCCGGTAGCGAACGCTGGGAGGTGTACGTCGTGAAGGCCGACGCCCCAGCGTCGGCGTCACCACCACAGAGCGCCTGCTGCGCCAGCTCCGCGCAGGTGAAGGAGGCCACCACAGCCGGTAGCTGCTGCTGATTCCACATGACCAACGCGCTCACCAGCGGAGTCGCGACCGGATCGGGGGACCGGTCGCGGCCCCGCGCCGCCCTGCCCGCCCTCTGCGCCACACAGATCGTGAGCTGGGGCATCGTCGGGTGATAACGCCGGCCGGGGGCGTTCACCACGCCGAACGGCAGATGGCCGGTGGCCTGGAGGGCAGAGCCGAGCCACGACCAGGCGAATCCGGACTCCCCTTGACGGACGCTCCACGGCGAGAAGTGGTCCGAGCACATGGCGGCGGTGAATCCAGCCTGTTCCGCGTGCACCACGGTGGCGAGCAGGTCCGAGGGCGGGATCTGCTCGTGCGAGGCGTGTAACCCGTAAACAGTCGTGCCGAGCGGTTACCCCCGGGATCCACCCGCAGCGGAGACAAGGCCGGAAGAACCCCGAAAACCCGTTGTGCCCCGGCGGACTGGCGGCGAAAACGGGCGCGCCCCGCGGCAAGTGGGCCCGGTCGGCGGTTACGGGATCAAAAACTCCAGCTCGGGCCGGTCCCACGCCACCGCGGGCGGGTTCGCGGAGACGGTCCCGGTGAGCAGCGCGCCCACGCTGCGGTAGAACCCCTCGGCCGGAGGATGCGACACGACGCGGACACGGTCCAGCCCCGCCGCGCGCGCCTCGGACTTCATGTGTTCGACGAGCAGCCGCCCGATGCCGCGGCGCTGCGATCCGTCGGCGACGAAGAGCAGGTCCAGCTCCGGCGGCGCGAGGACCAGCGAATAGAAACCGAGCACCCCGCCCGCGGGATCATCGGTGTCGACGGCCACGAAGACCCGGTGGGCCTCGATGTAGTCGGGACCGACGCGGTAGCCCGCGACCATCGCCGCGTACGGGCCCTCGTAGGCGCGTGAGCCGCGCACGAGCCGCGTGAGCCGCTTGGCGTCCCGAGCGAGGGCCTGTCGTACGGCGTTCGCGCCAGGCGTGGGCGTAATGCTCAGCTTCATGTAGAGAGTATTACGCACCCGAAAGGGGGCTTGCGCGGTGGGTAGGAGCGATGAAGCCGCCGTGGGTGTACCGGGCGGGGTGACGGCCGTCCAGTCACGTAGACGGGCGGACTGTGCCCGTTGATCCCGTGCTCGAGGAGCCGGTCCGGCGGGTCCGGCCGGGCGTCGACGCCACGCCGGGGTTCGGTTTCCCGGCGTTCCTCGTCGGCGACCCACCGCCGGGTGCGCTCCAGGTCACGCAGCTGCATGCGCTCCAAGAAGCGCAGCAACAGCAGACGCGTTGGACCTGATTCGTTCGCAGGTTCGACCCTCGTCGACGAAGAGACCGGCGCCGTAGTGAGGACGTGGCCGGACCAGGCGTGATCGCCTGCCTATCCTGGACGCCGTCGCGAGCGGGCCGCACCCGCTCCAGGCGGGCCGGGAATGCCGACGCGGCTGTCCGTGTGGGGATGAGCGTGGTTGTGGAGGGAACAGTGTCCCCGGGCCTCACTCCTTCCGCTCACAGGGACGATCGTTCGGCTGAAGCCCTGCAGAGCCTTTCGCCGCGTAGGCGACCGCCCTTCACCACCGCATCTCTTCCGGTCAGCCCTGTCTCGCGCCCGCTGGACGGGGCTGACGTCTCTCCGGTTCCGCGTGACCGTGGCGGACCCGGGTATGTTGCCCGGTCATGGACGACTACGAGCACATCGACCTGGACGAGATCCTCTCCGCGCCGATGGAGACGGCGGAGCGCCTGGCGCTGCTGACGTCGGAGGAGGCTTACGACGTGTTGCGCCTGCTGGTGACCGCTTCGCAGGAGGGTGGATCGATGTCGCGGGATGCGGACCGACTGGCAAAGGCCATCGCTGTCCGCATTCCGTCGGAGAATTGACCTCGGCCGATGACCCGGTCGGCCCGGGCGTCGCAGGCCAGCTCCCGTCGTGCAGGCATTACCTGATCGTCGACCGGCACGGCACCCCCTTGACCGTCTCGCTGACCAGCGGAAACCGTCACGACGTCACGCAGTTGATGCCCTTGCTGGACGCGATACCCCGCATCCGCGGGGTCCGCGGACGGCCACGTCACCGGCCCAAGCGCCTGTTCGCCGACCGAGGTTACGACCAAGCCAGGTACCGCCGCCTTCTCCGGGCCCGCGGCATCACACCGAAGATCTCCCGTAAAGGCACCGCCCACGGCTCCGGCCCGGGCAGAACCCGCTGGGTCGTCGAGCGGACCTCCGCCTGGCTCCACCAGTTCAAGCGGCTTCGGATCCGCTACGAGATACACGCCGACCTCCACCTCGGCCTGCTTCAACTCGCTTGCAGCATCATCTGTTTGAGGCGACTCCGAACCTCATTCTGAAACGATCAGTCAGGCGGTCAGGGGAGACCGTCAGTGTCGGTGCAGGGCATTACGATTCCCGGTCTTGTTGCCAGGGGGAGTTGTGATGGTGCCGTGGCCAGCCAAATGGAAAGAGCGCTGGGCATTCGTGCAGGACTTCGTTGTCGCTGACTTGCATGAGGTGTACCGGCACGGGGTCAGGGCCGGTCTGTCAGACCCCAATACGGCCCGGCTGCTGGGCAGACGCGACGGGGTGGACGCCGGCCTGGTGCAGTTGCGGATGCTGTTTCCGGAGAACGAGCAGCAGGTCCGGGCGGCATCCGCACGAGAGCTCGTGAACGCCAGCAGGGCATGGTCGACTCTTGGTGAACTCCGGCGGAAACAACGGGAGGCAGCCGAGGCGACGGCGTGGAACTGGTGGGCCGTCCGTTTGACGGCTGCAGCGGCCGGTTTCACAGTGCTGGCTGTATGGGGCCAGGTTGTGGGGGCGTCGTATTGGTTGGCACGGCGCTCCTCTGCTTCGCACTCCGCCGACGTGAGACGCAGGTGTGGGTCGACTCGTCAGTGTTTCCGCGCCGGATGGCTGGCTCTTGGAGCCCTCGGTCTGCGCTGTCAGTTCGGCTTTCTGACAGCCCTGTGGGGGGCTCTGTCCGCAGTTCCGTGATCCTCGAGCGCGTTGTGGCGTGGTCGGGTCCCGGCACGTGCGATTCGATCGACTCTGGTTGATAGTCAATCTCATGACCTACTACGCAGACCTGACTCCGTACACGTACGACAGGGACAATGGGGATCCAGAAGCATCAGGCTGCTGGCGAGGTGTCCCGCTGCTGAACGTGGGCTGGCTCAGCCGCAGTAAGACCTACTCAAAAGGGGAACCACCTACGGGATTGGTAGACGCGCTGCAGCGCATGACTCAGACGCATCGGGCCCAGCAGACGCGCGGCTGTCACTTCTGCCCTTGGTGCGCCTCGAGACTGCTCGGACCACGGGACGACAGTCCACGGGGCAGTTCAGAGATACGTGTCATGGGGAACGGCGTCGCCTACGCTGCTCCTGAGCTGGTTGCTCACTATGTCGAAGCCCACAGCTACTTGCCGCCGGCTGATTTCGTACATGCTGTGCTGTCGCCTGGTGCCTTCTCCTGACCCCGGGACTCATGGCCGGGTGAGGACGCGGGTCCGAAGGAGTGCGAACGAGGCCCGGCCATACATCGCTCTCTTGAGCGTTTTTTACCCGGTTCACGTGTCCCTCGACGACGCCGGAACTCCACGGCAGGGTGAGGCCGGCGGTGACGGCGTCGAGGTCCTGGCGGAGGAAGCCGGCGAAGCCCTGCACCGGCTTCGGGGCGTTCTGCTAGGCCTGCCGGATCCACTCCAGCAGCAAGTATCCACGCCGATGACGGACCAGGTCGGCGAAGGCGCGGGCGAGGTCGCAGGCCCGGGTGATGTCCGGACAGGCGAGCCGGACCTGAAGCAGCCGCTGCTCCTGGCTCTCGGTGAAAGTCTCGCGGGGTCGCATGATCCAGGAGGTGATTTTGCGGGGGCTGGGGATGTCGGCCCGGACCGGTTCGGCGGTGCCCGCACGAAGGGCGGCGAGGTGTTTGCGGACGACCTGGCGGCTGCCCCGGTAGCCGCGTTCATGGATCTTCAGGAACAGCCAGGTGCCGCTGACCTGGCCTTGCGCCTCGGTGAAGCGGGCGTTTAGGTATGCCTTGAACGGCTCCAGGACGCCGTTGGGGCGGTGGTCGCGGGCGGAGGCCAGCAGAGCTCGTCGACACCGCCTCCCCCACCAGGACGTCGGAGGAGTCGCTCATCCCCTCCACCCGCACATCGATCCCGGGAAACAGCACAGCCTCGACCGTCTTGCTCGCCACGGCAGGAAACACCCTGCCGAAACGATCCCCCGTTCCCAATGCTGACCTGGGGATTCACGGAACTGCGGACAGAGCCTTGAAAATCCCCAGCTCCGCTCCTCGCCCCACTTGCTTGCTTTTTGAACTGCCTGGGGAAGATGGGGAGCGGAGAGTGGCTTTTGATCATCAAAATGTAGGTTTTGGCCATGCCGGTGAGTGGCGGAAGGACCGGATCGGGCCTGCACGGCGCCGTTGGTGAGTGTGGGGCCCGGGCCGTTGGGTTGATCGGTCACCTTGATCGCTGCCGAGCCTGCTGATTAGTTGGTCGGCATGACTGAACTTGGATCCGTCGCCTGGCCACCTGCCCCGATCAAGACCGAGCGGCTTGTGCTCCGTGAGCCCGAGGCCCGGGACCGTGCGGCGTTCATCGAGCTGCTGGCGTCGCCAGAGGTGCACACCTACCTTGGCGGCCCCCGGCCGCGTGACGAGCTTGAACGCGAGATGCCCGGGGTACCCGAGCGGTGGCCCGGGAGTTTCGTCGTGGATCTCGACGGGTCGATGATCGGCCAGATCCTGCTCAGAAGAGCAACGGAGCACCGTCGCCCGGCTGCCGCGGGGAAGGCCGATCTCGGCTACCTGTTCCTGCCGCGGGCGTGGGGATTTGGGTACGCCGCCGAGGCGTGCGCGGCGGCACTCGACTGGTTCGACGGCGTCCTTCCCGGCGAGCCGGTGGTGCTCACCACCCAGACCGCCAACGTCGGCTCGATGCGCCTCGCCGCAAAGCTGGGGTTCACCGAGGCGGAGCGGTTCCAGGCATGGGACGCCGAGCAGTGGCTCGGCCTGCGGTCCCCGGTCACGCCGTTCGCTTGAGCTCGTGCTCGACGGCGCTGAGCCCCAACGCGACAGGCACTGCTGGGACTGAGCCCAGCGCGGTCGAACTCGCGGACGAAGCCGCGTTGTGGGCCCGCCGACCTGCCGGTTGGCGGGCCTGGTGATCGGTGACGGTCAGCCGATGCTCACTGGAGGCGTTTGAGCGGGGCCTCGATCCGGGCGGTGTTCTCGATGTCGCCCACGGCCGCAAGCAGTTCGTTCGTCGTCTCGACAACGCGCTCATCGGGGTGGCGCAGGAAGGGGGCTGCCGCTGCATGGACTCGCCTGATGGGCTCGCGCAGTGCGGCAGGGCGGTTTTGTTGGCGCGGATTTCACGGAGTCCAAGCCGCGCGGCCGCGCCGACGGTAGCGGCGAAGATCTCCCGCGCGGATCCACCCCTAACCCGCATGTGGACGCCTGCCCCGGTTACGGCGAAGGCGATCAGCGCGAGGAACCGGGCTTGCTCCAATGGGCGTTTCCACAGACGGTGGTTGATGTCGACGGAGGTCCGGACATCGGCGACGGCGACGATCAGGTTTTCTGCCCGCTCGAGGGTTGTGGCCAGTTCGGTCTGGCGATCGGCTCGGTCACGTGACCAGTTCGTCAAGCGCCAGACCACCAGACCGCCGGCGAGGGCCACGACGCCGTTGACGAGCGTTTCCGCTTGACCTGCGAGAGCTTCAAGGAGCGTGTTCACGGCGGCAGCTTCTCGGGGAGGTGATCAGCCGGGATGTTGCCCGACGAGGGCCGAACGCGGACAGTCCTGTTGCAAATGGGTCAGGCGGCGTAGTCGTGCTGAATCCGGTCAGCTTGGTTGCGGGCGGCGAGGAACGGGTCCGTGGCAGCGTCGAGGACGGCGGCCCGTACGAAATCCTCCCTGACGCGGTGCTACTTCTGAGGCTGCCAGACATAGCGGACGTCTGGCTCTCGCTCGTCGTTACTCAGTCCGTCCGTTCGCTCGATCGCGATAAAGCCGTGCCGTTCGTAGAACCGCTGCGCCGATTCGTTGACCTGGAAAGTTCACAGCGTCAACCCGTCTGGCTGCCGCTGCTTCGCCAGGGACATGAACCGATCGCCCAGCCCTTGCCCGCGCCATGCTGGATCGAGGTAGAACTGCTTCAGCTCTGCGCCGTTGAGCACCAAGAGCCCCACCACTCTGTTCTTGGTGACCGCCACCCAGGTCTCGTACTGCGGCACCAGCACGCGTGAGAACCAGTCTCGTACCTCGGCATCATCGTGGGCACAAGGCACCGATGGCAGCACGGCGGTAAAGGAACGCAGCCACACATCGGCCGCGGGGAGCGCGTCGGCGGGGCCCGCACGACGGAGAACGACGTCGTCTTCCACAGCGCGAGACCTCCGCAACCTTCCAGGGGTTCGATGACGTCTTGCAGGACCCCACCACTCGGGGGACTGAAGCTACTTCCCGGGTCGGCCGAGCTGCTGGACGGTCCAGCCCGCCGTGCGCCAGGGCTCAGGGTCCAGGGTGGTGCGGCAGTCGACGAGCAGGGGAGCGGCCGGGCGACCCACGAGGACCCCGGGGTCAGCCTGACCGTACTCGGGCCACTCGGTGGCCAGGACGACGAGATCGGCGCCGTCAAGGGAGGCGGGCAGGTCGTCGGTGTAGTCGAACTCGGGGTTGCGGATCACGGCCGTTGCCACGGCCTGCGGGTCGTGAATGGTGACGGTGCCGCCAGCCTGCTGGAGGGCCTGAGCGAGAGCGAGGGCCGTGGTGATCAGGTCGTGTCATCTGCGCTGCGTAGGGTTCATGTTCAGTGCTGGTCGGCACGCGGCGGCGCCTGGACGAGCCGTCCGTGTTCGGTCTGCGTTCCGCGTATTTCGGCGGCGCCCGCCGGTCTGAGTACCCAAGCCCTTGGTAGCTGGTATCCGCGAGGACCTCAACTGCTGGCCGGCTGTCCAGGGGTTTGACCAGCCGCAGTTGGCGGGTGTGGGTGATGTCTGCGCAGCTGCCGGGCCGCACCGGGTATTTCGGGCCGGCGGCTACTGGTGGGACGGCGCGTCTCGGTACCGGCCCAACCAAATCTGGGACCCGGTCACCGAGGACTACGCCCGCCACACGGCACGTGCCACGGCCTCCGTCCACGCCGACGACATGCTCGACGGCCGCGCCCACCCGGAGCGCGCGCACCTGCACAAGACGGCCACCTTCGATCCGTCCATAGCGGCGCCGGACAACTGGCTCGATGACCTGACCCGGTGGGCGCAGCACCACCAGAAGCAGGACGATCCCCTGCCACTGGACAGGTGCGTCGTCGACCTGGCCAGTCCCGAACTCGTTAGGGATCGGCTGCTCGGCGTGCCCGGGATGGCCGCGCTGGGCGGCATCACGGCCTCCACGCTGCGGGGCTACATCTCCCGGGGCGAGAACGGCGTGCCGCCGCCTCGGTCGACCGTCGGCGGGCGGGCCCAGTGGCCCCGCCCGGTCGCCGAGGACTGGGCGGGAGCCAGGCGCCGCTCCTCCGAGGGGCTGCGGGAGGCCATGTCGGTCGGCGACCGGCACCGTCTCGCCCCTGGGGGCGGCCCAGGTCCGCGACCGGTTCAGCGAGACTCCCCCCAGCCGGTAACGGCTGTTACCATGCTGGTATGGCGAAGACACAACTGGGCGCGCGCGTGGACGAGGACGTTGCGGAACTCGCGAAGAAACGCGCCGCTGACCTGGGGCTGAGCATCGGGGACTACTTGGCCCGGCTGGTGCAGGACGACGCCAGCGGCCTGCGGGCGCGCGCAGTGGACGCCGCCGCCCGCTTCCTGGCCGAACATCAGACGGTCTTCGACGAAGCGGAAAACTCCCGTCAGACGGCTCGGGGAGCACACGCGGCCTGATGGACCTGCACATCGACGTTCCCTGGATCCTGCAGGTTGCCGAGGCCGCCGGGGTCAACGATCCGGCCCCCGACGACTACGGCGTCCCGGTCTCGGCGGTCGCCCGC
>NZ_LIQT01000291.1 GCF_001418415.1 Streptomyces hirsutus
TGTCAAAACCTCTCGGATCCCCCCCGGGTCCCCCCACAGAAGTTCTGACACCCGGTAAGACCCATGGGGTGCGGGGAGGGTTGTACGGCCTTTCCAAGATTTTTTCCGGTCCCCTCGGGAGGGCGAAAGGGCGGACGGGGGGCCCGCTAAGCCGTGTGCTCCACGAACCGTCGTGCCGTCTCGGCGAGGAGTTCGCGGCCGTCCCGGGCCCACAGGACGTCGTTGAAGAGTTCGACCTCGATGGCGCCGGTGTAGCCGGCCGCCTCCACGTGGCCCTGCCACTCCCGCATGTCGACGCTCCCGTCGCCGATCTGGCCGCGGCCGTTGAGGACGCCCTCGGGCAGGGGGGTGGTCCAGTCGGCGAGCTGGAAGGTGTGGATGCGGTCCTGGGCGCCGGCGCGGGCGATCTGCGCGGGCGCCGTGTCGTCCCACCAGACGTGGTAGGTGTCGACGGTGACGCCGACCTGCCGGGCCGGGAACCGTTCGGCCAGGTCCAGGGCCTGGGCGAGGGTGGAGACCACGCAACGGTCGGAGGCGTACATGGGGTGCAGCGGCTCGATGGCCAGGCGCACCCCGTGCTCCTCGGCGTACGGGCCCAGCTCCGCCAGGGCGTCCGCGATGCGTTCGCGGGCGCCGCGCAGGTCCTTGGAGCCGGCCGGGAGGCCGCCGGAGACCAGCACCAGGGTGTCGGTGCCCAGGGTGGCGGCCTCGTCGACGGCGCGGCGGTTGTCGGCCAGGGCCGCGGCCCGCTCGGCGGGGTCGATCGCGGTGAGGAAGCCGCCCCGGCACAGGGTCGTCACCGTCAGGCCGGCGTCCCGGACCAGCTTCGCCGCCGCCTCCACTCCGTAGGCCTGGACGGGCTCGCGCCACAGGCCCACTGCGGGGACACCCAGGTCGCGGCAGGCGTCGACGAGTTCGGGCAGGGACAGCTGCTTGACCGTCATCTGGTTGATGCTGAAACGCGCGAGAGCGTTGACGGGGCCGGTCACGGGGTCACTCCGTACAGGTGCAGCAGGGTCCGCATGCGGTCCTCGGCGAGCTTCGGGTCGGGGAACAGGCCGAGGCCGTCGGCGAGTTCGTAGGCGCGGGCGAGGTGCGGCAGCGAGCGGGCCGACTGCAGGCCGCCGACCATGGCGAAGTGGTCCTGGTGGCCGGCCAGCCAGGCCAGGAACACCACGCCCGTCTTGTAGAAGCGGGTGGGGGACCGGAAGAGGTGCCGGCTCAGCTCCACCGTGGGGTCGAGCAGGGCGCGGAAGCCCGCCGTGTCCCCCGTGTCCAGGACGCGGACCGCCCGGGCCGCCAGCGGGCCGAGCGGGTCGAAGATGCCGAGCAGGGCGTGGCTGAAGCCCTGCTCGTCGCCCGCGATCAGCTCGGGGTAGTGGAAGTCGTCGCCGGTGTAGCAGCGCACCCCCTGCGGCAGGCGGCGGCGCAGGGCGACCTCGCGCCCGGCGTCCAGCAGCGAGACCTTGATGCCGTCGACCTTGTCGGGGTGGGCGGCGATGACCTCCAGGAAGGTGTCGGTGGCCGCGTCCAGGTCGGACGAGCCCCAGTAGCCCTCCAGCGCCGGGTCGAACATGGGGCCGAGCCAGTGCAGGATCACGGGTTCGGCACACTGGCGCAGCAGGTGGCCGTACACCTCGAGGTAGTCCTCGGGCGTGCGGGCGGCGGCGGCCAGGGCGCGGGACGCCATCAGGACGGCCTGCGCACCCGACTCCTCGACGAGCGCGAGCTGTTCCTCGTAGGCCGCCCGCACCTCGGCGAGCGTGCCGGAGACGATCTGGTCGGTGCCGACGCCGCAGGCGATGCGCCCGCCGACGGCCTTCGCCTCGGCGGCGGAGCGGCGGATCAGCTCGGCCGCGCCCGCCCAGTCCAGGCCCATGCCGCGCTGGGCGGTGTCCATCGCCTCGGCGACGCCCAGGCCGTGCGACCACAGGTGGCGGCGGAAGGCGAGGGTGGCGTCCCAGTCGACGGCGGCGGGCGAGTCGGGGGTGGTGTCGGCGTACGGGTCGGCGACGACGTGCGCCGCGGAGAAGACCGTACGGGAGACGAAGGGGGCCCCGGCGGCGAGTGCGAGGGGCTCGGTGCGGGGCTCGTACGTCCGCAGCCCGCCCCGCACGTCGGGCAGTTCGATGGTCACAGCGAGATCTCCGGCACGTCCAGGCGGCGGCCCTCGGCCGAGGACCTCAGGCCCAGCTCGGCGAGCTGGACGCCGCGGGCGCCGGCCAGCAGGTCCCAGTGGTAGGGGGCGTCGGCGTAGACGTGCTTGAGGAACAGCTCCCACTGGGCCTTGAAGCCGTTGTCGAACTCGCCGTTGTCCGGGACCTCCTGCCACTGGTCGCGGAAGACCTCGGTGGCGGGGATGTCCGGGTTCCAGACGGGCTTGGGGGTGGCGGAGCGGTGCTGGACGCGGCAGTCGCGCAGGCCGGCCACGGCGGAGCCCTCGGTGCCGTCGACCTGGAACTCGACGAGTTCGTCGCGGTGGACGCGGACCGCCCAGGAGGAGTTGATCTGGGCGATGGCTCCGCCCTCGAGCTCGAAGACGCCGTAGGCGGCGTCGTCGGCGGTGGCGTCGTAGGGCTTGCCGTTCTCGTCCCAGCGCTGCGGGACGTGGGTGGCGGCCAGCGCCTGGACGGAGCGCACCCGGCCGAACAGCTCGTGCAGCACGTACTCCCAGTGCGGGAACATGTCGACGACGATGCCGCCGCCGTCCTCGGCGCGGTAGTTCCAGGAGGGGCGCTGCGCGGACTGCCAGTCGCCCTCGAAGACCCAGTAGCCGAACTCGCCGCGCACCGACAGGATCCGGCCGAAGAAGCCGCCGTCGATGAGCCGCTTCAGCTTGAGCAGGCCCGGCAGGAACAGTTTGTCCTGCACCACGCCGTGCTTGATCCCGGCGGCGTTCGCCAGCCGGGCCAGCTCCAGGGCGCCGTCGAGGCCGGTGGCGGTCGGCTTCTCGGTGTAGATGTGCTTGCCGGCGGCGATCGCCTTGGTGAGGGCCTCCTCGCGGGCGGAGGTGACCTGGGCGTCGAAGTAGATGTCGACGCTCTCGTCGGCGAGCACCGCGTCCACGTCGGTGGAGACGTGCTCCAGTCCGTGCCGCTCGGCCAGCGCCCGCAGGGCGTGCTCGCGGCGGCCGACCAGGACCGGCTCCGGCCACAGCACGGTGCCGTCACCGAGGTCGAGGCCGCCCTGCTCGCGCAGGGCCAGGATGGAGCGGACGAGGTGTTGCCGGTAGCCCATCCGCCCGGTCACACCGTTCATGGCGATACGCACCGTCTTGCGTGTCACGTCGTTCCCTTCGTACGCGGTCCCCGCGCGCCGCACACGCCCCGCCCGTCACGCACCGGCCGCCGATCGGCGGCCGACGTTCCGGGGACTGGTGAACGTCACAGCAAGCGCTTTCTATGTATCTAGAAGCTAGCCTCTCGACGGTGCTCCGGACAAGACCATGGAGAACCCGACTTGTTCGAGGGGGCGAACAAGTGGGCGCGGGGCCATAGGGTCTGGTCGGGGGCGGGACATCGGGCCCGTACCCGGAACACGCCCGGACGCGCCCGGACACGGCGGCCGGCGCCGATACGACGAGACGCGCGACCGGAGGACGAGAGATGACGGTGACCCTGGCGGACGTGGCGGCCCGCGCGCAGGTCTCCCCCGCGACGGTGTCGCGCGTGCTGAACGGGAACTATCCCGTGGCCGCTTCCACCCGCGAGCGGGTGCTGAAGGCGGTGGACGAACTCGACTACGTGCTCAACGGCCCCGCGAGCGCCCTGGCCGCCGCCACCTCCGACCTGGTGGGCATCCTGGTGAACGACATCGCCGACCCGTTCTTCGGGATCATGGCGAGCGCGATCCAGGGCGAGATCGGGGGTCCGGGCGGGCGGGCCGGCGGGGAGAGACTCGCGGTGGTGTGCAACACGGGCGGCTCCCCGGAACGCGAACTGACCTACCTCACGCTGCTCCAGCGGCAGCGGGCCGCGGCGGTGGTGCTGACCGGCGGCGCCATCGAGGACGCCCCGCACAAGGCGGCCATGGACGCGAAGCTGCGCAAGATGGCGGACGCCGGGACCCGGGTGGTGCTGTGCGGCCGGCCGCCGGCACCGGACACCGGGGCGATCGCGCTGACCTTCGACAACCGCGGCGGCGGCCAGGAGCTCACCGAGCACCTGATCGGGCTCGGCCACCGCCGCCTCGGCTACGTCGCGGGCCCGCAGGAGCGCACCACCACCCGCCACCGCCTCGAAGGGCACCGGGCCGCGCTCGCCGCGCACGGCATCGAGGAGGACCCCCGCTGGACCGTCCACGGCCGCTACGACCGCCGCTCCGGCTACGAGGCCGCCCTCGAACTCCTGCGCAGGGACCCCGGGCTGACCGCCGTGGTCGCCGCGAACGACTCCGTCGCGCTGGGCGCGTGCGCGGCGCTGCGGGACTCCGGCCGGAAGATCCCCGACGACGTGTCGGTCGCCGGTTTCGACGACCTCCCGTTCAGCATCGACGCGGTACCCGCCCTGACGACGGTGCGGCTGCCGCTCGCCGAGGCGGGGGCCCGGGCCGGCCGCATCGCGATGGGCCGCGAGGAGCCGCCGCCCGGGGGGATCGCCTCCGTGCGGGGCGAGTTGATGGTGCGGGGG
>NZ_LIQT01000292.1 GCF_001418415.1 Streptomyces hirsutus
AGCCCGCCATGCCCGCGTACACCCGCACGCCCGGCCGTGCGCCCGCCCCGCTCGGTCGTCCGCCGGGCCACCCTGGCTACCCTGGACCCATGGACTACGTCTCCGCGCTCCTGCCCCCGGTCGTCATGGCCGTCCTCTTCATCGGTGTGATCCGGGTGATCGTGAAGACCCAGGGCGGCGCCAACAAGGCCAAGGAGGACGCCGCCGTGGACGCGGCCCTCGACCGCGCGGAGGCCACCCACCGGGCCACCGCCAAGACCGACAGCTGACCCGCCCGCCGCCCGGCCGACCGCGGGCGGCACGGGGGACGGACCCGGCGTACGACTCGATGGCGAGTCGTACGCCCTTTTTGTTCACGTTTGCGGATTTTCGTACATGTTCAGCACGCCACGGGTGTGATGGAGCACTATTGTCTGATGTGTGCCTCGCCCCTTGGGAGAACTCGAAGACACGGTCATGACGCGGGTGTGGAAGTGGAACCGCCCGGTGACCGTCAGGGAAGTCCTCGAAGATCTGCAGAAGGAACGGTCCATCGCGTACACCACGGTGATGACCGTTCTGGACAATCTCCATCAGAAGGGCTGGGTGCGCCGTCAGGCGGAAGGCCGGGCCTATCGATATGAGGCGGTCTCCACCCGCGCCGCGTACGCCGCCGCGCTGATGAACGAGGCATGGGCGCAGAGCGACAACCCCGCCGCCGCCCTCGTCGCCTTCTTCGGCATGATGAGCGAGGAACAGCGTCAGGCCCTCACGGATGCCGTACGCGTTGCAAGGCTTCCGGAAACCGGGGAACAACGCCGGCCGGTGGAACGAGCGGGATCACCCGAACAAGCGGGATCACCCGAACAAGTGGGCTCGCCGGAACAGTCCCCGCCCGCGGAACCCTCTGTCGAGAACCCCGCCGCGGGCGAGGGCCCGCGCGGGCGATAACGTCCGTTCATGTCAGCAGACAGCCCGGATGTCACCGCAAAAGCCATCACCGTCCGGCGGGCCCGCACCGGCGATGTCCCCGCCGTGCGCCGCCTCCTTGACGCCTACGTCCGCAAGGGCATCCTGCTCGACAAAGCGACGGTGACTCTTTACGAGGCCATCCAGGAGTTCTGGATCGCGGAACGGGACGACAACGGGGAGGTCGTCGGCTGCGGCGCGCTGCACGTGATGTGGGAAGACCTCGCGGAAGTCCGTACTCTCGCCGTGAAGCCCGGACTGAAGGGCGCCGGTGTGGGACATCGCTTGATGGAGAAGTTGCTGCAGACCGCCCGCCGGCTCGGTGTTCGCCGTGTTTTCTGTCTGACCTTCGAAGTCGAGTTCTTCGGCAAGCACGGCTTCGTGGAGATCGGTGAGACGCCCGTCGACGGGGATGTGTACGCCGAGCTGCTGCGTTCCTATGACGAGGGTGTCGCGGAGTTCCTCGGTCTCGAACGCGTGAAACCGAACACTCTGGGCAACAGCCGGATGCTTCTGCATCTGTGATCGTCGGCGTTCCGTACCCGACGCCTTGCGGCGGAGGTCTCGGTGTGCCGCCTCAAGGCATATTCCGTACTGCTTCCGTACCGTGGGGCTTGCCGGGTTCCCTATGTCCGAAACGCGCACGTTTCCGGGCTGTGTGCGGCAGTGGGTCCGTCCCCGGGGTTTGTGTTTTTCCGGCAAAAGCGGTTTGCTTTCCGACGTACTGCAGTAGTGCATATAACAGGGGACGGCGATACGGCGGATGCCGTTACACCCAGGCCCTGACGTTATCGATGAAAGGAAATCCGGTGGCACAGAAGGTTCAGGTCCTTCTTGTCGACGACCTCGACGGCGTCGAGGCGGACGAGACCGTGACGTTCGCGTTGGACGGCAAGACATACGAGATCGATCTCACCACCGCCAATGCGGACAAGCTCCGCGGCCTTCTCGAGCCTTACGTGAAGGGCGGCCGTCGTACGGGAGGCCGTGCTTCGAGCGGGCGCGGAAAGGCGCGTGCCACTTCCGGCGGCAACCAGGACACCGCGGCGATCCGCGCCTGGGCGAAGGAGAACGGTCACGAGGTCAACGACCGCGGCCGTGTCCCCGCGGCCATTCGCGAGGCCTACGAGCGGGCCAACGGCTGATTGTCGGCCCGTACCGCCTCGCGCACCCCGGCCGGCGGCCGGCCGCAGGTGCGCAGGAGCCGGACCCGGTGGCACTGCGTGGCCACCGTGTTCACCAGCCGTACGAGATCGGGGGCGTCCCCACGGGCCCCCGTCGCCGACAGTGTCGGCAGCGAGGCCTCGACCTCGCGCCCCGACTCGGGGGGCCGCAGCCACACGGCGGCCCCCTGTGAACCGACGCCTGCCGGGGAGACCGGCCGGACGGCACCGCGGCCGGAGGTCCCCAGGGGCGGCGTCCCAGGGGGCGGCGGAGCGTCGATGAGACCGCCCGTGCCGATCGCGGTCAGATCGAGGGTCAGCGTGCCCCACTCCAGCCAGACGAGCAGCCCCGGCAGCTCCTCCGCGCTGCCCGCGGCCACCAGCAGCAGCATCCGGCCGCCCTGCAGGGCCACCGGAAATCTCCCGGCGCCGGGTCCGGCCCGCCGAGGGCCCTTCGGATACTCCGCAGACCCCGGACGCCCCGGGCGTTCCAGGCGCCCCAGTGCCGCACGGCCCGCCTCGGCGGGGACGTCCAGGATGTCGAAGCGCACCCCCACCGACAGGCGTACCGGAGAACCGGGCACCGTCGGCCACCCTTGTTCGTTCTCGTACCAAAGCCGGACCGGATCACCCGGATCACCCGGATCACCCGGATCACCCGGGGCGTCCGCCCCGGCCGGATCGAGCGGACCGAGGGGCCTGCGAAAGCCCGAGGGGCCCGCGGTGACGGAGGAGGCGGTGCCGGCCATGCAAGCGCAACCGCCGGAAGGCCGTTCGGGTTACGCTGGGTGTGCGTGCGCATGCGCAGGGTGTCGAACAGGGGGGCGTGAGGGAGCCCGGGGAGGCGCAAGGTTGTTCGCCCGTAGCGGAGGGAACCCCTGCCCTTGGCATGGACTGTCGGTCGCAGCGGGTAAGACATCCCTAGTGGGAGGGGGCGACACGCAGGGCAGCGCATCTCGCGTTCGCCATCGGCGTACTGGCGATGGGGGTAACTGCCTGGCCTGCGGGAACATCGTCTCGCACCATCGGGTTGGAGCAGATGTCGGCGTTCGGGGTCAGGAGGCCATCGACGGTGTCGGCAGTTGGAATGAGCGGTCCCCGCTTGCGGGACTAAGCTGCGGAAGGACAGGGAGGGGAAGTTCCCCCCACTGCCTGACCGCTCTGAGGAGCGATTAACGATGTTCGAGAGGTTCACCGACCGCGCGCGGCGGGTTGTCGTCCTGGCTCAGGAAGAAGCCCGGATGCTCAACCACAACTACATCGGCACCGAGCACATTCTCCTGGGCCTGATCCACGAGGGTGAGGGTGTCGCCGCCAAGGCCCTTGAGAGCCTCGGGATTTCGCTCGAGGCGGTCCGTCAGCAGGTGGAGGAGATCATCGGGCAGGGCCAGCAGGCCCCGTCGGGTCACATCCCCTTCACTCCCCGTGCCAAGAAGGTGCTCGAGCTGTCGCTCCGCGAGGCGCTGCAGCTGGGTCACAACTACATCGGTACGGAGCACATCCTGCTCGGCCTGATCCGTGAGGGCGAGGGCGTCGCCGCCCAGGTCCTGGTCAAGCTGGGCGCAGATCTGAACCGGGTGCGGCAGCAGGTCATCCAGCTGCTCTCCGGTTACCAGGGCAAGGAGACCGCCGCCGCCGGCGGTCCTGCCGAGGGCACCCCCTCCACGTCCCTGGTCCTCGACCAGTTCGGCCGGAACCTCACCCAGGCCGCTCGTGAGTCCAAGCTCGACCCGGTCATCGGGCGCGAGAAGGAGATCGAGCGGGTCATGCAGGTGCTGTCCCGCCGCACCAAGAACAACCCGGTGCTGATCGGTGAGCCCGGCGTCGGCAAGACCGCCGTCGTCGAGGGCCTCGCCCAGGCCATCGTCAAGGGCGAGGTGCCCGAGACCCTCAAGGACAAGCACCTCTACACCCTGGACCTCGGTGCCCTGGTCGCCGGCTCCCGCTACCGCGGTGACTTCGAGGAGCGCCTGAAGAAGGTGCTCAAGGAGATCCGCACCCGCGGCGACATCATCCTGTTCATCGACGAGCTGCACACGCTGGTCGGTGCGGGTGCCGCCGAGGGCGCCATCGACGCGGCCTCCATCCTGAAGCCGATGCTGGCCCGCGGTGAGCTGCAGACCATCGGCGCGACCACGCTGGACGAGTACCGCAAGCACTTGGAGAAGGACGCGGCCCTCGAGCGCCGTTTCCAGCCGATCCAGGTCGCCGAGCCGTCCCTGCCGCACACCATCGAGATCCTCAAGGGTCTGCGCGACCGGTACGAGGCGCACCACCGTGTCTCGATCACCGACGAGGCGCTGGTGCAGGCCGCCACCCTGGCCGACCGGTACATCTCGGACCGCTTCCTCCCGGACAAGGCGATCGACCTGATCGACGAGGCCGGCTCGAGGATGCGTATCCGCCGGATGACCGCGCCGCCGGACCTGCGCGAGTTCGACGAGAAGATCGCCGGTGTCCGCCGGGACAAGGAGTCCGCGATCGACTCGCAGGACTTCGAGAAGGCCGCCTCCCTGCGTGACAAGGAGAAGCAGCTCCTCGCCGCCAAGGCCAAGCGCGAGAAGGAGTGGAAGGCCGGCGACATGGACGTCGTCGCCGAGGTCGACGGCGACCTGATCGCCGAGGTCCTCGCCACGGCCACCGGCATCCCGGTCTTCAAGCTGACCGAGGAGGAGTCCTCGCGTCTGCTGCGCATGGAGGACGAGCTCCACAAGCGGGTCATCGGCCAGAAGGACGCCGTCAAGGCGCTGTCGAAGGCCATCCGCCGTACGCGTGCCGGTCTGAAGGACCCGAAGCGTCCCGGTGGTTCGTTCATCTTCGCCGGCCCGTCCGGTGTCGGTAAGACCGAGCTGTCCAAGGCCCTCGCCGAGTTCCTGTTCGGTGACGAGGACGCGCTGATCTCCCTCGACATGTCGGAGTTCAGCGAGAAGCACACGGTCTCGCGTCTCTTCGGTTCGCCCCCCGGCTACGTGGGCTACGAGGAGGGCGGTCAGCTGACGGAGAAGGTGCGCCGCAAGCCGTTCTCGGTCGTCCTCTTCGACGAGGTCGAGAAGGCCCACCCGGACATCTTCAACTCGCTGCTGCAGATCCTGGAGGACGGTCGCCTGACCGACTCCCAGGGCCGGGTCGTGGACTTCAAGAACACGGTCATCATCATGACGACCAACCTCGGCACCCGGGACATCTCCAAGGGCTTCAACCTGGGCTTCGCCGCCGCCGGTGACACGAAGACCAACTACGAGCGCATGAAGAACAAGGTGTCGGACGAGCTCAAGCAGCACTTCCGTCCCGAGTTCCTCAACCGCGTCGACGACGTGGTCGTGTTCCCGCAGCTGACCCCGGACGACATCCTCGCGATCGTCGACCTGATGATCGACAAGGTGGACGAGCGCCTGAAGGACCGGGACATGGGCATCGAGCTCTCCCAGCCCGCGAAGGAGCTGCTGTCCAAGAGGGGCTACGACCCCGTTATGGGTGCCCGGCCGCTGCGCCGGACCATCCAGCGCGAGATCGAGGACTCGCTGTCGGAGAAGATCCTCTTCGGCGAGCTGCGCCCCGGCCACATCGTGGTCGTGGACATCGAGGGCGAGGGTGAGAGCGCGATCTTCACCTTCCGTGGTGAGGAGAAGTCGGCCCTGCCCGACGTCCCGCCGATCGAGCAGGCGGCCGGCGGAGCCGGCCCGAACCTCAACAAGGACGTGTAAGCGTCGACGTGTGAGCGTCACGGCAGCCGAAAGGGGCCGGATCAGGAGAGCTGACCGCCGTAGTCCGGCAGCTTGTAGGTCCTCTCGGCGTGCCCGCCCGACAGGTCGGTGGTGTTGTTGCCGATGTTGGCGATGATCGTGTAGCCCTTCGACTCGATGTGGACGCGCTGGGCCGTCTTGTACTCGGCCACGTTCCGGAACAGGTCGAGGAATCCGCGGACGTACAGTCCTGCGGACTCGTATCCGGCGTGGTCCAGGTTGTACTCGGTGAAGACCTCGACGATGCCCGGCCGGGCGGTCACGAAGAACACCGCGACCCCGCGCTCCTGGGCGTACTGCGCGACCTCCAGGACCGGCTCGTTGGCCGGCGCCGGGAAGCTGAACCCGAAGTCGGACTCCAGGGCGGTGTTGTCGATGTCGAGGACGATCGCCTGCTTCTCGCCCGGCCGCGGGTTCGCGATCCGCTGCGTCAGCTGCGGCAGCGCCTGGTCCATGACCGCCTGGCAGTCCCGCTGCCAGGTGTCATAGTCGACCGCTGCGGCGGCTGCCGTAGCCGTCACGGTGGCCGTCGTGGCCGTTGCGGAGGTGCCGGGGGTGGTCGCTGCCCGGGCGGGGACGGCCAGGGCCACCAGGGCCGTGGCGGAGACGGCGGTGACCGATGCGCGGCGCAGCCAGGGGCGTCGGCTTCTCATGGGGTGGGGGGTCCTCTCGGGCTCGTGACGCTGCCGATGTGTCGTGTGCATGCTCGTCTTCGAGGGTGACGCGAGGTGAACCGTAGGGTGGCCGCGCGGTGGGCGGCCAGAGAGGCGCACGTCACATTTATGGAATGTCCGAACCCGCCCTTCGGTGACATGCTGCACAGCCGTTTTGTCCGTTACGAGCCGAAATAGTAGCGAAGTACCGAAATGCAAAGCGGACATTTGGCGTGGAGCTCTGATCGGTCAGCCTTAAATAGGGCTTTCGTCCGGTACGGGCCAAGTGTCAAGAGACGTGCATCTCACTCCAGAAGTACGAACTTGCCTCGTAGATCACCCTTTTTGTGGCTTTGTGGGTGAAGGGGTTACCAAGGGATAGCCACTGCGGCGGGGACCAGCTCGCCCGGTGGCTTTCCTCCGCCCCCTTCCCCACGAGGTTCAGATGTCCCAGCGCGTCACGCCCCGTTCCTTCCTCACGTCCCACCTCCGCACCCGTGCGGCCGTCCTGGCCGCCGGCATGGGAGTCACGGCCGTCGTGGGAGCCGGGATCGCGGCCGCCGCCGACACCACGGCCGTCACCGGCAACACCGCCAAGGCCGTGCAGGCTCAGGCGGACGCCCAGGCCAAGGCTGCGAAGACCAAGACCGTCGAGGCCCAGAAGGCCTCCGAGGTGAAGAAGGCCGCGAAGGCCGAGAAGCCGGCTCAGCCCGCCAAGAAGAAGGCGTCCTGGGTCGACCCGGTGGAGCAGTACACGATCTCCGCGACCTACGCCCAGGCCGGCGGCATGTGGCAGTCCGCCCACAGCGGGCAGGACTTCGCGGTGCCGAACGGCACCAAGGTCATGGCCACGCACGGCGGCACGGTCGTCAAGGCGGGCGGCAACGGCGCCGGCGACGGCCCGGCCTACGGCAACGCCGTGGTCATCAACCACGGCAACGGGATGTACTCCCAGTACGCCCACCTCTCCCAGGTGAACGTGCAGCCCGGCCAGGTCGTCAAGACCGGCCAGAAGATCGCCCTGTCCGGCAACACCGGCAACTCCAGCGGCCCCCACCTGCACTTCGAGATCCGGACCGGCGCCAACTACGGCACTGCGATCGACCCGGTCAAGTTCCTGCGCGGCAAGGGCGTGCAGTTCTGAGGACTCCGGTCCGGGTGAACATCCCGGTCCCGGGTCTCCTCGGCCGGCCGCCCTACGGCAGCATCGGATAACTTCCCGTGTCCGTCGGTGCGTGCTCCGGCAGCCACAGCACGGCGACCGCACCCTCGGCCGGCGCGTCCTCGGACGCGCCGGCCGGCCGTACGTTGCGGAAGGTCAGCCGCGCCCCCAGGACCCGGGCCTGCCCGGCCGCGATGGTCAGGCCCAGACCGTGACCGCGTCCGGCCCGGTCCGCGCTCCCGGTGCGGAACCGGCTCGGCCCCTCGGCGAGCAGGTTCGCGGGGAAGCCGGGCCCGTGGTCGCGGACCCGGACGACCCGCCCCTCGACGGAGACCTCGACGGGCGGCCTGCCGTGCCGGGCGGCGTTGGCCAGCAGGTTGAACAGCACGCGTTCCAGACGGCGCGGGTCGGTGGTGACCTCCGACTCGCGCACCACGCGCACCGTGACGTCCGGGTCCCCAGGCCCTCCCGTCCGGAGCAGGCCGGGCTCGCGGGGTCTGGCCTGATCCGGACGGGAGGACCTCGCCGCGACCCGCCGGGCGACGAACTCGCCCAGCAGGATGTCCTGCAGTTCGGCCCGCTCCGAGGCACCGTCCAGCCGGGCCACCTCCAGGACGTCCTCGACCAGCGTGCGCATGGCTTTCGCCCGGTCCAGCACCAGCTCGGTCGGCCGGCCCGGCGGCAGCAGTTCGGCGGCGGTCAGCAGACCGGTGACCGGGGTGCGCAGTTCGTGCGCGATGTCGGCGGTGACCCGGCGTTCGGCCTCCAGCCGCTGGCGCAGCGCGTCCGCCATCGCGTCCACCGCGCTGGCCAGGTCGTCGGTCTCGTCCCGGACGACCCCGCCGATGGCCTCCCGCACCCGGACCTCCGTCTCCCCCTTGGCGACCCGGTTGGCCGCGATCGCCGCCTTGCGCAGCCGGCGGGACAGATGCCCGCCGATCAGCACCCCGAGCGCGCTGCCGCCCAGGACGACGGCGATGGAGCCGATCACCAGGGCCTGGTCGAGGTCCTTGAGGATGTTCGAGCTGCGGTCCGTGAAGCCCGAGTGCAGGGACATGACATGGCCGTTCTTCAGCGGTACGGCCGCCCAGATGTCCGGCGACCCGCCCGGCCGGTTCGCCACGTAGGTCGCCCGCCTGCCCTCCTCGACCTTCGCCCGCAGCTCCGCCGGCAGGTCGGGGTCGTCGACCTTGGTGTTGGGGAAGTTCAGCCGCCCCGACAGTTCGTAGCTGCGCTGGGCGATCATGATGCGTTCGTCGGCGAGGTCGCGCGCGTTGTCCAGCATCGACACCCGGGCCGCGTTGTGCACGACCAGACTCAGCGCGACCGCCACCAGCGCACCGACCAGGGCGATGGCGGCGCTGAGCTTCCATCTCAGCCCGGTGAGCACACCCGCCCGCTCGAGCCCCGCGCCCACCAGCCGCCCGAACCTGCCCTGCGCGCCGGAGCCCACCGGCGGCCCGAATCCCTCCCGGGCGCCCGTGCTCGCCGGCCCCCCGGAACCCCCTCGTGTCCCCGCGCTCACCAGGCGCCCGAAGTACCGCCGCATGTCCGTGCTCAGGCCTTCAGTTTGTAGCCGAAGCCGCGGACCGTCTCGATGCGGTCCTGGCCGATCTTCCCGCGCAGCCGCTGCACATGGACGTCGACGACGCGGGTGTCGCCGCCCCACCCGTACTCCCACACCCGTTCGAGCAGCCGGTCGCGGGAGAGGACGGTGCCCGGCGCCGAGGAGAACTCCAGCAGCAGGCGCATCTCGGTCGGTGTCAGCGCCACCGGCGCCCCGGCCCGCCGCACCTCCATGCCCACGGTGTCGATCTCCAGTTCGCCGAAGGCCAGCGCGCCGGCGGGAGCCCCGTCCTCCGCTCCCTCCCGGCCGCCGTTCGCCCGGTCGAAGCGGCGCAGGACCGCGCGGATGCGGGCGACCAGGACGGCTCCGTCGAACGGCTTGGTCACGTAGTCGTCGGCGCCCGCCTCCAGACCCAGGACCACGTCGATGGCGTCCGCGCGCGCCGACAGCATGATCACCGGCACCATCGACTCGTCGCGGATGCTCCGGCACAGGCTGACGCCGTCGAGGCCGGGCACCATGACGTCGAGGAGGGCGATGTCCGGCCGGTCGGCGCGGAACGCCTCCAGGCCCGACAGCCCGTCGGGCATCGCGGTGACCGCGAAGCCGTCCCGCTCCAGGGCGAGTTGGGTGGCCTCACGGATGACGTCGTCGTCCTCGACGAACAGGACGTGGTTCTGGTCTGCCATCCCCGTCTCTCAGCTCTCAGCTCTCGGTTCTCGTGTGCTCTCGGTTCTCGTGTGCTCTCGGGTCGGTGGGAGCGTTCCACCCCGCCCACCGGACGGACGCGGGGAGCGCGCGGAGGGTTCATCCCCTTCATCGGACCGCGCGGCCCGCCGGTTCACCCCACGCGCCACAAAACGTAAACGTGGTGCGTGGCGTGAACCTTCGGTGCCTCGGGTTCCGGGCCCCGGACCTCAGCTGTCGGGCCCCGGGGCCGGATCCGCGCCGGACACCTTGCCGTAGTCGTTGTGGGTGCGGAACTCCTCGGCGAACCGGCCCGCGGTCCAGCGGTAGGTGATCACGTTCTCGCCCGACGGACTCGACACCGGGTCGCCCCGGTCGTACACCTGCATCGTCACCACCAGGTCCCCGCGGTCGATCTCCGCGTACACGGGGGGCTGCTCGGCCCGGAACACGTTCACGTACGCACCGTCCTGGTCGCGGTACACGTACGAACCGACGCCCACCGCGTCTCCGCAGGTCAACACGTTGACGACGACGTCGTTCGCGGTGCCTCCGGTGAGGTTGCCGTAGCTCACGTCGACGGGGTACTCGTCGGCGACGCACGGTTTCAGGAGCCGCTTGACCTCGGCCGAGACCAGGGGATCATCCTTGATCAGCCGCACGGCGTCCACCCGGCTGGCAGCCGAGACCGGCGCTTTCGAGCCGGTGGCCGTGGACGTGGGGGGACTCGCCGCCGAGTCCGCGTGCGCGGGGCCCTCGTCGCGGGCGCCGGTGCCGCCCGTACCGCAGGCGGTGACGGAAAGGGTGAGGGCGACGAGCACGGACGTCGCCGTGGTCGCCGCCCGGGCGGGTCTCCGGACCCGCATGGTTTTCGCGCCGGTCAGGCCGCGCAACGCTCCCGCTCCTCACGCTCCAGCGCGCGTGCGTCCAGCTCGCGGGCCTCCAGCTCCTCGCGGAGCCGGGTGAGGGCCCGGTGCAGCGTGCTCTTGACCGTTCCGGCCGACATGCCGAGTGCGGCGGCCGTCTCCTCCGTGGACATCTGCTCCCAGTGTCGCAGCACCACCACACTGCGCTGCTTCGGGGCGAGCACCTTCAGCACGTCCATCAGGAGGGCACGGTCGGCGTGCTGCTCGGTGGCGTCGTCCACGCAGGCGTCCGGGAGCTGCTCGGTGGGCACCTCCTCCAGCTTGCGGGCACGCCACCACTCGGTCCGGGTGTTGATCATGACGCGGCGCAGGTAGGCGTCGGCCAGCCGCTTGTCGGCGATCCCGTCCCAGCGGCCGTACGTCCGGGCCAGCGCGGTCTGCAGCAGGTCCTGCGCGTCGACGGGGTCCGGCACCAGACGACGGGCGCTGCGCAGCAGCGCGTCCTGCCGGGTACGGACGTACTCCTCGAACCCGAGCACCTCGCTCTGCGCCATGGTGAACCGCCTTCCGCTCCCCGTACCGGCCCGCCCGTGCGGCCCGGTCCCCCTGCTGTGATCCGTGCTGGTCGTGCCCCTGCGCGCCGTGTGCTGCGCGCTGCGTGCGGGGCATGGGAACGAAGGTACGGAGGCGTTGTCACGGCACTGTGCGGAGCAGCCTGCGGCCTGCCCTCGGCTGTCCGTCGGTTGTGTAACGGAAGTAGGAACGAGGTAAAGCGGTGGGAGGGTTGGGGGGCCTATGGGGTGTTGTGTGCCGCATGGGCGGGTGCACGGGTGCACGGGTGCACGGGTGCACGGGTGCGGCGGACAGGTGTGACGACACGGCCCGTCCGCAGGTGAGCAGGCCGGCGCCGGCCCGGCCGTCGGGCCCGGCCGTCGGGCTCGGCCGCCGGGCCCGGCGGCCGGGTCAGGTCATCGGCAGCCGGTAGAGGCCGCCGGGCAGCGGCTCGACCAGACCGTCGGCGACCAGGCCGTCCAGCGCGCGGGCGCGCTGCACCGGCTCCTGCCACACCCGGTCCAGGACCGCCTGCGGTACGGGACTGTGCGCCTCCCGGAGCACGGCCAGCAGCCGCCCGCGGACCTGACGGTCCGTGCCCGCGTACGTCTGCCCCCGGCGCGGCGGGCCGTCGTGCGCCGGCTTGTCGGCGAGCCGCCAGGCGCACTGCGCGGCGATCGGGCAGCGATGGCACGACTCGTTCTTCGCCGTGCACACCAGCGCCCCCAGCTCCATGGAGGCTGCCGCCCACCGCGCGGCGGTCCGCTCGTCCTCGGGCAGCAGCGCGCGGGCGAGCCGGCGCTCGGCGGCCGTGGTGGCGTTCGGCGGGTACTGGACACCGGTCACCGCCCGGGCGAACACTCGGCGCACGTTGGTGTCCAGCACGGCGTGCCGCTGCCCGTACGCGAACGACGCCACGGCGGCGGCCGTGTACTCGCCGATGCCGGGCAGCGCCAGCAGCTGCGCGTGGTCGGCGGGCACGTCGCCCCCGTGCCGTTCCGTTATGGCGGCGGCGGCACCGTGCAGCCGCAGCGCACGGCGTGGGTAGCCGAGCCGGCCCCAGGCGCGGACGGCCTCACCGGGCGCCTCGGCGGCGAGGTCGGCGGGGCGCGGCCAGCGGGCCAGCCACTGCTCGTAGACCGGCAGGACCCGGTTCACCGGGGTCTGCTGGAGCATGAATTCGCTGACCATCACCCCCCATGCGCCGGCCTCCGGGCGTCGCCACGGCAGATCCCGGGCGTGCTCGTCGAACCAGTCGATGACGGGAGAGTGGAGCTGCGCTCCGGGAGCGTGCTCGGACGAGGGATCGGCGGTGCCGTCGGGCTGGGGCTTCGTGAGAGCAGTCATGGCCTCTCGATCCTGCCACGACCACCGGCGTGAACGGGGAATCCGCCACCCCGTCGTGCCGCAATGACGGTCGGAGCCATGGCCAGAGCTGCAAGGGACGCGATCGCGAACACGGGAGTGTCGGAGTGCGGAGCTCCCGGCGGCGAGGGCCGCCCCCGCACCCCTCGGTCACGGACCGTAGGTGAAGCGCCCATATGATCACACTCCGCGATGGTCGCGTGCCGTGCCTGACGGAGAGCGGCAACAGGCAGCCGTTTCCGGGATGATGATCCGGAAAAGTTGAGCTCTCAGCGGCGGGTGGGATCAGCGAAGGCCCGGATCTCTCGTACAGTTTGCGCCGTGGGATCTCTGCGCAATCCGGTCGGGCCGCTTCCCTCCTCCATCTACTGGCGCAGGAGGGCCGTACTGCTGTCCCTGCTGGGCGTGTTGGCGCTGCTGATCACCTGGGTCGTCGTCTTCCGCGGCGGGGACAGCGGCGGACACGGAAACGGGGCCAACGGCAAGAACCCCGCACCCTCCACCATCGCTCCGGGACCGTCGAGTTCGGGGCCGGCGATCAGTCAGGCGCCGGGCGGCCGGGACGAGTCCGGTGGCGAGGGATCGGGCGGCTCCTCGAGCGGCACCGGCACGGGGGACGACGGGGCGAACGGCGACCCCGGTGACTCCGGTGGCGGCGGATCGGACGGCGACGGTGAGGGCGGGAGCAGCGTGGGCGGCGGCTCCGAGGGCGGTACGACGGCGGGGGTCGGCGCGGGTGACGCGCTGCCGGCCGGGTCCGGTCTCCCCGACTGCACCGCGTCCGCAGTCAAGTTCAGCCTGCGCAGCGTCCGCAACTCCTACGAGCCCGACGAGACGCCCACCTTCCGGCTGACCGCGCGGAACATCTCCGGAAGCGACTGCAAGGTCGATCTCGGCCCGAAGAGCACGGTGTTGACGATCACTCAGGCGACCGCCGACGACGACGCGTACTGGGCGTCGGACGACTGCCCCAAGGACGCGGGGAGTCTGATGTTCCGGGTGCCCGCGGGCGACGACATCACGTACACCGTGAAGTGGGACCGCAAGCCGAGCGCCCCGCAGTGCGCGACGCCGCCGGCCGGGTCGGCCGAGGCGGGCACGTACCTGGTCGAGGCGAAGGCGCCGGGGTTCACGAAGGTGCAGACGTCCTTCGTGCTGAAGAACGCCTGACGCGCGACGCGCCCTGCGGGCACCGGGCCCCGGGCGCAGCGCGTCCCCGCGCACCGGCCCGGTCGTACCGGGAGTCCTGGACGTACCGGAAGTCCTAGGCGTACCGGAAGTCCTAGACGTACCGCTCCAGGATCGAGCTCTCCGCCAGCCGCGACAGGCCCTCCCGGACGCTGCGGGCGCGGGCCTCGCCGACGCCGTCCACCGTCTGGAGGTCGTCCACGCTGGCGGCCAGCAGCTTCTGCAGGCCGCCGAAGTGCTCCACTAGGCGGTCGATGATCGCGCCCGGCAGCCTCGGCACCTTGGCGAGCAGCCGGAAACCACGCGGGGACACGGCCGAGTCCAGTGTCTCGGGGGAGCCGGTGTAGCCCAGGGCGCGGGCCACCGTGGGCAGTTCCAGCAGTTCCGCGTGGGTGAGGGCGTTCAGCTCGTGCAGGGCCTGGTCGACCGTGCGGGAACGCTTGGCGGTGGGCTCGGGCACGTAGTCCCGCACGACCAGCTCGCGCTCCGGCTCCACGCCCGCGATCAACTCGTCCAGCTGAAGGGCGAGAAGACGGCCGTCGGTGCCCAGTTCGACCACGTATTCGGCGATTTCGGTGGCGATGCGGCGCACCATCTCCAGCCGCTGCGCGACCGCCGAGACGTCCCGCACGGTCACCAGGTCCTCGATCTCCAGTGCCGACAGCGTGCCGGCCACCTCGTCGAGGCGGAGCTTGTAGCGCTCCAGTGTCGCGAGCGCCTGGTTGGCACGGGACAGGATCGCCGCCGAGTCCTCCAGGACGCGGCGATGCCCGTCCACGTAGAGCGCGATCAGGCGCATCGACTGGGAGACCGAGACCACCGGGAAGCCGACCTGCTTGGAGACCCGGTCGGCGGTGCGGTGCCGGGTGCCGGTCTCCTCGGTCGGGATCGTCGGGTCCGGCACCAGCTGGACACCCGCCCGCAGGATCTTCGACAGGTCGGACGACAGGACTATGCCGCCGTCGAGCTTGCACAGCTCGCGCAGCCGGGTCGCGGTGAACTCGACGTCCAGGACGAAACCGCCGCTGCACAGCGTCTCGACGGTCTTGTCGGAACCGAGGACGATGAGACCGCCGGTGTTGCCCCTCAGTACACGCTCCAGGCCGTCACGGAGGGCGGTGCCGGGTGCCACGGCACTCAGCGAGGCGCGCATCAGGCGATCGGAACCGGCGCTCCCGCCGGACTTTCCGGGAGCTGCTGCCCGGTCGTTGGCTGCCACTGCACTCCTCCGGTCGCGATGTCTGGGGCGCCCCCGCTCAGGGTCTCCCGTGGGGATCATGCCGGGCTCGCGGGGCCGGGCACGCGCATCTGCGGCGTGGTCGTCGGTCGCCGACGCTCCGCGTCGGCTCCCTCCTCCGCCCTACAGTTGCACGCATCCGGCCCCGCTCCCTGTCCGGCAAGATCCAAACGGGAGACCCTCACGCACTCGGTTCGTACGGACGGGCGAGACCAGGGCAAAGTCTACCGGCGGTCCTCCTCGTCCCGTGGGGCGTCCCGGTGACGCGAGCGCGGAAGGACGCGCAGAGCATCCCCTATGTCCGCGACTTCCAGAACCTTCATCCCTGACGGGATTTTCCCCGGATCGCCCGGCACGAGCGCGTGCGTGAAACCCAGGCGGTGCGCTTCGGAAAGCCGGCGCTGCACCCCTGTCACCCGCCTGACCTCGCCCGCGAGCCCGACCTCGCCGATCGCGACCAGGTTCTTGGGCAACGGGGTGTCGCTCGCCGCCGACGCGAGGGCGAGCGCGATCGCCAGATCCGCCGCCGGCTCGGACAGCCGCACCCCGCCGACCGTCGCGGAGTAGATGTCCCGCTTGCCCAAGGCGCTGATGCGCCCGCGCTGTTCCAGCACCGCGAGCATCATCGAGACACGCGAGGTCTCCAGCCCGGAGGTGGTGCGACGGGGGGAGGGGATCTGCGAGTCGACGGTGAGCGCCTGCACCTCGGCGACCAGCGGGCGGCGGCCCTCCAGCGTCACCGTCAGACAGGTGCCCGGCACCGGCTCCGCACGGCGGGTCAGGAACAGCCCGCTGGGGTCGGCCAGGCCCGTGATGCCCTCGTCGTGCAGCTCGAAGCAGCCGACCTCGTCGGTGGTGCCGTAGCGGTTCTTCACGCCCCGGACCAGGCGCAGCCGCGCGTGCCGGTCGCCCTCGAAGCTCAGGACGACGTCCACCAGGTGCTCCAGCAGGCGCGGCCCCGCGATCGAGCCGTCCTTGGTGACATGGCCCACCAGCAGCGTGGCCATCCCGCGCTCCTTGGAGGCGCGGATCAGCGCGCCCGCCACCTCGCGCACCTGGGCCACGCCGCCCGGCGCGCCGTCGAGTTCCGGGGAGGCGATCGTCTGCACCGAGTCGAGGATCAACAGGGACGGCTTCACCGCGTCCAGATGGCCGAGGACGGTGGACAGATCCGTCTCGGCGGCGAGGTACAGGTGGTCGTCGATGGCGTGGATCCGGTCGGCGCGCAGCCGGACCTGGCTCGCCGACTCCTCGCCCGTGACATAGAGCGTGCGGTGCTCGTCGCTCGCCGACTTGGCCGCGACGTCCAGCAGGAGCGTGGACTTGCCGACGCCCGGCTCGCCCGCGACGAGCACCACCGCGCCGGGGACGAGCCCGCCGCCGAGCACCCGGTCCAGCTCGGGAACACCGGTGGAGCGGGCCGTGGCCTGACGGCCGTCGACCTGGCCGATGGGCACGGCGGAGGTGGTGACCCGCCCCGGCGCCGTCGTACGGACCGCGGACACGCCGTACTCCTCGACCGTCCCCCAGGCCTGGCACTCGGGGCAGCGGCCGAGCCACTTGGCCGTCTGCCAGCCGCACTCGGTGCAGCGGTAGGACGGTCGGTCCTTGGTGGTTTTGGTACGGGCAGCCATGCTGGGAACGGTAGCGCCCGGCACTGACAGCCGGACGCGCAGTGCCCGGTCGCCGGTCCCGGGACCGGGCCGATTCCCCCGTCCCACCCGTGGAGCGAGGGGTTCTCACCCCCGATTGAGGGATCGTTTCACCCGTACGGATTAAAAGTGCGCAGGGCTCCGGGAGGGGTCGGCTCCGGCCGCCTACGGTCGCCGAATGACGAGCAGTGGCCCGGAGATCCCGACCCGCACGACCGGCACACACCGGGCGCACCGGGAGGTGCGCGACCGCGGGGCCGCGCACACGCCGGCACACCGGCCGCCCAGCTGCCACGAACCGTGTCTGGACGGTCTGTTCACCTACTGCCTGTCGGTGCTGTGCGACCATGACGCGGCGATCGCCGCCCTGGCCGACGTCCTCACCCTCGCGGAGCGCCGCGGCCGGCACCTCCCGGACGCGTCCGGGGACCG
>NZ_LIQT01000293.1 GCF_001418415.1 Streptomyces hirsutus
CCGGGCAGCCGGCTGCTGCGCGACTGCGCCCGCCCGGCTCACCTGCACGCGAGCACCCGGCTGCCGGTCGCCCTCGCGGGTCACCAGGGCGACCGGCAGCCGGGTGCTCGCGTGCAGGTCGACCAGAGCCGGGCGGGCGCAGTCGCGCAGCAGCCGGATGTCCGGGACACCGTGGCCGAGCCGCCACAGGCGCGGGCCGAGCCGGTAGCGGCCGCGGCCGGTCCGCTCGATGGCGCCGTGCTCGGAGAGGGTGGCCAGCATGCGGTGCACGGTCGCCGGCGGCAGGTCGGTCACCGCGCAGATGTCGGCGACCGAACGCTCGGGCTCGCCGCCGGTGAAGCAGCCGAGGATGTCGAAGGCCCGCGCCAGCACGCCGCGCTTGCCGTTGATCTCGCTCATCTCGGCTCCATCCCGCCCGCGTCCGGCGCTGTCCGTCGGCCAACCATTTTCAGCCAGAACGTATGTGTATACGGAACGTACGCGACGTCCTGCGTTACGTCGAGGTTTCCGTGGGAGCCGAGTTGAAATTCCGATTGGTGAGGGATCGGGCCACTCGAGGGCCCTGTTTTGCCACTGTCGTCATGCCCGCCACGGACGCAACTTCCGAACGAGCCGCACTGCCGGGCACGACAGAAGGACTGGACCCTCATGGCTTCCACTCGTTTTCGCGCTCTCGCCGCGACCGCCGTCGCGGCGCTGGCCCTGTGTACCGCCTGCTCCTCCGACGGCTCCGGCTCGGACGCGTCGGCCGACGGGCCGCTCAAGCTCGCCGTCTTCGCCTCGCTCAACGGCGTCCCGGCCTTCGCCGCGGACGAGGAGGGCGTGTTCGAGAAGCACGACCTGGACGTCACGATCAGCACGGCGAAGACGTCCACCGAGATGGTTCCGCAACTGCTCGGCGGCAAGGTGGACCTCGCTCTGCTGGACACCGCCACCTCGCTCGTCGCCGCGGGGCAGGGCGTGGACCTGGTCTATGTCGCCGGCGCGACCGACGGCGGCATCCCCAAGGGCCAGGAGGAGTTCAGCTTCGCCAACGTGTGGGTCCAGAAGGACTCCCCGATCAAGTCGCTGGCCGACCTGACCGGCAAGACCGTGGGGGTGCCGCAGATCAAGAGCGCGCCCTGGGTCGACCTGCGCGGTTCCGTCGACGAGGCCGGCGGCGACAGCTCCTCCATCAAGTTCATCGAGTCCCCGGACCCCCTGGCCGCCCTGAAGTCCGGCCAGGTCGACGCGACCACCACGCCCGAGCCGGTGGGCACCGTGGAGCGCGCCAAGGGCGATCTGCGCCCGCTCGGGCCGGTCAACTCCGGCGGCGGCGGGATCGCGTACGTCTGGGTCACCACCCGGGACTTCGCCGAGGCGAACAAGGGGACCGTCAAGGCCTTCGGCGAAGCGGTGCGCGAGGGCAACGCGGCGGTCAACGGCGACCGTGAGCTGCTGGTGAGGACCGCCGCCGAGGTCCTCGAGGCGGACGCCGGCCTCCTGGAGAAGGCCGCGTTCCCGGTCTACGCCGAGAAGCCGCTGACCGCCGAGGACGTCGAGTTCTCCGTCGAGTACATGAACAAGTACGACCTGTTCGAGAAGGGTGCCCCGGACGCCGCGAAGCTGGTCGGGCCGTGACCGGCACGAAGGCCGAACCGAGCGTGACCGGCACGAAGACCGAGCGGGCCGCGGCCGGCGCGAGGTCCGGGGCCGTGCCCACCGGCGTCCGGCGGCTGGTCAACCGGCTGCTGGCCATCCTCGTGGCGCTCGTCGTCTGGCACCTGTTCGCCCTCGGGCCCGGGGCCTCCAGCGACTTCCCGACACCGCTGGAGAGCTTCCGGACCGCCATCGACCTGGCCGGAACCGGCGCCTACTGGTCGAACATCGCCACCTCGGTCGAGACGGCCCTGCTGGGGCTGGCCCTCGCCGTGCTGGTCGGCCTTCCGGCAGGTCTGCTGATCGGCGCCAACGAGCACGCCCGGCGCAGCACCCAGCTGCTCCTCGACTTCGGCCGGACGGTTCCCGCGATCGCGCTGCTGCCGCTGTTCCTGCTGCTCTTCGGCGCGACCCGCGATCTGGGCCTGGTCCTGATCCTGGTCTCGGCGGTCTGGCCAATCATCATCCAGACCTCCTACGCGGTCGGGGAGATCTCGCCCCAGCTGCGCCGGGTCGGGCGGGCGTACCACCTGACGCGGTGGCACCTGCTGCGGCACCTGATCGCGCCGTCGATGTTCCCGTTCGTCTTCGTCGGCCTGCGGATCGCCGCGACGCTCTCCCTGCTGATGGCGATCAGTTCGGAGTTCCTCGGCGGCTCCGACGGTCTCGGCTACGTCCTGCTGCAGGCGATGCAGATCAACGACACCGAGCGGGCGTTCGTGTACTCGTTCACCGCGGCGACCCTCGGCCTGCTGCTCAACCTGGTCTTCGTGCTGCTGCAGCGCCGCGTGCTGTGGTGGCACCCCTCGGTCCGTAAGGGAGGTGCGGCATGAACCGGACGCTGAAGGTCGCGTCGCTGGTCGCGCGGGAAGTGTGGCTCCCGGTTCTGCTGGTCGCCGCCTGGTGGTGGCTCAGCGCCGGCAGCACCTCGCTCTACTGGCCCGCTCTCTCGGAGATCACCGACCGTTTCGTCGACCTGTGGTTCTTCGACCACCTCCTCGAGGACGCGCTGCCCAGCGTGGTCCGGCTGGTCACCGGCTTCGGGATCGGGTTCGCCGCCGCCGTGGTCCTCGGCCTGGTGCTCGGCTCGGTCCCGGCGCTGGAGGACGCGACCCGGCCGCTGGTGGAGTTCATGCGGGCGCTGCCCAGCGTGGCGCTGCTGCCGATCATGATGCTGCTGCTCGGCACCGACGACGACATGAAGGTGGTCACCATCGCCTTCGTCTCCACCTGGCCGATCCTGCTCAACACCGTGGAGGGCGTCCGGTCCGTCGACCCGGTCCTGCACCAGGTCGCGGCCGGCTACCGGCTCAGCACCTGGCACCGGATCCGCTACGTCGTCGTCCCCGCCGCCCTGCCCCAGGTCTTCGCCGGAGCCCGGGTGGCGCTGTCGATGTCGGTGGTGGCGATGGTGCTCACCGAGATGGTCGGCAGTCCGGGCGGGCTCGGCTACTTCGTCCTCGACTCGCAGCGCACGTTCGACATCGTCGCGATGTGGACCGGCCTGATCGTGCTGGGCCTGATCGGCTACGCGGCGAACAAGGCCTTCGGACTCGTGGAGGCCCGGGTGCTGGCCTGGCACCGCGGCTACACCAAGCAGAAGGAGGATCAGCGATGAAGGCGCAGACCACCCCGGACACGGACGCTCCGGACACCGGCGCGCCGGGCGCCGGCGTCACCGACCCGATCATGCAGGTCCGCGGGCTCGGCCACAGCTACGGCGAGCGCCAGGTCCTGAAGGACCTGGACTTCGAGGTCGGCCGCGGCGAGCTGATGTGCGTCGTCGGCCCCTCGGGCGTCGGCAAGACCACGCTCCTGGAGTGCCTGACCGGGCTCCGCCGCCCCAGCGAGGGCCAGGTGCTGTTCGACGGCAAGCGGATCGAGGCCCCGCCGCGCGGTCTGGCCATCGTCTTCCAGGACTACAGCCGGTCGCTGATGCCCTGGCTCAGCGTGCTCGACAACGTCGTGCTGCCCCTGCGCTCGGCGGGTATGGCGAAGGCCGAGCGGGAAGCGACCGCGCGGGAGGCCCTGGCCGAGGTCGGTCTCTCCGACTTCACCGGCTCCTACCCCTGGCAGCTCTCCGGCGGGATGCAGCAGCGGGTCGCGATCGCGCGGGCGCTGGCCTACCGGCCGGCCGTGGTGGTGATGGACGAGCCGTTCGCCTCGGTGGACGCCCAGACCCGGGCGGACCTGGAGGACCTGCTGCTGCGGGTCCGCGAGCACCTCGGCATCACGGTGCTGCTGGTCACCCACGACATCGACGAGGCCGTCTACCTCTCCGACCGGGTGCTCGCCCTGGGCGGGAAGCCGGCCGGAATCCGGCAACTGCTCACCGTGGACCTTCCCGGCCCGCGCGAGCAGGTCACCACCAAGGCGCTGCCTCGTTTCGCCGAGCTGCGCAGCCAGGTCTACCGTCTGATCCGCCATGTCTGAGCCGACCACGGGCACGGCCCCGACCGCGATCGACCCGCACCTGTTCCGCGAGGCTCTGGGGCACTACCCGACCGGGGTGGCCCTGATCACCGCGACCCTCGACAGCGGCGAGCAGATCGGGATGGTGGTCGGTACCTTCACCTCCGTCTCGCTGGACCCGCCCCTCGTCGCGTTCCTGCCCGACCGCGGCTCGCGCACCTTCGCCCGGCTGCGGGAGGCGAGCACCTTCTGCGTCAACGTGCTCGCCGCCGACCAGGCCGATCTCGTCACGAGCTGGCGCGGTCCGGAGTCGTTCGCCGGCGTCGCGTGGCGGCCCTCGCCGTCCGGCGCGCCGATCCTCGAGGACTCGGTCGCCTGGATCGACTGCGCCTACCACCAGCTGGTCGAAGCCGGTGACCACTACATCGTGCTCGGCGAGGTCCGCTCGCTGGACGTGCAGCGGCCGACGTGTCCGCTGCTCTTCTTCCAGGGCGGCTTCGGCGGCTTCGCGTCCTCGTCGTTCCTGGCCCCGGCCGACCACGACCTGATCCGGGCCGCCCGGCTGAGCGAGGCGGCGATGGAGCCGCTGGCCGCCCTGGCCGCGGAGGAGTCGGCCGACGTCTCGCTGCTCGCGCTGGTCGGCGACCACGACGTGGTGATCGGCACCGAGCGCGGCTCGGCGATCCGCACCTATTTCGAGATCGGCCTGCGACTGCCGCACCTGCCGCCGACGGGCGCGGTGCACCTCGACCCCCGGGACGAGGCCGCCGTCACCCGCTGGCTCGACCGGCTGCCGCGCAAGGACGCCGCCGCGCGCGAGCGCTGCCGGGAGATCCTGGAGCGGGTGGCCGTCCAGGGCTACTCGCTCAACCTGGTGGGTCACGGCCCGGACCAGGAGACCTGGCAGGACGTCGCCCGGTACATCCACGGCGAGCCGACGCCGCGCCGTCAGCGCCAGGTGCTCACCATGCACCTGGACCACCTCGACTACTACGAGCCCGACCTCGATCCGGACGGCACCTACGACGTCCGCTCCATCACGGTGGCGGTGCCGATGGCCGGCGTCCCGCAGCTGGCGGTGCGGATGTCCTTCCCGCCGGGAGGGGCCGACGCCGCGACCGTGGCCCGGTGGGGGGCGCAGGTGCGCGAGCGGGCCGCCGAGGTCGCCGACCTGATCCAGATCCGGTTCGGCCAGGATCGTGTGCTGGGCTGAGCACCCACACGCACAGAGAACGACTGCGAGGAGAAACATGACCGCCCGAGTCACCGCCCTGGGTTACCTGCGGTTCACGGCCACCGACCTCGACCACTGGCAGGACTTCGGCCAGCGGGTGCTCGGGCTGATGGCCGACCGCAGAGGTGACGACCGCCTGCTGTTCCGCGTGGACGAGAAGAGCTACCGGCTCGAGGTGCGTCCCGGCGAACGGGGCGGCGTGAGCGCGGTCGGCTGGGAGACCAGGGGGCCCGCCGAGCTCGCCGAGCTGGAGGCGCGCCTGGTCGCCGCCGGGTACGAGGTGACCCGGCCGGGCGAGGCGGTGGCCAAGGAGCGGATGGTCTCGGACCTGATCCGGTTCCGTGACCCCGACGACTGCTACGACCACGAGGTCTTCTGGGGCCTGAGCACCTCCTCGGCGCGGTTCGCCTCCCCGATCGGCGCGGAGTTCGTCGCCGGGACCGAGGGCCTGGGGCACGTACTGCAGGTGGTCTCGGACCGTGCCCGCTACGAGTCGCTCTTCCTCGACGTCCTGGGCTTCCGGCTCTCCGACCACATCGACCTCGCCCCGGACCTTGCAGCAACGTTTCTGCACTGCAACCCCCGCCACCACTCCTTCGCCTTCACCCCGCAGGTGGGGGGCCGCCCGCTGGGCGTGGGGCACTTCATGCTCGAGGTCACCGACCTCGACGTGATCGGCCGGGCGATGGAGCACATCGAGGACGAGCCGCACCGACTGCTGAAGACGTTCGGCCGGCACAGCAACGACCGGATGGTCAGCTTCTACCTGCTGACCCCGTCCGGCGTGGGGCTCGAGTTCGGCACCGGCGGCATCAAGATCGACGACGAGACGTGGACACCCACGCGGTACGACACCGCGCACTTCTGGGGCCACCACTCCGTCGACCACCACTGACCCGACTGCCCCACCAGAGAGGAAGGCGCCATGAACGCCGTGCTTGACCGCGTGATGGAACACGCCGAGCTGCTGGAGAGCGACGGACCCGTGTCCGAGGAGCTCGGCCGGGTCAGCGACGAGGTCGCTGCCGTGCTGCGCGAGTCCGGTGTGATCCGGATGCTCCAGCCCCGCGACTTCGGCGGCTTCGAGTCCCATCCGACCGAGTTCCTGCGCACCGCCTACGAGATCGGGCAGCGCAACGGCGCGGCCGGCTGGATCACCGGTGTGGTGGGTGTGCACCCGCACGAGCTCGCCCAGGGCGATCCGCGGATGCAGCGCGAGATCTGGGGCGAGGACCCCGACACCTGGGTGGCCTCGCCGTACGCCCCGATGGGCCGGGCGCGGCCGGTGGAGGGCGGCTACGTCTTCAACGGCCGCTGGCCGTTCTCCTCGGGCACCGACCACTGCCAGTGGGTGATGATCGGCGGCCTGATCACCGACCAGGAGGGCGACGTCACCGACCGGGAGACGATCCACTTCGTCATCCCGCGCAGCGACTACGAGATCCTGCACGAGTCCTGGGACGTCATCGGGCTGCGCGGCACGGGCAGCAAGGACATCGTCGTCAAGGACGCCTTCGTGCCGGAGCACCGGCTGATCCGGACCAACCCGGTCACCGACGGCAGCGCCGGGTCGATCGCGGGCCGGGACGCGCCGCTGTACTCGATGCCGCGCAACGTGGTCTTCTCCGGCGCGGTCACCACGGCGACGATCGCGCTGGCCCAGGGCACCCTGGCCGCGTACGTCAAGTGGACCCGGGAGCGCAGCAGCCGGTTCGGCTCCGCCAGCCGCGACCCGTTCCAGCTCTCCGTGCTGGCTCCGGCGGCCGCCGACATCGACGCCAGCATCGGCCACGTCCTGCACGACATGGACCGGGCGTTCGACATCGTCTCCTCCGGACGGCTCCTCACCCTGTCCGAGCGTGCCGAGATCCGCCGCAACCAGGTCTCCGCCTCGCACCGCGCGGCCGCGGCCGCCGACGAGATCTTCAAGGTCAGCGGCGGCTCCCAGCTGCACGCGAAGAACCCGATGCAGCGGATGTGGCGGGACTGCCAGAGCGCCCTGCACCACGTGCAGAACTACGCGGGTCCGCTGTACCAGGCCTACGGCATGAACTACTTCGGCGGCGAGATGCCGGCGGCGGTGAAGGTCTGATGACGACCGGCACCCGCGAGCAGCCCGTCCACGAGCCGCTCACCCGCGAGTCCACCTCCCGGTTCGTCACGGTCGGCGGCACCCGCATCCACTACCACGAGGCGGGCACCGGCCCGGAGGTCCTGCTGTGCGTCCACGGCGGGGCGCCCGGGGCGTCGGGCTGGGGCAACTTCGGCACCAACATCGCCGAGCTGTCCCGGCGCGCCCGGGTCCTGGTCGTCGACCTGCCCGGTTACGGCCGTTCCGACGCCATCGAGCTGTCCGGCGGCAAGTACCGGCCCTACGCCGACGTGTTCGCCGCGATGCTCTCCGAGCTGGGCGTCGAGCGGGCGAGCGTGGTCGGTCTGGCCACCGGCGGCGCGGTCGCGCTCGCGATGGCCCTGCACCACGCCGACCGCGTGGACCGCCTGGTCCTGGTCTCCAGCGCCGGCGGTGTCCCCCTGTTCAGCACGATGCCGTCCGAGGGCCAGA
The DNA here is from genome assembly GCF_001418415.1 of Streptomyces hirsutus. Taxonomy (GTDB): domain Bacteria; phylum Actinomycetota; class Actinomycetes; order Streptomycetales; family Streptomycetaceae; genus Streptomyces; species Streptomyces hirsutus. The sequence goes on from NZ_LIQT01000293.1 coordinate 7,848, forward strand.
AGGCGATCCGCTCCTACTACGCGGGCGAGGGCCCGTCGCGGGAAAAAATGCGCGCCTACCTGCGGATGATGATGTTCGACCCGGGGCTGGTCACCGACGAACTCGTCGAGGAGCGGTACCTGGAGTCGGTCGCCGGCGGCGAGGAGCGCCGGGCCGGCGCCGAATCGGCGGGCGTGCCGGCCGAGCCGCTGTGGCAGGAGCTGGGCCGGATCAAGGTGCCGACGCTGATCGTCTGGGGCACCGAGAACCGGGTGCAGGGCTTCGACAACGCCCTCTTCCTGCTCAAGCAGATCCCCGACGCCCAGCTGCACCTGTTCAAGCGCACCGGCCTGTGGGTGCCGTACGAGCGGGCCGCGGAGTTCACCCGGCTGGTCCTCGGCTTCCTCGCCGAGCACCCGGCCGGCCCGGTCGCAGCCTGAGCCCGGCCTCCGCCCCGAGCCCACGAGCCGGTCCGGGCCCGGCCGAGACCCGAGTTCCAAGGAGAAGATGATGACGTACACGAGCGTGTGGTCGGACCTGGCACAGGTCGAGTTCCGTCAGGGATACCTGGAGACGGGGCCGTACCGGACCCGGTTCCTGCAGTCGGGCAGTCCGGACAAGCCGCTGCTGCTGATGCTGCACGGGATCACCGGGCACGCCGAGGCGTACGTGCGGAACCTGGCCGCGCACGCGGAGCACTTCAACTGCTACGCGATCGACTTCATCGGCCACGGCTACTCGACCAAGCCCGAGCACCCGCTGGAGATCCCGCACTACCTCGACCAGGTCCACCGGGTGCTGGACGCACTGGGTCACGAGAGCGCGTACTTCAGCGGGGAGTCACTGGGGGGCTGGGTGACCGCGCGGTTCGCGCAGCTGCACCCCGGGCGCACCGAGCGGATCGTGCTCAACACGATGGGGGGCACGATGGCGAACCCCCAGGTGATGGAGCGGCTGCTGACCCTGTCGACGCAGGCCGCCGAGGACCCCTCCTGGGAGCGGGTCAAGGCCCGTCTGGAATGGCTGATGGCCGACCCGTCGATGGTCACCGACGATCTGATCAGGACCCGGCAGGCGATCTTCGAACAGCCGGACTGGAGGACGGCCTGCCGGATGAACATGGCGCTGCAGGACCTGGAGACCCGGCGGCGCAACATGCTCAGCGACGACGACCTGCGCGCCATCGAGGCGGAGGCGCTGGTCGTGTGGACCACCAAGGACCCGTCGGGTCCGGTGGACGAGGGGCGCCGGATCGCGGACCTGATCCCGCGGGGCCGGCTCGCGGTGATCGAGAACGCGGGCCACTGGCCCCAGTACGAGCAGACCGAGACCTTCAACCGGATCCAGCTCGACTTCCTGCTCGGCCGCTGACCTCCGCTCGGCCTCCGCTCCACCGGCCGGACCGTCACCGCGACGGTCCGGCGGCCGTTCCCCCTGCTCCCCGGCTCCCCTGCTCCGTGACCCGGGAGCCGGGCCACCACGTCGCGTCCCGCTCGGACGCACTCGCCAAGCCTCAGCACAAGGAGTGACGACATGGGACTTCGTTCGGGTGCCGCGTACCTGGAGGGTCTGAGAGACGGGCGCAGCCTGTACATCAACGGTGAGCGGGTCGACGACGTCACCGCCCACCCCGCCTTCCAGGGCGTGCTCACGACGCTCGCCGGGCTCTACGACGCCCAGCTGGACCCGGAGTTCGCCGACGTCCTGACGGTGTGGGACGGCGCGACCGGGGAAGCCCACAGCACCACCCTGCTCGAGGCGCGGACCCACGAGGACGTCCTGGCCAGGCTGCGCTGCGACCGGCTCAGGACCGAGCTGACCTACGGCATGATGGGCCGGCTCCCCGACTTCATGAACGCCTACCTGCTCGACGTCCGAAGCAGCCTCGAGCACGTCGGCAAGCACGAGGAGGCGGCCCGGATGGGGGCCTACCTCGCGCGGCTGCGCCAGGAGGACCTCGCGGTCACCCATACGCTGGTGGACCCGCAGAGCGACCGCTCGACGCAGGACGCCCCGCCGGAGGCGGTGCGGATCGTGGAGCGTCGCGAGGACGGCATCGTGATCCGGGGCGCCCGTCTGCTGTCCACCCTCGCCCCGGTGGCCGACGAGGTCTTCGTCGGCCCGTACGTGCCGCGCCGGCCCGGCCAGGAGGACTACGCCCTGGTCTGCACGCTTCCGCTCGACGCGCCCGGCCTCAAGATCGTCTGCCGGCAGGCGTACGACCGTGGGGACGGTCTCTTCGACACCCCGCTGAGCGGCCGGTTCGACGAGGGCGACGCGATCCTCGTCTTCGACGACGTCTTCGTCCCCGAGGACCGGGTCGTCGTCGCCGGCGACCTGGACGCGTACAACAACGTGGTGCGCAACGCGGTCGGCTACGGCCCGCTCCAGGGCGCGGCGCGCAGCACCTCCAAACTGAAGTTCCTGGCCGGGCTCGCCACCGTGGCCGCGCGGACCACGGGCCGGGCGACCTCGCCGCGCTATCAGGAGGAACTCGGGGAGGTCATGGGCCTGTTGAACGTCGCCGAGGGCATCCTCGACGGGGCCGCGGTCGACCTGAGCCGCCGGATCGGCGAGCGGCGCGACCCCGGATCGGTGCGGCGCGGACACGGCTGCCCGGGCGAGGAGTCGCGGGTCGGCATCGCGGCGCTGACGTTCTTCTTCCCGCACGCGATCGCCAGGGCGGTCGAGGTGCTCCGGCTGGTCGCGGGCAGCGGCGCGATCGTGATGACCGAGGGCGAGCTGCGGCACGAGGAGATCGGCCACCTCGTGGAGAAGTACGTCCACGGCCCGGGGGTCGGTGCCGAGCGACGCCTCCGGGTGATGCGGATGGTCTGGGACATGACCTGCAGCCCGTTCGCCGCCCGCCAGGCACTCTACGAGCGCTACTACACCGGCGACCCGGTCGTCGGCAGGGTGCTGTTCTTCAACGCGCCGAAGACCCGCGAGGCGGAGGCCCTCGCCGAGCGCCTGCTGGGGGCGACGCCCGCCGAGTAGCGTCCGAGGCGCAAGAGGCGTAAAAGGCCGGGCCATCGGCCAACTGCGCTGCTAGCGTTTCCCCTTGGGCGGGGGGGAGAGACCGTGCTGCAATGACATCGACCGAGTTCCGTATCGGCGGAGATCTGGGCGTACGGCGGCTGGGGTTCGGAGCCATGCGCCTGTCGACGGACCCGGGGCCGGCCCGCGCGGGCGCGCTCGCGGTCGCCCGGCGGGCCGTCGAGCTGGGCGTCACGCTCATCGACACCGCGCATCTGTACGGCGGCGGAGCCAACGAGGAACTCCTGGCCGAGGCCCTGCACCCCTACCCCGATGATCTGCTGATCACCACCAAGGTCGGGGTCGCCCGCACCGGTCCCGGGGGCGAGTGGAAGCTCGACGGGCGGCCGGCTCTCCTGCGCGACCAGGTCGACCAGGCCCTGCGGCGGCTGCGCGTGGAGCGGATCGAACTGCTCCAACTGCACCGCATCGATCCCGCCACACCGCTCGCCGACCAGGTGGGCACCCTGCGGGACCTGCGGACCGAGGGGAAGATCGGCAGGATCGGGCTGTCCGAGGTCACCGTCGACGAACTCGGCCGGGCGCGGGAGATCGTCGACATCGCGAGCGTGCAGAACCGGTACAGCCTGCTCGACCGTGAGTACGAGCCCGTGCTCGCGGCCTGCGAGGCGGCGGGCATCGCGTTCCTGCCGTGGCGTCCCGTCGCCTGGGGCGAAGCGGGGGCGACGGCCGGGATCGCCGCCGTCGCGGCCGAGCTCGACGCCACCCCCACACAGGTCGCGCTGGCCTGGCTCCTCGGCCACTCACCGGTGCTCCTCCCGATCCCCGGCACCGCCCGGATCGACCACCTGGAGGAGAACGTCGCCGCGGAACGGCTCGAGCTGACCCCGGCCCACCTCGAACGCCTCGACCGTCTGCACGAAGCGGGATAGGTACCGGTTTCCCGGCCCGCCTACCCGGCGATGTCGAGCGCCGTTCCGTACAGCCGGTCCACCTTCAGCCGGACGACCACCCGGCGTTCGGCGACCAGTTGCTCCAGGAACGCGGCTTCGTCCTCCGGCTTCGCGGCCTCCGGAACCAGCGCGAGCAGTTCCCGCCCCACCGCGTCGCCGGGGACCGTCGTGACCTCGGAGACCTCCGCCTCGCCCTCCGCGACGGCGAACGACCACACGTCGCCACCCCGCACATGCAGCGCCGCACGGGGATCGCGCCGCAGGTGCTTGGGTTTGGCGCGGTCGGCCGTCGTCGAGAACCGCACGACACGGGCCTCGGCGTCCCAGCTGTAGGCCATGGTGGTCAGATGCGGGTGGCCGCTGCTCTTCACGGTGGCGAGGGTGCCGAACTGCTGTGCGCCGAGCAGGCGGGAGAGGGCTTCGTCGGACAACGGGCGTGGCCCCGGGCGGTCTTCAGTCATGCGACGGTCAACGTCCGTAGTGACTCCGGGTGTTCCCCGGCCTGACACTTTTGCTTGCGTTCCCTTCTCGCCCCTCATCGGCAACGACCTTCACCACTGGGCTACTTGCGCACTCCGTCGATGCCGAAGGCGAATCCCTGAAGGATCAGAGCACACAGGAACAACACCATGAAGACGGTCAGGTTCGTGAGTCTCACCATGCCCACGGCAAGACCCATGACCAGCAAGCTGGCACCCCACCATTGCGGGTGCACGGGTCGGCGGACCCAGAAGGCGCTGACCCGTCCGGTGACGAGGGCGAACGCACCACCGGCCACAAGGAGCAACGCCAGCAGGACGGTGAGGAGGAAGAAGAACTGTGACACCGGCGAGCTCCTGAAGTGATCGAGACAGGCGTGGCGGGCCACCCATGGGTCCGGCAGCGGGTGCCTTCGACGAGGCGCCCTCCTCCGCGGACCTCACCGTCACCGGCGGGCTCCCACCCTCACGGCTGAGCCGGTGATCGCCCATACTTGATCGGACGCTCCCACCGAGCGAGATCACGGCTGATTATATGAGCGCAACACCCCGCCTCGGCACGCCGATCCCTGCCTCGGCCTCCGCGTCGGCGCCCCGTTTCTCGAGCCGTGGGCGCCCACTGCCGAACGGGACAGCGAGACAAGCGGTGCGGGCCAGCTGATCTGCTCTGATCGACTCTCGCCCGACTCGCAGGAACCGGACACAGGACCCGGAGCCGCGTGCGCCTATGTCGCCGCCAGCGGATTGGGGACCGGCAGGTAGCGGGCCGCTGCTCCGTCGGCGTCGGTCCAGCGCAGGAGGAGGTTGGTCTTGGCGGGGAGGGTAGGGGTGGTGAAGAGGGCCTGGACTTCCGGGA